>CAZFMJ010000020.1:0-43190 GCA_964520045.1 uncultured Elusimicrobiales bacterium | reverse complement strand
AAAACCATGCCTAATCTTGCCTTCTTATTTGTTCAGTTTTAGGGGCGCACTCCAAACAGATACAAGATGAAGCTATCAAGTGTCGCTTCTGTGGTGAGATGGTCACATCAAGAACCACGAACCGACTGCCATACAATCTGACACCAATAGAATCTCTTTTGTTTCGAGATCTTAATGAGAAGAAAATCTATTGGGAAACGCGTGCCGGAATCGGATGGAGGATTATACCAGTAAATTTGTTGATGGGCATAGGAACAATGATTTCTTTTGGTCTTCTTAATTTAATAACATGGGCTAAACTTAATGAAGCTATGAATGAAATTGCGCCTTACATGATAGGTGGTTTCGCAATATTGGCAAATTGGATATGCATTATGAGTTCCTTTGCCGTGACAGAGAAGCGAATTGTGATAAGAATACCTACCATAATCGGTATGAACGATTTCGTTTCCTTAGATGATATTCTAGGCTACAAAGTCGGCAAATTGGGTTGTAGTATCAAACTTGAAACGCGTGGCGGCTATTTGGGGTCACGCAAGATATGGGGACCATATCACAAGATACAACAATTGACCAAGATTCTGGACGCTATTCTGGCGAGTGGTTAAATGCAGGGCTTCTTTGATTATGCGATAGCCGAATTTCTGCTGTTTAACGGAACGCTCGACACAGTCATGCCCACGTTGGTTATGATTACCGTGAATGTTCAGGCCAATTGGCGTAATCTGTGACAACGCCGGATTTTCCGCACTCAGGGCACCACCAGTGGAATCTGCTGGAAGTCCTTAGAATCTTCAAAATGCCCTTGCACCATTTCCTCTGCGGGGCTGTCATGCAGGGGATTTCAGAGCGAACGACAGCATTATCCGCTTGCAATTTCCCGCCGGATTTTACAACGAGGTCAATGAACATTGCCATTTTCCTGAGTTCGGCATTTGACCCCGGATTCAGCAAAGCGTTCAAGTAATGACGGGCTTTTGTGACAAATTGAGGGCTGGGAATCTCATCATCGAACAAAATGGCCGGCGGCAGGGAATGTTTGAAAGCCCCTGCCTTTTCAAGCTCCCTGACAGCTATTTTGCCAATGCCCTTGGCCATCAAAACTTGATCCCTTGTGAGGGATTTTTCAACAAATTCCTTAAAGCTTTCGCAGTGAAAGGCATTCCTTATATTGTTTACCACTCTGACTGGAATATTTCCCCATTTTTCGTTCCTGTTTTTTTCTTCCTCGAGCTCTTTTTTTATGGCCCCGACACGGGAAGCGCTTATGCCGAATTTCTTCGCTATATCCCTGTAACTGCGCCCTTTTTTAAGCAAGGCAGGAATAAGATTTTTGTTCCGGAAACGGACAAAGTTATCATCCATGAGATTGTTCTGCGGACAGAAAGAACGGCGTGCTTTGGCACGCCGTTTCTGTTCCGATTGCAATGGCTTATTTTACGTGCTTGCTTATCAGTTTCGCCATTTCAAACATGCTGACCTGCTTCTTGCCGTTGAAGACCTTGGTGAGCTTTTCGTCGCCATTGATCATTCTTTTGTTCTTCTTATCCTGAAGGTTGTGCTTTTTGATATAAGCCCAGAGCTTCTTTACGATTTCTGTCCTGGGCAGTGGCTTCTGTCCTACGATTTCAGCTAGAACGGCATCCGGGGTGACAGGCGCCATGAACTTTGATGCTGGTTTCACTTTTGTCGGCATTTTTGTTTCCTCCTATGATTTATAGATATTCTATATTTTTTTAGGATTTATTGTTCGGCTTAATCTGCCGCACATGGCTTACGGAGCAAACAGATACTGGATGAATAATTTCATCGGATGCCTTCCGGTTATTATCGTGTAGATGCCGGTGGCCAGAATCAAACCAGCGCATATCCATAGCAGTCCGACAATAATGCGTCCGAAAGACTCTATATACTGCGCCTCCGCTTTATGGATGGCAAACATCACGAAAAAGCTTATCGTCAAAAGCATTGTCACAGGGATGATGACATAAATCCCTAAGATGTTTATTGATGGCATTTTGGGGCTCCTTTACAGCGGGATTCTGCCGTCAGATAGATTGTATAACACTTTTGCAGATATGCTGGGAATTTTTCCCACATTGTCGCTTTTCTTTCCCCATAGATTTTTGCAAAAGATGTATAATTATTCGTGGACGAAAGCTGATAAGAAGCAGTGAAATCTTCAAATGTTTCTATGCCGTCACTTGGGGAGGAATGATGGTGTGGCAAAAGACTTGGGTATACAATCCTAAAAAGCAAAAAGTGCCGTGTAACATTAAGCGGGAGGTTAATGACAGGTCGGCCAAGATTATTGACACGATTTTAAAGCCTGGACATATCAAACCTGTTCGCAAGAATGCGCGTTTCAACTATATCGTTGACATTTACTCCAAATGGCGTCAGAATTACTTCTATTTTTGTTCCAAATACGCATGTCCCGGCCCGAATGCGATTTTGCCATATTTTGAATCCAAGTTTGCCCGCATGGAGTATATCGGGAATGGATGTTTCAATCTTTCATATATGAGACACACGGAAAAATGGCGGGAGATACACACTGACTTGTCCTTTGATGAATGCTTAAATGCTGTCAAAAACGAGCCGATCTTTCAGCCGTAAAGATGCCGGATAGCCAAAATGACTGATAAAGAGGACGAATTAGAACGGATTTGTTTTAACTGTAATCAGTTTTTCCCAATAATCATCAGAGAGCCGACAGAATTCGGCATTTGCCTGAATGACAATGCGTTTGAGCCGTATATTGATGAGCTTTTGGAAAATTCAAACTACGCTTCCTGCCAGGAATTGATAGACAGCAAGAAATTTTCAGGCGGGCAAAAAGCATGCGATAGCTTTGATGCGGTTGAATGCATGGAAATACCCATGGACGGCGCTCTTGAACGCGAATTATTACACGCAGGCAAAACAGGCAAATTTAATCTGGACTCGTTAAAAGCGGCTGTATTGGAGGATAAAATCAGCAGTATAGATTGGAAAAATCTGTCTGTGGATAAGCACGCGGCGCAATTAAAAAGTTCGGACACGAGCGAGCAACGTGCCGCAATATCAGGCCTCAGAGCGCTGATTGTATCTGGGAATATGCGGGCATCTGAGGAATTAGTCAATTTTTTCAAGCAATTGCCGCCCCCTGCGACAATCGGCGAGGTTCACTTTAAGCAAGAGCTTTTAAGAGGCATGAATGACATGAATACACGAAAACTGCTCTTGCCCCCCCTGATTCATGAATTATACCGCACGCCTTCAAACCGCACCACACGTCAATGGATATCAGATATTTTCCGATTTTTGGAAGGATATTCCTTTGAAGAACTCCGCGAGCCATTGGAAAAGATGCTGATTGACAGGAAATTTTCCCACAAACTTAAAGCAAAAATCAAATATATCATGGCTGAATGTGAAAGATAGAATCTTGCGCCGCAACAGATATATCTTTAAGACGCTCAAACTTTTTGTCATCATAATTATAATACTGCCTATTCAATATATGCTTTGTGGCAGGCCCAGACAGCCGCCCATGTAAATTGTCTGTTTCAGCAAGCAGCTCATAATCAGATTTAGTGTATTCTATTGTTTTTTGTTTTTTGCGATATTTTGTATACTTTCAGCATCCGCAGTTCAGCGAAGACGGAGAGGTGGCCGAGCGGCTGCCCGCCACTACAGCAAAGGCGGGCTCGCCGAAGAAGTGTGGAGAGGCGAAAAAAATACTGCATGTGGCAA
Source organism: uncultured Elusimicrobiales bacterium (assembly GCA_964520045.1). Classification (GTDB taxonomy): domain Bacteria; phylum Elusimicrobiota; class Elusimicrobia; order Elusimicrobiales; family CAZFMJ01; genus CAZFMJ01. The sequence goes on along the minus strand of CAZFMJ010000020.1, from coordinate 39,452 downwards.
ATATATATTTTAAGAAGCATAAAAAATGGAAAAATTTATATTGGTTGCACGAAAAATCTAAATCAAAGAATTGCATATCATAATAGCGGAAAGGTTAAATCAACAAAATCTTTTGTTCCGTACGAATTAATTCACAGCGAATCATTTTTTAATAAAAATCTGGCGTTAAAACGGGAACTTTTTCTTAAAACAGGCAAAGGACGAAAATTTATTCACACGTTGTCTACTTTCGAAACAGTATAGTTGTTTTGCGGAGAGGTGGCCGAGCGGCTGAAGGCTACGGTTTGCTAAACCGTTGTACGTGTGTAAACGCGTACCGAGGGTTCGAATCCCTCCCTCTCCGCCATTTTTTTGCTTCAGCAAAAATAAGGGAGCGGGACAACTGCTTGTCTCGCGTAGGGATTCGAAAGCCGGGATTTGGCTGAAAATTACCGATTGCCGCCTGCCTTCCGCTCTTTATTTCCGCGCCTCCACAAAACAATTTTTGCCCTTGACACAATGATACACATGTGATACACTAATATCAGGAGGCTATATGAGATTACCGCGAATAATATGTTCAATCGAACAACCCGTATATGACATGATTATGGCATCGGCCAGGATATCAGGGATTTCGTTATCCCTCAAAGTCCGCGACCTGCTTAAAAAGGCCATTGAATTTGAGGAAGACGAAGACCTGCTTCAGACCGCCAAACAACGCGATGCCGCGTGGGACGATAAAAAGGCGCTTACCCATATAGAGTTTTGGGGCAACCAGCCGAGAAAGCGGAATAAAAAGTGTTCACATTAAAATACCACCATGACGCGCAGGCTGGAATATTCAATATCCAGGCCGATATGAAAGCGCGGATAAGCAAGGCAATAGAAACCAGATTGACTACCGCTCCAGACAAATACGGCAAGCCTCTGAGCGGCTCATTATCGGGACATAGACGGCTTAGAATCGGCGATTACCGCGTAATTTACCGTGTTGTCGGGAATGTGGTGCGGATACTTGAGATAGTATATCGCAGAAATGTAAAGAATTACGAATAAACGGCCGCATTTGGAGGGAAAGCAGCAGCTTCAGATGGTTAATAATTTTTCTATTGAAGATTCTATTTCCGGATGGAAGGAAGGATGGTAGCCCATCCATTTTTTTTCTATGGCCAGGGATTTATCAAGAACTAAAATAATAGGAACGCCGCGCATGCCGAGCTTCTCAAAAACACCGCCGTTTGAATCGATAACAACGGGAAAAGTTATATTAAAAAACTTCATGGCCTCCAGCACCGGCGTATCGGAAGGATCCTCATTTACTCCGATGACCGAAAAACCCCGGCTTTTGTATTTTCCATAAATCTGCTCAAGATACGGCATGGCCTGCCTGCAGTAACCGCAGTTTATGGACCAGAAGAAAACCAGCGCCGGCTTTCCCTTGAATGAATTCAGATCAAGAACAGAGCCCGAGGGAGTGGGGAGGGAAAAGTAAAAATTTTCTTTCGCATCGGCGCCGACGGACGAAGATTTGCCGGAGCAGGCGATGAAAGACACGGCCGGCAAAAGAACCGCGACAACCGCAAATTTATAATTTTTCATAAAGTTTCTCATATTCATCAAGTATAACATTTTCCGGGCGTCCGTTGCTTAAACAGATTACTCCATATCCATGGATCAGGAGGGGGGAAGCCGTCGGGCGGCCGCCAGGCGCAAATAATAATCCAGCGTCTTTTGAACCATTTTTGAAACCGTAAGATTTTCCCTTACGAACTCCAGCCCTTTTGCGGCCATGGCAAGAGCGGTCCGCCTGTCGCCCGTGAACTTGACGATAAGCTCCGAAAGCGCCTTCCAGTCGCCGGGAGGAAAAAGCCCGCCGGTCAAACCCGGTTTTATAAGCTCGCTGTTGCCCGCCAAATCGCTTGCGATGACCGGCACGGACATGGCAAGAGACTCCCTCATGGAACCCGACAGCGCCTCGCCTCCCACCGCGGCGTTTACGCTGATATCAAGGACCGAAATTATTTCCGGAACGTCTTCCCGAAATCCCAGAAGACGGACATCATCGTCCCGCAGTCCCAGATCTTTAACGAAAGCGCGCAATCGGCCGGAATCGGTGTCCCGGCCGGCGGATACGAACACCGCTTTTATGCCGCGCCCCAAGACATCCGCCGCGGACCTGAAAAAAATCTCCTGCCCCTTGTCCCGGCTGTAATTTCCTATTATCCCTATAACCGGAACGCCCGCCGGCAGGCGGAGCCCTGAGATTATTTTTTTGTCCGGCTGGCGGGGATAAAACCTGTTTTCGTCCACTCCGCTGTAAATAATTTCAATCTTTTCCCGCGGTATCCCGAACTCCGCGAGTATTGCGCCCACCGCTTCGGCGACCGCCACGTAGCCGTCTATTTTGCGGCTTAAGTATTTCCATTTGCTGAACGGATTAAAAAACCGCATCGGATGCGAGACCCGGCGGGAAACCACGAAAACCGGCTTCTTTGAAACAAAAAACTTAGACATGAGCCCGACCGCATGCGCCTTGGGATGATGAGCATGCACTACGGCGATTTTTTCGGACGCTACAAAACCGGAAATTTTCAAAGCCGACCCGACATCATAATCCTGCGAAGGCCTAAAATCAAAAACATTTATTCCGGCATCGCGGGCCTTTGACCAAAGCCCGCCCCCTTCGGGGCAGGCTATCGCGACATCAACGCCCTTATCTTTAAGGCCTTTGGAAAGAGCCAGAATCTGGGCGGCTCCGCCGGACCAGTTAAAGCTTTCCGTCAGCTGCAATACCTTGAGATTTTCCGCCATGATATTTACAATTCTACAAAAATTAGCGCTTTCTTATGGTATAATTTAACGAGATCCCTAAGGGTCTTATTCCAAGGAGGCTCAAATGAAAAAAACCATATATTACTGCGCAACGAATCCGACAGGCTGCAAGCCGAAGAGCTATAACACGACGCCCGCGACTCCCCCGACATGCTGCGGAAAGCCCATGACTACGACAACAACGACAACAACAGAAACCACTCCCACGACATGCGGCACAACGACGACAACCACGAAAAAATCCTGCTGCTGCGGCGGCAATTAGTACACGGTCCGAATTAAATCTTAAATGCCCCGCGCAAAACGCGGGGCATTTTTTTGCCCTCCCTGCCTGATCTTGGACGGGATTTCTTGACCTAGGAATCAAGGGTTTAATATATTAATAGTGGTTTTTAGGAACATTTATGCAGAATTTCATCTTTAGAAACCCCGTCAAAATAGTTTTCGGCAGAGGCGTCATCGCTCAGACCGGAAAACATGTTTCCGAGTGGGGCAAAAAGGCTCTTTTTGTCTACGGCCGCTCAAGCATAAAAGCAAACGGCGCCTACGAAACGATAACCAAAAGCCTGAAAGAGGCCGGCGTTGAGATGATAGAACACGGCGGAGTTCAGCCCAATCCTACGCTTTCTCACGTGAAACAAGGCATAGAAACGGCGCGAGAACACAATTGCGGCGTTATTCTTGCCGCAGGCGGAGGCAGTTCGATAGATACGGCCAAGGCAATAGCCGCGGGGGTCAAAGCGGAATGCGATCCATGGGATTTCTTTACCGGCAAAAGCTCAATAAACGGAGCCTTGCCGGTGGTGACGGCGCTTACTCTGGCGGCCGCGGGCTCCGAAATGAACTGCGGATGCGTGGTCACGAACGAAGAAACCATGCAGAAATACTCGGCGATATCCGGACATCTTTTTCCGAAAGTTTCGATCCTGGATCCGGAAACGACCTTCACCGTTCCAGCCAGCCATACCGCTTACGGAGCGATAGACGCCATGGCTCATGTCATGGAAGGCTATTTTACGTCTTCCGACGCGGAAACCCCGGTTCAGGATGAAATAGCCGAAGGCCTTATGCGCGCGGTAAAAACCAGCGCGGAAAGAATTCTTAAAAATCCGAAAGACTATGAGGCGCGGGCGGCGATGATGTGGGCTTCCTCTCTCGCCTTAAACGGCCTTCCCGCCGCCGGGCTGGGCGGAATTTCTTTTATCAACCATGCCATAGAGCATTCCCTAAGCGCCATTTTCGACATCCCGCACGGAGCGGGGCTGGCGATAATAATACCGGCATGGCTCAAACTGCAGTTTGCCTCCAAGGGCGCCGGAAAATACGCCCGCTTTGCCCGAAAAGTCATGTCGGTCAAGTCCCGCGACGACAATAAAGCCGCGGCTCTGGGCATAGAGGCGTTGAAAAAGTGGTTTAAAAAGATAGGAGCTCCGGTCTGCCTTGAATCCGCGGGCATAAAGCCGCTGGATATCAGCAGGATAGCGGCCAACGCCGACGAAACGATACGGCTGTGGGAAATAGAAGGATATCCAAGGGAAACAATAGTTGCTATACTTGAAAATGCCTCCATAAATTGCGGGGCTAAAAAATGCTGACAAAATATAAAATATCCGAACGCAAACTTGTTCCCGACGGAGAAGAGCAGTCTCTGGTCTGGGTCTACGCCAATCCCGACGAGAAAGAAAAGCAGCATCTTATTAATGAATTAAAAATAGACTCGCATACGCTCGGCTCGGCGTTGGACCCGGACGAGCCCTCCCGCATGGAATTCGAGACAGACCATCTTGCCCTTATTTTTAAAAGGCCTAAAAATTATTCCGGAAAAGATCAGTTCCTGTTCAAGGTCGCCTCAATGGGCCTTTTCCTTTATAAAGAAAAACTGGTCATAGTTATATCCGAGGATATTCCGCTTTTCATCAAATATTTCAATTCCCTTGAAACCATTCATGATATCTTTTTGCGGTCGATATCGGGAGCCATATACCACTATCTGGACCACCTTAAGATTATAAACATGATTTCGGACGAAATCGAGCGCAAAATAAGCATTTCCATGGAAAACAAGTATCTGCTTAATCTTTTCAGCCTTGAAAAATCCCTTGTTTATTACTTAAGCGCGATCAATTCCAACGGATTCGCCATTGAAAAATTGAAGCATAACGCGGCGAAAATAGGCTTTTCAGAAAGCAGCCTGGAATACCTTGATGATATAATAATAGAAAACACGCAGTGCTACAGACAGGCTGAAATTTACTCCAATATTCTGGCAAGCCTTATGGACGCGCGGGTTTCAATAGTAAGCAATAATTTAAACATCCTGATGAAAACGCTCAATATTATTACGATAGGAATAATGATGCCCACGCTGGTGGTAAGCGTTTTCTCGATGAACGTGCCGATCCCGCTTCAGCACCATCCCTTGACTTTCTGGTTCATCCTCCTGCTTTCCCTTGCCTCCGTATCGGTATTGATGCTTATCTGGAAACACAAAAAACTGTGACCGGGGGTTCTAAAAAACCCGCGTTTCACGCCGATAAAATTTGTATAATTTTTACGGTATGAAAACATTGATAAAAATACTGGCATGGAGCGCCGGAATTTTTGTTTTAACAGCAGTCATCGCCGCCGTATTTATAAAGATATACCTGCCTCCCGAAAAAATAAGAACGCTGGCTCTGGAGCAAATTTCCCGCGCGCTTAAAAGAGAAGTGACGCTTGAATCGGCGTCATTCAGCCTAAAAAAGATGTCCCTGGACTTAAAAGGCATAGCCGTGTCGGAATCCCCCGATTTTTCAAAAGGCAAATTCATAAAAGCGCAATCCCTGCGAATCCAGCCCAAATTAAAGCCGCTTTTTCAAAAACGCGTTGAAATATACTCGCTTGCCGCCGATAAAGTTTTCGTGTATATCAGACAGCACAAGCGGGGGACGTATAATTTTTCGGATATCCTGGAACCGGCGCCGGGGGTAAAACCCGCGGAAAAGCCGCAGGAAAAAACAAAAGCGGGAAGCGCCGTTTCCGTCCATATCTCAAAACTTCTGCTTGAAAATTCAGCGGTCGTATACGACGATCCCGCGTCGGCGTCAAGATATACGGTTTCAAATCTTTATCTCCGCGCCAGAGACATATCGCTCACAAAACCGTTCGCCGTCGAAACGGAATTCAGCCTCAACGTGAAATCCCCGCTGTTTAAGGGGACTCTGCCTGTAAAAACTATTTTTGACATGAATTTATCAGGAGAAACCGCGGCGGATTTCTCCGCGAAAATAAAGAGTCTGCGGACCTCATGGGAAAAGCTTTCCGCGTCTATGTCGGGCGAGATCAGGAATTTCACCGAACCCGACGTTTCGGCAAAGCTGGAAATAGAGCCTTTCAACTCGACGTCGCTGAGAAAGCTTTTCCCGACCCTCCCCCGCAGAGTGGTGCTTCTTCCCGGGATAGAGGCGGATTCCAGCTTCAAACTGCGCGGGGATTATATGGAAATAAAATCCCTTTCGGTCGTAGCGGGCCCGGCCGCGGCGAAAATTTCCGGCATATTCGCATGGGCGCCGGAAATCAGCTATCGGCTGAAGATCTCGGAATTTGAAGCGGCTCTGCCGGAAGCCGATTCCTCGGATATAGCCCAACGTTTCCCCTCGGTCCCCAAAAACCTTAAAATACCCGCCGTTAAGTTCTCGGGGAACGCTGAAATAACGCCGGGGAAAATAAAAATAAGCCGGCTGAAAGTAAAATTCGGCGGGACAACGGCTGAAATCTCGTCGAATATCTCCATGGCCGGCCCGCGGACGGAAACGCGTCTTTCCGTGAAAGCGGCTTTGCGCTTTGAAGACGCCGCCGAAATAATGCCCGATCTCAAGCAGTATGAGCCCGCAGGCAAAGCCGAAGGCAGGATAAGCCTCGCGATTTTGAAGGACAAGACGGATTACTCCTGCGAATTCGCGGTTACGGACGCAAGGGCCCGCTATTCGGACATTGAACTTTCGGAAATTTCAGGCAATTTATCGGCAAATCCCCGGACGATTAAAATGCCGGATGTTTCCGGAAAATTGCAGAATTCGGATTTTAACGCGGAATTCGCCGTTTCGGATTTCATGAATTCTCCGAAAATAAACTTTTCAGCGGAACTTGCGGCTCTTGATCTGGCGGGCTTTAAAACGCTCATGGCGCAGTCCCCGTCATCCGACGACAAGACGGCGGCATCGGCATCAGGGCAAGGAGCCGGAAGGCGCAGACCCGCCGCCCGGCAATCAGCCAAAGACTTCGCCGTCAAGGGCAGCGCGGTAATACATAAAATAACGCATCCCAATTTCACCGGCGACAACGCGGCTCTGCAGTGCGATCTAAAAAACATAACCCCCTCGCTGGAACGCATTTCAGGCAAAGCTTCATTTACCGTGAACGGAGGACGGCTTTATGATCTTTCGGACTTCGCCCAAAACAACCCGGCGGCAAAAGTTTTTCTATTCCCCGTCATAACGATCCAAAAAGCCCTGCGGACGACGAAAATAAAAATGCTTCCGAATTTTGACGATATGCCCTATTCGCTCATGGAAGGAAAATATGAGTTTCAGAACGGCGTGATGAAAATAATAAAATCTTCGCTGGATTCGGAAACAGTAAAAGTAAATTCCTCCGGAATAATAAATCTCCCCAGGGAAACCCTGGACATGAAAATACAGGTCCGGCTTCTTCCGGCCTCCGGCATAAATATGCCGGACCCCGTGACTATGACGGTCAAAGGAACGGTTTCCGACCCTAATGTTAAAATTGATATAGCTTCGGTGATAAACCAATCCGGAATAAAAAAGGAAGTAATAGAACAGGGGAAAAATTTACTGAAAAGTTTTCTGCGGAATATAAAATAATAAGAAGGTAAACGGTAGACGGAAAAGCAAAAGCAGAAGGGGCAAAACGGCCGTAAGAAGACAGATGGCAAAGAAAAGATCGGACAGTTAAAAAAGGCGGTCAAACAAAAACGGATATAAATTTTGTGTTTATTTTTCCCGTTTACCCTCTACCTTCTTCCGTCTACCGTCTTTATTATGCTTTGGCGGCCATAGCCTGCTTCATAACCTTAAGAAAGCCGACTATTTTTTCAAGATGCTCATACGGCAGACGTATGCCTTTCTTCGTCCAGCCTTTATACGCCACGTCGTCCTGCCATTCGCGCAGATCTATTCCGGTGTTATCTTTATAGATGGTTATTCTGGCGACAAGCTCCAGACCCGGTCTTTTCGCATAACGGCCCAGTTCCTTATCGGCGAGGGTCTCTGGCTGTTTGGGAAGCTTTTCCAGCACTTCAATGACGCCCTCCAGTATCGGAACATTAAGCGTGACCCCCGAATGCGTGGGCCCGCTGTAAGTTTCGCTTTTGAGAAATTTGCGGATGCTGGCATACCTATGGCCGCGGAATTCATCTATGGAAAAGTGTATTTCCGATTCGGGCGACACCTGAAGAAATCCCACATCCTGCGCGACTTTAAATCCCTTGTCAGGCATATTCGTATCCTCCCTTATTCCCAGCGGGTTTTTGCTATTTGTATTATTATACCAAAAATGTGCATAATGTATACATGGAAAATAAACTAGAGCTTACGGTGCTGGGTTCCGGATCCTATGCGCCATGGCCGGCTCCCTCAAAAAAAATCATCCCGGGTTATGCCCGCAACCCTTCCGGATACGCCGTAAAGATCGGAGAAGAAGCGCTCATTTTTGATCTGGGCTCGGGCAATCTCAGAAATCTTGCCAAAGCCGGATTTAAGATATCGGATATCAGCCATGTATTTTTGACCCATTTCCACATCGACCATTTTATAGATCTGCTGTCTCTGCTCTTTTTATTCCATTATGACTTTGCGCCGAAAAACAAAAAACTTACGATCGCCGGCCCGAAAGGAATAAAGAGACTTTTAAAAAAACTGGCGGAGGCGTTCAATCCCTACCTTAATCCGGAAGGATATAAACTTAATATAATTGAACTCAGCGAAACAAAGCAGTTAAGGGGAAAAAACTGGACCCTGCGCGCAAAAAACGCGGTTCATTCAAAACCGGCATTAGCCTACAGGCTTGACTGCGGAAGAAAATCGATAACTTACACCGGGGACTGTTTTTACGACGACAGTCTTGCCGGGTTCGCAAAAAAAAGCAGCGTGCTGATAGCGGACTGCACCTGGTATAATTTCCAGCCGAAACCCGTGCATATGACATTTGAGCAGGCGCTGAAACTCGCGCGCCTGTCAAACTCGGAAAAAACGCTGCTTTCCCATATATCTCCGCAGGCGGAACCGCATCTGGCCGGCAAACGCGCCGGCCTGCCCGCTTCGGTCATTATAGCGCGGGACTTGCTGAGAATAAAAATATAGGGAAGCTGAACGGAATAAAAGGAGCCGGCTTGCATAAACAACCAATGACTCTTATCGTGGCTGACGACGATCCAGCCGTAGCGATGCTTGTATCCGTTATTTTCCAAAAAGACGGATACACGGTGCTGCCCGCCAAAAGCGGAGAGGAAGTTTTTTCCCTCGTATCCGGCCACAAGGCGGACATAGTGCTGCTTGACCTTAAAATGCCGGGCATAGACGGATACGCCGTATGCCGGCATCTGAGGGAAAATCAGCAGACCCGGCATATACCGGTGATAATATTAAGCGGAGTGTCCGAAACCGAAGCTAAAGTAGCCTGCATGGACATGGGAGCCGACGATTATATCACAAAGCCGTTCGACGCAAGGGAGCTCAGAGCCCGCGTTAAGCGCACCCTGAAAAGAAAAACAACGGACGTATCCATAAATCCCCTGACCAGACTGCCCGGAAGCCCCTCGATAGAAGAAGAGGCTTATAAACGGCTCAAACACGCGGCGCCGTTTTCATTCGCGTACATAGACGCGGATAATTTCAAAGCCTTCAACGACGTATACGGCTACGCGCGGGGCGACACGGTAATAGTAAAAATCGCCGAGATCCTCGCAAAACAGACGGCGGCGTTTCCGGACGCCGAACTTTTTATCGGACATGTGGGCGGAGACGATTTCGTTTTCATGTCCGGCACGCAGGCCGCAGAGCGCATATCCCGGGCCGTCGCCGAAGAATTCGACAAAACGATCCCTTCGTTCTATGACGCGGGCGACACGCAGCGCGGATACATTACGACCACCGACAGAAAAAACCTGAGCAGAAATTTTCCGATAATGACCCTGTCCATAGCCCTGGTCAACATAGAAAGCGGAACGAACGTGCATTATGCCAATATCGTGGAAACCGCCGCCGAAGTCAAACAATACGCCAAGGGGCTTGAAAACAGGAAGGGAAGCATCTTCATCAAAGACCGGCGGATGGGGAACAAATTGTAATAATGGATGAGTCTACACACCATAACCTGCTGATAAACACCGAACTGGGCGGCTGTAAAATACTGGAAAAAATAGCCTCCGGCGGCATGGGCACCGTTTATAAGGCCGTTGATATCGCTTTGGATAAAACGGTATGCATGAAAGTGCTTTCTCCCCGTCTGGCAAGCGACAAACGCTACGTTGAATTCTTCCTGCGCGAAGCCAGATCCGCTTCAAAACTGGACCACCCCAACATCCTGCGCATATACCGCATAGGCGAAGATAAGGGCTTTCACTATATGATAATGTCGTATATCGAAGGCGCAAATCTGGCGGATATAATCGCAAAAAAGGGCCCCTTGTCCGTGGAAGAAGCCACCTCCATATTAACGGGAGTGCTTAAAGGGCTCTCAGCCGCGCATGCCAAGTCCATAATACACAGGGACATAAAGCCGTCCAATATACTCGTGACGGAGGACGGAATTCCCGAAATCGTGGACTTCGGACTCGCCAGAAACGTGCATGAGGACAAGCAATTGACGGTGACCGGAGAGATGGTGGGCACATGTTATTTCATGGCTCCGGAACAGGGGCTTGGAGAAAGGGTGGACCACAGGGCGGACATCTACGCCGCGGGCGCCACTTATTTTTACATCTTAACAGGGAAATACCCTTTTGACGGAAAAACTTCGATGGAAGTGGTGCATAAGCATATAAGCGAGTCCATGCCCAATATAGTAATAATAAGGCCCGACATCCCGCTGTGGACGGCGCAAATAATAGAAAAAATGATGCGCAAGAAACCGGAATTCAGATTTCAATCGGCCGACGAAGTTTTGGACGCGCTGGAAAAAAAAGACCGCCTGCTGCCCAGCGAATCCACGCGCATAAGAGAAATAGAGATGCCCATGGTGACGGAGCGCATTCAGTCCGTTGAAACAAAAAAACAGCGGGAACATGAAAAAGAAAATCTTATCAGGCTGGCCGAAAAGCAGACGCAGGAAGCCCCGCGAAGCGCCGCGGGAGACGCCGCCGCGGCAAAGCCGGTTTTTCAGGAAGAAACCATCTCCAGTCCCCTAAAAAACGCCGCGGCGGGGAAAATCGCCGCAAAACCGGCGGGCCTGTTGAAAACAATGTTTCACCTGTCGCTGATATTTGCCGCCGGCCCGTTTTTTCTTCTCCTTGGATGCATGTCCTCGGGACACGGAGTGAATCCTTTTTCCTACGACTTTGTTCTGCCCATGGCCGCCATGATCTTTGCGGCAGGCCTGCTGACGCGCGCATTTTTCATCAGAGGCATAAATTATCCGCGGGATTATTTCGCGATGACGGCGGCGTATCTGTTCATTCTTTTTATTTCCGGCGCGGCGGAAAAAACCATACAAATGCCTCCGCTGGCGCACGCCTTTTTTCTGTGCGCGAACGCTTTAGGCAGTATCTCCTCCAAAGACTCCTTTCTCATATACGCGGCGATACTGCTGCTGCTTTCGAATCAATTATTTTCGCCGCAATCGCCGGAGAAAAAACATCCCGGCATATGGCTGGGGATCCTCACGACCCTTCTGGCCGCTTTTCTGGCATGGCAATTCGGAAAGACTCTTCAAAACGGCTCGACCGGACATGGAAATCAGATCTTTCTCGCGGGCTCCGTCTTTTTCATTTTCACCGCGATTTTTATGGGCTTTAATCAACCAAGCGGCCCGGCTTCGTTCTTAACAAAGCCGTTTGTCTTTATAGCGCTCGCCATGACAATGTCATATCTGTATTCCGCAAGCTCCTCCGTAAAAATCATAGTAGGAGAACGGACTAAATTATATTACGAACTGCATGCGGCGCCGGTAAAAACCCCGGCCGTCAGACAGCCGGCGACCGGCGCATACGGGGATATACAGTTGGTGCTCGAACAATATTCGGACGGGCGGTTGAATCCGGTTAAATTACAGGATGAGAATGCTCAGCAGGAGACGCAAGCCGTTCAGATCAATAAGCCCGATATGCCGCAGGCTGTTTCCGACAGAATTAAAAAACAGGCATGGGAAAACGCATTGCTCCTGCCCTTCATTAATTTCGGCAGGGGCATCGCGCAGGACGGCCGGCTGCTGATCATAGGACTGTTCACCTTTATTCTGTCCGCATTTTCGCTGATAAACGGCCGGCAGCGAACGTCAAAAACCGAAAGGAGATTTTCATGAAAAAGTTTTTTCTTTCCGATATGCTTTACGGCTTCCTGCTCACTGCGGTTTTTATCCTGCTGTATCTGGGAGGCGGCTATTTTCTGGAAACAGCCGAACTTAAATTCTACGACCTGCGGTCAAAAATAAAACTCGGGGCGGGAATAGGCAATGAAATAGCCGTAATAGCGATAGACGACGACAGCCTCGCGAAAATAGGCAGATGGCCGTGGCCGAGAACCAAAATAGCCGAAATTCTCGCCCTGCTTTCGTCCGAGAACTCCAGACCGGCCGTGATCGGCCTTAACATTCTTTTTTCCGAAGCCGAAAAAAATCCGGGCCTGCTTGAAATAGACTCCCTTAAGCAGACTTATTCGGAAATGATAGCCGCCAGGCGCATAAAAGAAGCGTCTAAGGACTCCGCGTTCCTTAAAGCCATGGATGAGGCGAAAATACGTCTTGACAACGACTCAAAACTCGCCTCCGCCATAGCTTCCGCCGGCAATATCGTGCTGCCCATGTATTTCGTCGCGGGAGAATCCATGGGAGGAAGTCCGGCTCCGATGCCGGAAAAGGCCGGAAGTTTTGCCATGCCTATGGCCGCGGGCGCGAACGAATCCGCCCCGCTTGAGGCGAACCAGGCCATAATACCGCTTGAGACCCTGCTTTCCTCCGCCGCGGGTCTGGGCCACGTGAACATCTATCCCGACGTCGACGGCACGGTGCGCAGGGAATATCTTGCTCTCGTGTATAACGAAAGCTTCTATTCTTCATTCGCCGCCGAAATATTAAGAAGCTTCAACGCGGTAAAAACGGCTGACACGGGCGTAACGCCCGGGAAAACGGTAAAAATAGGAAAGGCGGAGATTCCGACCGATAATTCTTCGGCAATGATGATATCCTACAACGGCCCCGACCACACTTTCCAATATTATTCGTTCTTCGACGTGCTCAACGGCAAGGTCGCGCCCGAGGCTTTTAAGAATAAAATAGTCCTTATCGGCCCGACCGCCGTGGGAGTCGGCACTCTTTATGTAACGCCCGTGGCGCATAATTTCCCCGGCGTGGAAATAGTGGCCACCGTAGTGGAAAACATACTTCATAAAAAATTCATGCTGAGGCCGCCGTGGGCGTTCCAGGCGGAACTGCTTCTTCTCATTTTCGTTGGATTGTTTATAACCTTCGCCCTTCCAAGGCTTAAAGCGCTTATGGGGGCGGCAGTAACGGCCGTGCTGCTGGCGGGAATCGCCGGAGCCGGGATATATTTTTTCACCGCAAAAGACCAGTGGCTCAAAGCCGCCTATCCCGTGCTTCTGCTTGCCGCCGGTTACACCATAATAACCTCAAAACGGTTTTTGGTCACGGAAAAGAAAAAGGAGCTTGTGGAAGCCTCCGCGATCGAAACCAATAAAATGCTGGGGCTCTCCTTTCAGGGACAGGGAATGCTTGACCTGGCTTTTGAAAAATTCAGGATATGCCCTCTCGACAACACTATGACCGACCTTCTTTACAATCTGGGGCTGGATTTTGAAAGAAAGCGCCAGTTCAACAAGGCGGTGGCGGTCTACGAGCACATAGCGGTAAGGGATATAAAGTACAAGGACATTCAGAAAAAGATCGAAATGCTTAAGAAGGCGGCGGACGGCGCCGTATTCGGCACTTCGCTCGGAAAAGGCAGGGAAGCCACTGTAATAATGGAAGGCTCCACCATGGCGCCGACCCTAGGCCGGTATGAAATACAAAAAGAACTCGGCAAAGGCGCGATGGGCATAGTTTATCTCGGCAAAGACCCGAAAATAAACAGAACCGTAGCCATAAAAACCATGCGGTTTGAGGATGATATCGACGAAAAAACCCTAAAGGAAGTAAAAATAAGGTTTTTCCGGGAAGCCCAGGCCGCCGGCAATCTTTCGCATCCGAACATACTCAAGATTTTTGACGCCGGGGAGGAGCAGGAAATGGCGTATATCGCCATGGAGCTTCTCAAAGGCGACGACCTTAAAAAATGGGCGGCAAAGGACGCCCTGCTTCCCGTTGAAAAGGTTTTAGAATATATCGCAAAAGTGGCGGATGCGCTGGATTATGCCCATAAACAGGGAGTAATCCACAGAGATATAAAACCCGCCAACATAATGCTCCTTGAAGACGGCTCCGTGCGGGTGACCGATTTCGGAATCGCAAGAATACAGGAATCTTCAAAAACAGCCACCGGAACCGTGCTCGGCACTCCTTATTATATGAGCCCTGAGCAGATAGCCGGCAAAAAGGTCGACGGCAGATCCGACATATTTTCGCTGGGCGTAACGCTCTATGAACTATTGACCGGAGAAAGGCCATGGAAGGGGGGGGAATCCATAGGCACGCTGTTTTTCCAGATAGCGAGCGACCCTTATCCGGATCCGCTTTCCATAAGACCCGATATGCCTGAAGGGATAAAAACGATAATAGACAGGGCGCTTAAGAAAAACCCGGACGAGCGCTATCAAAAGGCGGGGGAAATGGCGGCTGATATCAATGCCCTGCTTTCAGGCAGGGAAATGCCTCCGCCTTCGGCAAAGCCTCAAACGCAGCCCGCCGCGGCTAATCCACAAACAGGAAATATTTCTCCGCAGACAAAGCCGGCAACGGCTCAGGCAATACCTTCGGCCAGGCCTGCGGTAAAAAGCCCGCCGCCCCAAAGAACAGCCCCTCCGCAGACAAAGCCGGCCGTTCCGGCTGCGGCAAGACCTCCCCTGCAGAAACCGCCTGCTTCAGCTCCCAAAATTACACTCGCGTCCGCTCAAAATCCCGCGGTGCAGGCGAAACCGCCCGCTGAAGCTAAATCCCCCGCGCTTTCAATAGAAAGACCTCCTTTGACCGGCATAATCCAGACTTCAAAACCCGCGCCTCTCGGCGGAACAGCCCAAACAGGCAATCCCGCCACACAACTCGGCGGGTCCGCCTCCGTGCCGCTTTCAATTGAAAGACCTCCTTTGACCGGCATAATCCAGACTTCAAAACCAACCGTCTCTCCTGTCAAAGGCGCCGAGTCCAAGGAATCCGCCCCGCTCCGCGGGACAGTCTCTTCCGCTGAGTCTAAGGAATCCGCCCCGCTCCGCGGGACAGTCTCTTCCGCTGAGTCTAAGGAATCCGCCCCTGCTACGAAGATGCCGTCCGCAGCCGGCATTGAAAAGCCGTTTATCTCAGCGGCATCCGGCAAAGCGTCTATACCCGAATCCACGATACCGCTTATCGTTGAACCCACAGCGCCGAAACAGCCGGCGCCGGGAACAAAGCCTCAGGAAGACGTTAAGCCCAAACCTGAGCCCGAGGCAAAGGCTCCGGCTCCTCAGCCGGCAGCCGGGCCGAAGCCCTCCGCTCAGCCCCTGCCGCAGAAAAAAACCGCCGCTCCGAATGAAAAAGAAGACAAAAGCAAAAACATGGCTTTTGAAAAAACTCTGCCCATAATATATCCGGATGAGGAGATGAAATGAGCCTGAAAGCCGAATTTTCATATAAAACCGATCCCGGCAAAGTCAGGGACAATAATGAAGACAGCCTGATCGTATGCGACCAACTGGGCCTCGCCGCGGTAGCGGACGGAATGGGCGGGCACAATTCCGGAGAGCTTGCAAGCAGTATCGCCGTAAAAGTCTTAAAAGAAAGGCTTGCGTCCATTAACGAAAACAACATAAAACCTCCAGACTACGACGATAAATTAACCCTTGAAACCAACCGCCTGGTTTTTGCGGTCAAGCTTGCCAACGACATTATTTTCGAAGCCTCGAAAAATATCCCTGAGAATCAGGGGATGGGAACGACTTTAAGCGCAATGATTCTCAATAAAAAAACAGTTTCCATCGCGCACATAGGCGACTCCCGGATATACCTTTTCCGGGAAGGCAGGCTCAAACAGCTTACAGCCGACCATTCTCTGGTCATGGAGCAGGTAAAAAAGGGGATCATAACCCCCCAGCAGGCGGAAAAATCCTCCCTGCAGAATATTCTGACGCGCGCGCTGGGAACGCGGCAAAAGGTTAAAATCGACGCCTTTCAGGCCGAAGCGGAAGAAGGAGACAGATATCTTCTGTGCACGGACGGACTTTCAAAAACGCTCGGCGACGGCGAGATATCCGGAATTCTTTCGGAAAATCCGGACAGGCAGTCGGCCTGCGAAGCCCTTGTTTCAAAAGCGAACGACGCCGGCGGACCGGACAACGTGACCGTAGTTATAATGGAAACTGCGGCGCTTAACTGGAAGAAATCATTAAAAAGCCTGTTTAACAGCTGAAACTGAAGGAGAAATTTTATGCCGAAACTACTGCTTAAATTCGGAGCCGCGGTCATAAAAGAGATCGCTATTGAAAAAACGCCTCTGAACATAGGGCGCAAACCCGACAACGACATTGTGATCGACAACCCCGCCGTATCAAGCCATCACTGCAAGATAGCCAGTTACGGGAACACTTTCTTTATCGAGGATGTGGGCTCAACCAACGGAACTTTTGTCAACGGCAAAAAAATAATCAAAGCCGGACTGCGCAACAACGACGTGATAGGCGTGGCAAAACACACCATAGTTTTCGTGGATCTCAGCGTCTCGGCGCAGGCAAACGATCAGCCGGCGCAGTCCTGCGCGCAAGCCGCGGGGCAGTCCGCCTCCCAGCCCCAGAAGGAAGCACAGCATGGTCAAACGACGCCTCCTGCCAGCCATGAAGAAATAGCCGGATTAAAACCCATGACCGGGATACTTCAGGTAATCGACGGCTTTGTGGATAAATCCGAATATGAAATGACCGCCCTTTCGACATATATAGGAAAATCCGAAAGGGCCGGCATTCCCATAAAAGGCTCGGGCATGTTCGGCTCGGTGCCCGAAGTGGCCGCGATGATAGCCAAACGCCCGGACGGCTATTTTCTGGTACAGCTGAAAGAAGGCTACACAAAAGTAAACGGCAACGTCGTCAGCGGGAAAGAGCCGCTTAAAGACGGCGATTTGATAGAAATAGGCGCCACAAAATTCCGCTTTCAGCTAAAAGCTTGAACTGCTCAGTCCTCAACATCCGCCAACACCGTGTTTGAATATTGTAATGAATACATTTATTACCAATGCAGCAGACAAGAAACTGAAAGATCGACTGCTTGAGTTAATTCAAAACAGCCAAGGGCTTAAATTTTTGGTGGGTTTTTTTTATTTCTCGGGAATCCGCGAGCTATACGAGGGGTTAAAGAAGCAACCCGACATTCAAATCGATGTACTTGTTGGACTTAATGTGGATTCAGGGTTACATGGCCTTTCAGAATATGCCGACAACCAGACAGAGTTAACCGAGAAAGAGCGTTTTGAACGCTTCCTTGAATCTGTTTCCAGTTCCATCAATTCAGATGATTTTGATACTCCGGAATTTTATCAGCAGATTCATTATTTTACCAACCTGATAACCGCTGACAAACTTCGCATACGCAAAACTTACCGCCCGAATCACGCCAAGCTCTATATTTTTAAAATCAAACAGGAATTACAGAGCCTCAAAAAGTCAGTTTTTGTGACTGGCAGCAGTAATTTAACGAAAGCAGGGCTTATATCTCAGGATGAATTTAACGTCGAAATCAGCGATTACGGAACAGAAAAAGCTGAAAATTACTTTGACGAGTTATGGGCGGATGCAGACAAAATTACCGAGTATGCCGAGTTTAAGCAAAGACTGCTCGCGCTTATCCAGCAGAGAACGCTAGTCACAGAAGTAACCCCCTTTGAAGCTTTTGCGCTTATCCTGAAAACCTACATTGATGCTCAAAAACACAAAAATGCACCGAGCCTTAAAGAGCTGCTTATAAAGAAAGGGTATGAGCCATATGCATATCAGCTGGATGCTGTCGCTCAGGCTTTGGCCGTGATAGAAAACTACAACGGCGTCATAATATCCGATGTTGTCGGCTTAGGTAAAAGCGTAATAGCCGGCATGATTGCCAAAAGCCTTGGCAAGCGCGGCATCATTATCTGCCCGCCCGGACTCATCGGCGGAAACGACAAAATGTCGGGCTGGCAGAAATACAAAGAAGATTTTGAACTACATGATTGGGAAATCCGCTCCCTTGGTTTAGACACCCTAGAAGACACTTTGAAATTAGTAAAAAAAATAAACGATTTTGAGGTTATAATAGTTGACGAGGTTCACCGCTTCCGCAATCAGGACACACGCGCTTATGATCTGCTGGAAAAAATCTGCAAAGACAAGATTTCAATCCTTTTGACGGCAACGCCGTTCAATAACTCGCCGGCGGATATATTTTCCCTGTTAAAACTCTTTGTAGTTCCCGGTAAGTCCAGAATTACGCTGGATAATGATTTGGACGCTAAATTCAGGGTTTATGAAAAAACTTTTGAAAAACTATCGTTTATCAAAAAAAATCACCAGTCAATAGACAAACAAAAACGCGACAAAGCGGAATCATATTTTGAATCGCTCTTTGGCAAATCAGGCATGGATATAGCCAAAGTCAAACAGCGCTCGAGGTATCTCTCAAATAATATACGGGCTGTCATCGAACCAGTGCTTATACGCCGCAATAGAATAGACCTAAAAAAAGACCCGCTGTATTCAAAGGAAATTGCCAATCTGCCGACAGTCAAAGACCCTCAGGAAGTATTCTTTGTTCTTACCAAAGAACAATCCGCGTTTTATGATGAGGTTATCAACGATTATTTTGGAGAGGAAGGGAGGTTTAACGGAGCAATTTATCGGCCATTTGTTTACGAATTGGGCTTAAAAGCAGAAAAGATTAGCGGCGAAGAGGCTAATTTTGAATACCGGTCTCAGACAAACCTGTATGATTTCATGCGTCGCCTTATCGTCAAACGCTTTGAAAGCTCTTTCGGAGCGTTTGAGCAGAGTGTCAAGAATTTTAGGGAAATAACCATAAAAGTTCAGAAATTTATAAAGAAATCCGGCGGCAAATTTATTCTTGACCGCAAACTGGTTGAAAAAATTTACACATTTGACATAGACTCAATCGAAGAATCTCTCAAAAAATATGCCGAAGATATGGAAAACGGCGATTTCCCGAAATCCCATAGGATATACGATGTCGGTAAATTTAAGGAAAAACAAAAATTTCTGGATGCCATACAAGCCGACATAGACCTATTTGCCGAAATCTTAGCGCGGCTTGAAAAACTGGCTCTTACTAAGCATGACCCCAAACTGGAAGCACTTACAGAAACACTCAAGAAAATAACAAAAGGGAAAGATGCCCGCAAAATGGTGATTTTCACTGAGTATGCGGACACAGCGCTCTATCTTGAAAAACGGCTGGCACATAACTTCAAAGACCAGCTTGTCATGGTCTGTGGACAGCTTTCAACCACAACACTTAACACTATTCTTAAAAATTTTGACGCTAGCTATGAAGTTCAAGAAAATAAATATCAAATACTGCTGGCCACAGACAAAATTTCGGAAGGATTTAACCTCAACCGTGCCGGGGCGATAATAAACTACGACATACCATGGAACCCTACTCGCGTTATCCAGCGAGTAGGCAGAATCAATCGCATCAGCAAAAAGCTTTTTGACGAGCTTTATATCTACAACTTCTTTCCTACTGAACAGGGCGCGCCTGTGGTCAAAAGCCGCCAGATAGCCTGCGACAAGATGTTCCTTATACACAATACGCTGGGTGAAGACGCAAAAATATTTGAAGCTGACGAAGAACCTACAGCGGCAAGGCTTTACGCTAAAATCATGGAAAATCCTGAAGCCCATGAAGAAGAGAGTTTTATTACGGCAATCCGCCGCCGCTATTATGAAATAGAGAAAAACTATCCTGAAGTGATATCGCACATAACAAATCTGCCGCTCAGGGTCAAAACCGCCAAAAAAGGCGAATATCCCAATGTCGCGGTTTTTATCCGCAAAGGGTTGGGCTGTTATTTCCGCTTGATGGCGGCTGACGCAAAGAAACCAGATGAAGTTTTGTTTCAGGATATTATCCGCCATATTGAATGTAAATCAGCCGAACCACGGCTGGAACTTAGCGACACTTTCTGGGGCAACTATCTTGCGATTAAAGAATATAAGCAGAAAACCCATATCCCAGCCAGCGAAAACAGCCTTGAAAAACGCGCTTTGAATAATCTACGGACTATGCTTACTAATCAGCCGCCGGAACTAGCGGAATTTATGCCGTTTATCCGTTCTTTACGCGAAGACATTGTTGAATACAAAACACTATCGGATTATACGCTCCGCATCATATCCGGCTTCAAGACGGATTCCAAAGAAAAAAAGCATTTAGATAAGATACATGTGGAACTTTCGAAACTCCGCCATGAACTGGGCGAAAACTATCTTGATAAAATTAAACAAAAGGTCGGAAATATATCCAGTGAAGTAATTATAGCCGTGGAAAACCAAACCGCATGAGCAGGGAAAAGATTAAAGCGCTTATCTCCGATGTCAGCCCTGAAACAATAACCTCGTTTTTCAGAGCAATAACGCCCAATTATGCCGGCAGACAGACTGGTCTTTCCGACTTTGACGGCGAGCGTTTTTCCGATTTCCTAAAATGCGGCGAAATTAAATTTGATGACGGCGAAAAACTGGCAGTTGTGTCCGCCAAGGTTGACGGCGAGCTTTCCGAGCGTTCCTGCCGCCTTGCTCAGTATGATAAAGCCAAAAAAATACTTAAAGCTCTTGACGTTTACACAGCGGGCATATTTATATTCAGCGATGCCGACAACAATTTCCGTTTCAGCTTGATATATGAGCAGACGTTAGGCAAAAAAAGACAATTTAATAATTTCCGAAGATTCACATTCTATGCGAGTCCGGTGCTTGCCAATAAAACTTTCATAAAACAAATTGAAGCGGGGAAGTTTGATTCGCTTAATGCTATAAAAACCACATTCTCCGTATCCGCTGTCACGGATGAGTTTTATAATAATTTTAGCCCTATTTTTGAAAAACTTGCCAACAGTGTATTAAACCGCCAAGGTAAAAAACTGACGGATTCTGTGGCAACGCACAATTTTGCGCTTCTTTTAGTAATCCGCACCATATTTATCGGTTTTATACAGAAGCGCAAATGGATAGGCGGAGAGGACAACTTTCTACAAAAATTTTGGGTGGAATACCAAACCAAATCAAAAAATAAAAACAAGTTCTATTCCGATTGGCTGGAACCGCTGTTTTTTGAAGCCTTAGCTAAAGGTCCGCAAGCTAAATTCTTTCAAAACACCTATGCCTTTTCAGATGAAACACGCAAAAAGCTTCGGGCAGCGCCATATCTTAACGGCGGATTGTTTAAGGAGAAAAAAGGACTTGATAACTGCGGCTATTTCATAACCGATGCCGCTGTCAACGAATTCTTTGATTTTCTGTTTTCTTATAATTTTACCATTGAAGAAAATACTCTCTATGACCACGACCTTGAACTTAATCCTGAATTTCTAGGCATAATTTTCGAACGGCTTATCAACAAAGAAAATGGCGCGGTGTATACGCCAAGGCCGGAAGTAGATTTGATGTGCAGGTTAAGCTTGGTAAAGTGGTTGGAAAAAAACATTGAGCCCAAGCTCAATATTAAAGATCTTTATGAATTGTTTTTTCTTGAAATAGGAATAGAAAAGCCGTTTGACTGGGACCAGAAATACGGTAGTTTCTCGGAACGCGAAAAAAAGGCCATTCTGACCGCTTTGGAGAATATAACGATTTGCGATCCCGCTGTGGGCTCCGGCGCCTTTTTGGTTGGAATGATGCAGGTGCTGGATGAAATTGAACAGCGTCTGCGTAACACTTTAAAAGAGGATTCATCTCAACTTTCTATTTTTGAAAGGAAAAAACGGCTTATTGGTTCTTCGCTTTATGGCGTTGAAGTTAAGGAATGGGCGGTATGGATATGTCAATTGCGGCTCTGGATAACATTGTTTATTGACGCGCCGGAAGACTTGAAAGATTCTATAATCCCTATTTTACCAAGCCTTGATTTCCGTGTCCGTTGCGGTGATTCGCTCGTCCAGCGCATAGGCAATAAACCTTTTCCGGTGGCAGGACATGCGGATATAAAATCTTCCCTGAAAGCTAAAATAACGCAGCTAAAAAAGCAAAAAACTGATTTTTTTTACAACAATTTGCCGGACGACACAGAAATTAGGCATAGAGAAACTTCTGTCTTCCGAGAAATCCTGCAAGATGAGATTAATGAAAAACAGAAAAATCTATACAAATTAAAAGAACTTGAAAGTGAACCCAATAAACAGCCGCATTTTTTTGACGAAAACAAAATAGAAGAATTGGGCCTTTATAAAAATGAAATTCAACAATTAACATATGAGATATCAGAAAACAAATCCCATCTTAATGCAGTTATTGAAAGCCACCCGCTTATCTGGAGCATAGAATTTGCCGAAATTTTTGCCGACAAAGGCGGATTTGATGTTGTTATCGGCAATCCGCCGTACATAAGGCAGGAAGATATCACTGATCCGATGGGTAAGATTGAAGGCAAGGCCTATAAATCCCTTTTGCAGGAAATGGTCAGGCTGGATTTTCCCATGGTTTTTCCACTAAAAGAAACTATAGATGCCAAATCCGACTTATATGCCTACTTTTACATTCGTTCTCTGCGATTGCTTAATTCCGGAGGGATTCATACCTTTATTTGCTCCAATTCATGGCTTGATGTAGGCTACGGAGCATGGCTTCAAAAATTTATACTAAAAAAAGCCCCCGTCCATTTTATAATTGACAACCATGCCAAGCGTTCATTTTCCGCCGCAGATGTGAACACCATAATCTCTGTTATGTCTGCCCCACAAAAAACGGTTATAGCCGAGCATCTTGTTAAATTTATTGCATTCAAGAAGTCCTTTGAGGACGTTGTCTTTACCGAACACCTATTGGAAATAGAAAATGCTAAATCCATCATTTCCAATGAGATATTTCGCGTATTTCCGATAACCAATGAACATCTTTTTGAAGCTGGTACACAGTATGGAGAGAGCGAAAAAAAATCACTTGGAGGCGGTAATTACGAGGGCGATAAGTGGGGCGCAAAGTTTTTGCGAACCCCCGACTTTTTGATTGATTTACTAAAAGCAAAAAAACTCATTCCACTGCGTGAAGCCTGCGAATTGGAATATGGGAATAAACCGGGAATAGTTGATTTTTTTATTCTTACACCAGAAAAGGCAAAAGAATTTGGAATAGAGAAACAGTTTCTCAAAAAAATAGTAACCTCAACGGAAGAAATAGAAACTTTATTAATTGCACCAGACAAAATTGGGAAACTGGCATTTGTTTGTTCACTGTCTCTGGCGGAATTAAAAAAACAAAAATTTAAGGGTGCAGTAGATTATGTTTCATGGGGTGCAAAACAAGTTACAGAAAAGAAGGGCAAACACACAAAAGCAAGGATAGCATGGCCTGATGTGCCATCTGTTTCGGGTAATTCTCCCGAATGGCATTGTCTTTATTTGAACACCGCAGGTGATTTTATAGTGCCCCTCCTTATTCGTGAACGGTTCTTTTTTGCGGCAAATCCACGACAAATGCTGGAAACAAACATGTTTTATCATGGTAGGTTTATTAATAGGACTTTGACCGATTTGGGCGTAGCGGTGGTCAATTCCACAATCGTCTATCTTCTTCTTGAAATATATGGACGACACAACATTGAGGGCCGGTTCAATATTTATGGACCTGAGTTATATCCGCTTCCTATCCCCAATTTAACATTATTTTCAGAGAAACAACAAAAAGAGGTTTGCAAAAGTTTTGAGGCTTTGGCTAGGCGCGAAGTTATGAAAATACGCGAGGAAGTAAATCAAAAAGACCGGAGAGAATTTGATGAAATCATTTTTAATGCACTTAGTCTCATAAATAGCGAACGTGATGCGGTTTATGAGGCAGTCATCAGTCTTGTTGAAAACCGCCTTTCCAAGGCCGCCAGCGCAAAATAAATTTAGGAGACAACAATGGCATTTCAAAAACCAAATGAAAACTTAATAAAAACCGCGTTGCCTGAAATATCTGAACTATGTTTTATAGCCTCTGGTGGCTTCAAGGGTGTTTATCGTACACGGATCAATAAAACTGTTGAAGCATTGAAACTCATTATGATTCCGGAGGCTCTGTCCACCGACGATGAAGCTGTTATTGAGCGAGATGAACTGGTTGCCCGCGTTAAACGTGAAATCCAAATTCTCCGGAAATGCCAATCGCCGACTATCGTAAAACTGGGCTCTCTTCAGCCGGCCATTGTCAAGATCGATGGGAAGGAATTTATTGCGTATTCCGAAGAATTTCTTGAGGGCGACAATCTCTGGATTCTTTTGCGTAACCCTAAAAATGCATTGCCACCCGAGGCGGAACTCAAGGCGCTTACCGCCACACTTCTGACGGCAATAAAAGAATTATGGGAACATCGGATAATCCATCGGGATATCAAACCTTGCAATATAATCAAGACACCCTCTGCTTACAGACAATTTGTACTCCTAGACTTAGGAATTGCTTTTTCGCGTGTAGATACACCGCTGACTCATAGTGGAATTCCCGCGACATACCGTTATTTCGCTCCTGAAATGGCTAATCCAGCATTCCGCGAATACCTGGATTATCGTGCAGATTTATATACAGCCGCCCTGACCATTTACGAGTATGCCGCAAAAAAGCATCCTCTGGCAAAAGACTTTGAAGACCCTATGATGACGGTGACGCGTGCTGTCAAAGACATTCCACCATCATTGAAAACATTTAGATCTGATTTGTCAGAGGATTTTTGCGACTTAATAGACACCATGCTCAACAAAGTGCCGGCGCTGCGCCCAGGAAATATACAAATGCTCATGAAACGAACTGGAGGAACGATATGAAACTTTACGCCCAACAAGGATTCGGCGAAAGCGAAAAAGTAACACTTGGCTTCCAAAACAATTTTATTGATGGCGTAATATATAGCCCACGCCATACACGAAAGGACTCTTTAATCGCCAAGCTTAATGAATACGAAAAAAATTATCCGTCAAAAGAGCGTTATTTTGACCCGCAATTCTATGCAGCGTTATACGCGGGCGAGGAAGATTGGCGAATGGGATACTTGGAAGACGATTATGTGGAGTATTTCAAGCGCCAGCAAAAAAGCGTGTTAGAAAGAGAGAATAACGCTATCACATGCATTGAAAAAGCCCTGCGTTTCCAGCAAACGCTAAAAGTTAGCGGGGTCATAGCGCCCAACATTTTGATATCACGCTCTTTCGATTCGCGTGAAGCGGTTATTTCCAAGAATTTCATACGGAATGCCGCTGAGGTTTATTCCAAATTGAAAGACAAACGCCCGCTTTTTACCACTTTGGCGGTTTCATATCAGGCATTGTCAGACCGGACAGCATTTGAGGAATTTTTAAACGAAATCACGGCATTGGACGTGCCCCCGAACGGTTTTTATGTCCTTATCTCAACTTCGGGGCCGGATGCCGACGAGGAATTTTTTAATTCCAATACAATTGCCGGTTGGATGATGCTCAACTATTCTTTGGGACTCAATGGCTTTAAGGTTATTAACGGATATTCGGATATTTTATCGCCAGCGCTCCTATCTGTAGGCGGACACGGCGGAGCCATGGGATGGTTTGCCAATCTGCGTAATTTCTCTCTGGCATCATTTCAGCCGCCAGCCGGAGGCCGCAGGCCATTGGTTAGATACTTAAGCAATGCGCTCCTCGGCCGTGTAACCGTGCCCGAATTAGACCAGTTAAGAATTTTGGTGCCGCAATTACTAAATGGGTTTTCAACGGATAATCACTACTCTGTTGCCAATGCCTCAATGCCGCAGGACAGCAGCCATGAGGTATTGCAAACATGGGAGGCCATGAAATCAATTACAAACAGCCTTGCTCTCAAGAAAAGCGTCCCTGACCGATTGCGCGAGTATTTGACGGCGATACAGCGGGCTAGAAACACCTATGCCGCGATAAGTAAAACCCCGTTCCAACTGCAAACCAGCGGAAACCATTTAGAAGAGATGGAAGAGGCTGTCTATTTATTTACAAAGCGCGCAGGGCTTGCTATTTAATGCAGGCCGCGATGAGCGAGCGCGCCTTCTCATTTGCGGACGCGAGTTTGGCTTTACTTTTCTTAGGCGTGATAAGTTTACGAATTTTCATTAAATCCTTGTCAAAAATCCAAACTCCAATGCCAAGTTTCCTTAACACATCCAGATTCGCTTGAATGCCCTTAGCTTGTTTAGGAGGGACGACCACTATCGCTCTGTTGGCGAAGTAAGTATATCTGTATGCCTGGCTCACTGCCCTTTTCCAGCCTGTTAATTTCATTTCAAAAGCAGTAATATGCCCTACTTTCCCGGCCTCATTGTCAAGCTGCGCATGGATAAAATCAGCAACCCCAAACCCAGCTAAAGAAAATTCTTTACCATGAATTCCCCGCCTTTTTTGGCGGGAAAGGTAAAGTTGACGAAAAGCGTTAACAAAGCTATCCTCGCGGCTTTGCGCTGTGAATTTAGCCGGAAAATTATGCCTCGGGATATAGGTTGGAAATGGTTTTATTTCTACTTGAGTCATGTCGGGTTAATGCTCATGCACAGTATACCTTATACAAAGCAGGTAATGCTTTTTTTATAATTTTGAAAATTAGCACTCGGACCGTAAGATTGCTATTGACACTTTTTGCCGCTTGTTGTATAATTAGCAATTGAAGGTTGGGAGTGCCAGCACTGAGTCTCCAACCGAATAACTCAAACAGGAGGATACCTATGGCAGAAGCAACGCTTACACGCGTAAAAATACAGCCTTTAGGCGACAGGGTTTTAGTGAAGCCCACCGAACCGAAAGAAGTTAAAAAGGGCGGCATCATAATTCCCGACACCGTAAAGGAAAAGCCCCAGGAAGGAGAAATTGTCTCCGCAGGCAAGGGGAAAACCACCGAAGACGGAAAGATTCTTCCCATGGAAGTAAAAGTAGGGGACAGAATTCTTTACGGAAAATATACCGGCAACGAAATAAAGATCGACGACCAGGAATACATCATCATGCATCAGGATGATATTTTTGGCATACTCAAATAAAATAAAAAAATAACCGGATTAACCTAAACGGAGGAACAAACAATGGCAAAGCAGATTGTATATTCAGAAGACGCGCGTCTCCGCCTTAAGACCGGAGTGGACAAGATGGCCAATGTGGTAAAAGTCACACTCGGTCCCAAGGGACGCAGCGTGGTATTAAGCAAGAAGTTCGGCTCCCCCACGATCATCGACGACGGCGTAACGATCGCGAAGGAAATCGAGCTTGAAGATCCGTTTGAAGACATGGGCGCCCAGCTTGTGCGGGAAGTGGCTTCAAAAACAAACGACATAGCCGGAGACGGAACCACCACGGCCACGGTGCTTGCGCAGGCCATATATAATGAGGGGATAAAAAACATCACTTCAGGCGCAAACCCGGTTCACATAAAGCGCGGCATCGACAAAGCGGTGGAAGCGGTTACCGAAGAACTCAAGAAGATGTCGAAGCCGGTCAAGACAAAAGAAGAAAAGGCCCAGATAGCCACCATTTCAGCCAATGATAAAATCATAGGCGATCTGATAGCTCAGGCGATGGAAAAGGTCGGACACGAAGGCGTAATAACCGTAGAAGAAGGCAAATCTGCCGACACGGCCCTTGAGGTCGTGGAAGGCATGCAGTTTGACCGCGGCTACGTCTCGCCTTATTTTGTGACCGACCCGGAAAGAATGGAATGCGTGCTTGAGGACGCTTTAGTCATAATCACCGATAAAAAAATCTCGGCGATGAGCGACATGCTTCCCCTGCTTGAGAAAATCATCCAGACCGGAAAGCAGTTCCTCATAATATCCGAAGATCTCGAAGGCGAAGCCCTCGCCACGCTGGTAGTCAACAAACTGCGCGGGACCTTAAAAGGCTGCGCGGTTAAAGCGCCGGGATTCGGAGACAGAAGGAAGGAACTTCTGCAGGATATCGCCACTCTTACGGGCGGCGAGGTTATAAGCGAAGAGCGCGGCATGAAGCTCGATAAAGCCACGGTAGACATGCTCGGCAAGGCAAAACGGGTGGTCATCGACAAGGAAAACACCACCATAGTCGACGGAGCCGGCGACAAGAGCGAGATCAACAAGCGCACTTCCCAGATACGCAAACAGATAGAGGAAACAACATCTGATTACGACAAGGAAAAGCTTGAGGAACGGCTCGCGAAACTTTCAGGCGGAGTGGCCGTAATAAGCGTAGGCGCCGCCACTGAAACCGAAATGAAAGCGAAAAAATCCAAAGTGGAAGACGCCAAAAACGCCACAAAAGCCGGCGTTCAGGAAGGCATAGTCACCGGCGGAGGAGTGGCTTTAATCCGCGCTTCCAGAGTATTGGACAAAGTAAAGTCGGACAACACCGACGAGCAGACCGGCATAAATATCATACGCAAAGCGATGTATGAGCCTTTAAGGCAAATCGCCGTAAATGCCGGAATGGACGGCTCCATTGTCGTGGAAGAAGTAAAGAAATATACGAAAGAAGGCAAGGACACATGGGGGCTTAACGCGGAAACCGGAGAATATACCGACCTTATGAAGGCCGGAGTTATCGACCCGGCAAAGGTCACCCGCACCGCCCTTCAGAATGCGGCGTCAATAGCGAGCGTGCTTCTCACAACGGAAGCCCTCGTGGCCGACATGCCTGAAAAGAAAGACAAAATGCCGGCCATGCCTCACGGCGGCGACATGTATTAAGAAGCGCTAAGCGGTAAGCAATAAGTTGTACGCAAGATTATAATTAAAAAAACACCCCCGCGCTCCAAACGGCGCGGGGGTGTTTTTTTCCCCGACTTCCTATTTCCGTATTCTGATTTCTGACTTCTGAATCCTATCTTCTGTATTCTGCCCTCTGATTTCTTCCTGCTCGGCCGTTATAATTCTTTTATGTCGGAGGCGTCCTCTTTCCAAACCCCGTCTTCGCTTATATCTATGGATTTGCCTAACTTCATAAACCCAACGGCCGCGGCTACGGCCATAACCCCGGCGCAGCACCACGGAGCCGGCCGCCAAATAGGGCTTAAAAACTGAATTCCGGCGGTTCCGAGCAGTATGCCCAAAGACGAACCTATCTGCTGGGACACCCCCTGAACCCCCAGGTATCTGCCCTTGCATCCCTTGGGCGCAAGAT
Source organism: uncultured Elusimicrobiales bacterium (assembly GCA_964520045.1). Classification (GTDB taxonomy): domain Bacteria; phylum Elusimicrobiota; class Elusimicrobia; order Elusimicrobiales; family CAZFMJ01; genus CAZFMJ01. The sequence goes on along the minus strand of CAZFMJ010000020.1, from coordinate 9,970 downwards.
TGGCGGCGAGGGCATGCATTCCCGGAGCGACAGCGGCTTCTCCCAGCGATAGGATAAAAACGCCGGCCGCCGCCGCCCAAAAACCGTTTGAAAATCCCACAGTCGAATAGCCTGCGCAATAACAAAGGCATCCGAGCGCTATGCCGAGCGTTATCCTGAATTTTGAAAGGAATTTTCCTATTCCGTATTGAAAAAGAACGACCACTATCCCGTTTATCGAAAAAAGAATGCCCACCATATTCGCGTCAAGCCCCAGATATCCCACCGCGTAAAGCGACAATGAAACCACCAGCTGGCTCATAACAGAGGCAATCATCACTACGGACCGGCAAAACCTTAAAAACCGCTTATCCGCAAGACAGGAACTCATTTTTTTAAGGCTCATGCTCTCTTCATGTCTGCGGGATTGGGAATCCTTAACCCAGACAAAAATAAACAGCAGGGCGGCGAAATACGCGCCCGACGTAACCGAAAACATCAAAGGATATGATTTAAGAGCAAGAAATCCTCCCATGGCGGGCCCCACCGCCCATCCGAAATTTATGCCTATCCTGAGGAAACCGTAAGCCTGCATTCTGCCCGTATGCCCCACGGTATCGGCTATCCAGCCGTGAGCCGCCGGATTGAACATCACTCCGGCAAATCCGCCGATTATATGAAGCATTATCAGCCACACCCAGCTTTTGTCTCCGGCTACAACCAGCGCCATAAGGCCTATGAGAACGGCGCGGCTGAAGAGCGAAAACATCATCACCTTTTTCCTGCCCGCCATATCGGACCATTCTCCGGCTATGGCCATCGCCGCCGAAGTCAAAAGCACGGAAAAGGAAAGGAACATCCCGACCATGGCGGGGGGGAGACCCTTTTTAACGCTTAAATAAACCGCCAGAAAAGGCATTGAAAGCGCATAGCCGGCCGCCAGAACGGCCTCGCATGCGGCTAAAACCCAGAAACTTCTGCTATAGGAGAATTTCACAATTCACCTATTCTACTTAATTTGGGTATAAAATAAAAATTGCGGCTTAAACCATTTTTTGATATAATATGTCAAGTGGAAACAGCAAGGCTCTGGAAACTCTTTGAAAATCTGGAAAGCGTAAAAACCCGCATCAAAAAAGCCGCGGAGCGCGCCGGCAGGGATCCGGACTCCGTGGAACTGGTTGCGGTGACCAAATACGCGGCCGATGAGGATGTCGCGGCGCTTTTGGAAAAAAACGCGCTGGCGCATATGGGCGAAAGCAGGGTTCAGGACGCCGTAAAAAAATTTTTACTGCCGGAATTTTCAACGCCCGCCGGAAAACCCGCCCGGCATATGATAGGCCATCTTCAAAGCAATAAAGCCGGAAAAGCGGCTGAAATCTTTGACTGGGTGGATTCGATAGACAGCCTGCGTACGGCGCGGGCGCTTGACAGGCGGGCGGCGGAACTGGCTAAAACCATTCCGGTTCTCATACAGCTTAAACTTTCAGCCGGCGCCGCTCAAAATGGAACGGGATTGGAAGAGGCGCCGGTTCTGCTGGCGGAGATAAAAAAGCTTCAAAATCTTTCGCCCAGAGGATACATGGGAATTGCGCCGGTGAGCGCAGATCCCGAAGACTTACGTCCGGTATTCAGGCAGGTTAAACGAATTTTTGACAGGGATTTTCCAGACACCTGCAAAGAGAAATATTATCTTTCGCTTGGGATGAGCGGCGATTTCGAAACCGCCGTTGAAGAAGGCTCCAATCTTCCAAGAATAGGAAGCCTTATTTTCCAATAAATGCCGGCAGGGGATAATATCACTGAAAACAACTGAAACGGAGGCTAACATGATTGTGAAAGTCCGCGTAATCCCGAGCTGCACTGAAAATGAAGTAGTAAGCCGCATCGGAAGCGTACTGCGTGTAAAAGTCAGCACTCCTTCACTGGATGAAAAGGCGAACAACATCCTCAGGAACTATCTGGCGGAGTTTTTTGACGTGACTGCCAAGACTGTAAACATAATCCGCGGAGCCAAGGGCAGGGAAAAAACAGTTGAAATAATCGGAAAATCCGAAGAATCCCTGAAGAGGGTAATGGAATCAATACCGTAAATCTTGTGAATAAAAAAACAACGGAGGCGTTAAACGCCTCCGTTGTTTTTTTGCCGGTTTAAAACTTTATAAAAAATAGTAACTACCCAGCTATTAAAACATTGGAACGCTGATAACGCTGATTTTTTATGATTCAACATGATTTTTCAGTTTGAAAAAACTTTTAATTATCCGCGTTCATCATATATATCTGCGTCATCTGCGTTCCAGTATTGCTACTGAGTAGTTACAAAAAATAACGAAACCTGATGATACCAAGAATAAAATACTCGGACGGAATTTTAAAAATACTCGACCAGCGGCTTCTGCCGGACAGAATACATTATCTCGGCGCCCGTACCGCCGGCGAAACGGCAAAAGCCATAAAAGACATGGCTTTGCGCGGAGCCCCTCTCATAGGCTGCGCGGCGGCGTACGGATACGTTCTCGCCCTGCGTTCCTCCCGCCGCGCGAAATCATGGCGCCTGCTGGAAAATGATCTTACGCGCGCTTCGCTTCTGCTTAAAAAATCAAGGCCTACGGCCGTGGCTCTGGCCTACGCCGTAGACCGGCTCCACGGCCGCGCGCTCTCTTTCATCAAAGCTCAAAGCGCCGGCGGTCTTACCGGCGCGGATTACAAAAAACTATTCAAAATAATAAAAAACGAAGCCGACGCGGTATCCGAAGAAGACATACGGGCCAACTCCATGCTTTCGGACTTCGGCGCCGGTCTTTTAAAAAAAGGCTCTACCGTCATCACATACTGCAACGCCGGGGCGCTTGCCACCGCCGGCATAGGAACGGCGCTGGGAGTGATACGCAGGGGCTTTGAGCGCGGAAAAATACGCCGCGTTTACGCCTGCGAAACAAGGCCGTATCTGCAGGGCAGCAGGCTTACCATGTGGGAGCTTATGCGCGGAAAAATTCCCTGCACCCTCATAACGGACAATATGGCCGCCCATATAATGAAAACTTCAACGATAGACGCGGTAATCGTGGGAGCCGACCGCATCTCGGCCGACGGCGACACGGCCAATAAAATAGGCACCACCGGCCTGGCGATAATCGCAAAATACCACAAAATTCCCTTTTACGTGGCGGCTCCGGTCCCCACGATAGACATGACTATACGAAGCGGAGACAAAATACCTATAGAGGAAAGAAGCGGGCTGGAAGTGACCATGATAAAAAAGATAAGGATCGCCCCCAAGGGCGCCGGCGCCAGACACCCGGCCTTCGACGTAACCCCCAAAGAATTGATAACCGCGATAATAACCGAAAAGGGGATCATAAAGCCGGTCAACGCCGGAAACGTCAAAAGACTCGTAAAAAAAACGGCAATTAATTCGTAACATTTCCCTGCTAAAATTTCAGCATGGAAAGCAAGACCCCGAAATACTGGGTTTACCTCAATAACACCGTGCAAGGGCCGTTTCATCCCATGAGACTGCCCTCCCTTCCGGGATTTAAAAAAAACACTCTTATCTGCCCCGAATACGCTCTGGGCCAATGGAAAGAGGCCGAAGAAGAGCCGAGTCTTAAGATCCGGTCCGTTTCAGACTGGGCGCAATCGGCAAACGAAGAATACGGCAGCCAGCGCATACTGCTGGAAAGAGCCATAGAGAACAACTACGGCCTCGACGAAGAACTTAAAACCCTGAAAATAAAACACGCGGAAGAGATCCAGTCTCTCACAAAACAGCTTCAGGAAAAAGAAGCCCGGCTCATGGAAACGCTTGAAAAATCAGGCAAGCGCACTTCCGAAAACATACCCGAGCATCCGTTATGGGAAACCCTTTATAAAACGCTTAAAAACAGGCTTGAGGGCAAGATCAAACATCTCTCGGAACAGCTGGGCGCCCGGGATATGGAGATTATGCGCCTGCGCAGGCAGGCGCAGGAAGAGTGCGAAAGCCGGATCGGCATGGAAAAGGAATTTTCCGGAAAACTGAACTCTGAAACCCGCAAAGCGGGCGCGGAAACGGAAAAATTAAAAACCATTCTGGAGCAAAAATCCGCCGAAATAAAAGAGCTGAAAAATAATCTGGCGAAGTCGTCGGAGGCCATATCCCAGATGCATGATATAATGCAGAAAGAAAAAGAGGCGTCCGAACGCCTGCTTCAGACGGCGCACGAAGAAAAGGGCGCGTCAAAAAACAGCCTGGAATGGAAAGAAAAGGAACTGTCGCTCGCCAAAGAAGAGAACAGCCGGCTGTCGGAGCGGTATAAAAAAGCCATTCTTTTAATCAATCTTAAGACGCAGGAACAGGAAGGCATGGCGCGGATACTGGCTTCAAAAATGGCGATGCTTCAGGACCATCTTGAAGCCTTCGGAGAAATAGAAGGAAAAATGAAAACCGCTTTTGAGAAAATACTTAATAAACTGCGCGGCAGTCTTAAAGAAACGCCCCATGCATCCCAAACAGCGGAAACCGAAACTGAAACAAGCCTGTCGGAGCTCATAGATGATGTAACCGCCATAAACAGCGAAAGCTCGATGTTAAGCGGCGGCATCTCGGCCATATCGGAAGAGATAACGCGCGAACAGGAAAACCCTCCGCCGCCTCCCTACCCCGAAAAACCATAATTTAGGCTATTAGCCTGAAGGTACAGATAAGAAACTAATAGTCTTCAGCCTTCAGCCTGCCGTTCCCAGCCCGCGGCATACATTGACACTGTTGTTTGCATATTTATAGGATACCCCTATGATGACATATCAGATCGTCTTTATAACCGTTCCCAATAAAACAGTGGCGGAAACCATAGCCAAAGGCCTGCTGAATGCCAAGCTGGCCGCGTGCGTAAACATTGTCAGCGGAGTGGAATCTGTTTACTGGTGGAAAGAGAAAATTGAAACGGCCAATGAACTTCTGCTTATAGTCAAAACCCGCGCGGACCTTACCGCGGATATTACGCGCTTTGTCAAAAAGAACCATCCCTATGCCGTTCCGGAAGTAATAGCCGTTAAAATAACCGGCGGAAACGAAGATTATCTCAACTGGCTGGGAGCGAACTGCACGTTCATACGCAGGGTAAAAGGCATGCACGATCCCGCATAATCAAAATGATGAAAATAATTCTCGCTTCCGCATCTCCACGGCGGAGGCTTCTTTTTTTAAAAGCGGGGATTCCGTTCATCGTCAGGGCGGGTTCCGTCTCAGAAAAAACCAGCCTTAAACAGCCGTCCGCGATCGTGAAATCCCTGGCGATGCGCAAGGCGATGAACATAGCCGGAAAATATCCGCGCAGCCCCGTAATAGGCGCGGACACCATCGTGGTGCGCAAGGGAAGGATCATAGGCAAACCAAAAAACCGCAAAAGCGCCATGCGCATGCTTAAAATGCAGAACGGCGGCTGGCAAAGCGTCTACACGGGAGTAGCGGCCGTATGGCTGGACAAAAACCGGCGGGCATCCGGATATGAAGTAAGCAGATGCAAAGCCCGCAAATTAAGCATAAAAGAGCTTAACAGGCTTGCCGGCAGGCATATGGACAAGGCCGGAGCTTATGCGGTTCAGAATGAGAGGGACGGTTTTATAGAAAAAATAAAAGGGCGCTACGATAACGTGGTGGGGCTCCCCATGAATCTTGCAATGCGTCTGTTAAAAAAAGTAGGGTGTAAACAGTTATGTTCCAAATAACAAAAACCATTGATTTCTGCTGCGGCCACAGACTGTCAAAACACAAAGGCAAATGCCGAAATCTTCACGGCCATAACTGCGCCGTGGAGGTGTCTATCCGGTCAGGGGAACTGGACGCGGGGGGAATGGTGCTGGATTTTTCAGAACTTGAAGCTAAAATACGCGGATGGATAGACAAAAATCTCGACCACAGGATGCTGCTGAATAAAAGCGACAAGCTGGCGCGGGTCCTTAAAAAATGCGGACAGCCCTGCTTTCTTATGGACGGCGAGCCTACCGCGGAAAATATCGCCCGCGCGATCTATAACGGCATAAAAAAAGCGGGGGTAAAAGCGGAAGAAGTTATCGTCTGGGAGACTCCCCGCTCAAGCGCCTCATACGGAGAAAAAACCGATGGCTGATCTAAACTACGACATAATAATACTGGGCGCCGGTCCGGCGGGCTGCACGGCGGCCGTTTACTGCGCAAGGGGCGGGCTGAAAACGCTGATATTCGGCGGCGCGGCTCCCGGCGGACAGCTTATTCTCACAAGCCATATAGAAAACTTTCCGGGACTGGACAAACCCGTAAGCGGAGCCGAGCTTATGGAACGGCTCCACAGCCAGTGCAGACGGCTGGGAGCCGAGATAAGCTCCGATGAAGCGGTGGAGCTCGGCATACGGCATCCGTTCACTGTCGTGTCCTCTGACGCAAAAACATATTCCGCAAAAGCCGTGATAATAGCCACGGGGGCCAAAGCAAAATGGCTTGAGCTTGAATCGGAAAAACGCTTTAAGGGAAAAGGGATTTCAACCTGCGCTGTATGCGACGGATTTTTTTTCAAAGGCAAAGAAGTATGCGTGATAGGCGGAGGGGACACGGCTCTTGAAGACGCGCTTTTCCTTTCTAATTTCGCCTCAAAAGTGACGCTGATACACAGAAGAGACTCTTTAAGGGCGTGCGCGATGCTTCAGGAAAAAGCGAAGAAAAATCCCAAAATATCATTTATCTGGGACAGCGTGCCGGAAGAGATACTCGGCCAAAATTCGGTTTCAGGGATAAAACTGCGCAACGTTAAAACTTCGCAGACGCTGGAAACAACCTGCTCCGGAATTTTCATAGCAATAGGCCACCTTCCCGAAACCGGCATACTGCGCGGCAAACTGAAGCTGGATGAAAACGGATATATAATAACCGACGGCAAAACCCGCACCTCTGTTGAAGGAATATTCGCGGCGGGAGACGCGGCCGACACCGACTATAAACAGGCGGTGACCGCCGCCGGCACCGGCTGTATCGCGGCTCTGGAAGCGGAGCGGTATCTGCAAAGAAGAGGATAAAAGAAGTTACCAGTCACCAGTTTCCAGTCAGTCTGGGGACTTGTCGATTTCCCCCGTATGGTCTGGTGACCTTGGCGGCTGGTGACCGGCAGCCTCTTAATTCTTATACGTGCGGAAGCACGTCGAGGGAACGCAGATCCCTGCTCATGGCGCGGCATCCTTCCATAAACAGCTTCCAGCCTTGGATAAGCTTTTCCGCCTCTTCCTTTTTTATGCCCGGCTGGAATTGAGACTCCGTGCCTTCGCCGTGCCAATCCGCGGGATCATAACCGGAATTTTTCGCGGTCAAATAAGCGGCGCCCAGAGCGGTGGTCTCAGTCTGCGCCATGCGCATTACCGGCGCCTGCAGAAGGTCCGACTGGAACTGAAGGAGATAATCCAGATTCGAAAGCCCGCCCGAAACCCGCGCCTGCGTTATCTCCAAACCGTGTCCCCGCAAAAGAACGGCTATATCCGAAACAAGATACGCGATGCCTTCCACGCAGCCCCTGACGATATCTTCCTTTTTCGTCTGGCTGTTGAACCCGGCCATGGAGGTAAAAGTCTGATAATCCCAATGGGGCGCGCCTATGCCTCCCAAAGCGGGGAGAACCATAAGCCGCTGGCGCGAAGTTCTGCACATACCGTCGGCCTCTTTGATATTTTTCAATATGCCGAAAGCGGATTTCAGCCATTCAAGCGTAGTGGAGGCGGCGTGGATAGTGCCCTCCAGAAGATACTGGCATTTGCCCTGCGCGTTCTGCCAGCCCACGGAAGATAAAAGTCCGGTAACATGATGCAGGTCGCTTCCCGTATTTAAAAGCAGGAAAGCCCCTGTCCCGTAATTGACGGCGGCCATCTCTTTGCCCGAAGCGCCCACCCCGGCTACGGCGGCCTGCTGATCGCCTATAACGGCCTTTATCGGGATCTTCTTTCCGCCCTGCTCGAACACGCCCAAATCGCCGAAAGTGGGCGTTACCCGCGGAAGTATGTTTTTGGGAATGCCGAAAGCCTTGAGCAGGTCGTCGTCCCACTGCATGGTCTTAATATTGAAAAGCAGAGTTCTCTGCGCGAGCGTCGGGTCGACCGCGAACACCTCCCTGCGGGTAAGGTGCCAGAGAATGAACGAGGCCACCGGCCCGGCCATAAGCTTTCCGCTATCAAGACCGGCTTTTACCTGAGGATAATTTTTTATGCACCAGACTATTTTGGAGGCCGAATAATAAGGCGTCTTGTAAAGGCCGGTCTTGTAATGCGCGTCGATCGGATTAAGGTCGGCTTCGTCCAGCTCTTTGACCGCCCGTCCGTCCTGCCAGCTCAGCGCCGGACACAAAGGCTGTCCCGTTTCCTTATCCCAAAGCACTATGGTGGACCTCTGCGAAGCTATTCCCATTGCGACGGGAACCAAAGAAGGCGGAAGTTTTCTCAGAAGTTCGTCCAAGGCTCCCAGCTGGCCGTAAAGAAGCTCCAGAGCGTCATGCTCGGCCCAGCCCATCTGCGGATATGAGGTAAGCGCCGATTTCTGGGCTTTCGCGCGCATCCTGCCGCGCATATCAAAAGCAAAAGCGCGCGACATGGAACTTCCCTGATCCAGCACTATAATGCATTCGGAAAAAGATTTCATATCCCTTCCTCCTCTATTTTTTTGCATAAAAGCGCGGTATGCTCCGACCTGTCCGCAAGTTCTTTAAGCCTCTGTTTATGCTCCTGCGGTATATCGGGATCGGAAAGAAGCTTCTGTATTCCGGCCTGAGTGGGAGCCAAAGTTTTTTCGTAAAGGCCCAATTCCTTCAAAGCGGAGATGACGGCGTTTCTGTCCCTGAAAGCGTATTTTTCCTCGGTTTTTATTTCCACTGAAAACTTTCTGCCGAAATGCCTGCGGTAGCCCTTTTCCTGCATAATGCCGGTTATCTGTTTCTTAATGTCTTCCATCTGAATTTCCGCGTCATGCGCGCTGTTTTTAAGCCCGCCGTATCTGTCGGCAAGCTCCGAAAGCAGCTCCTCGGGGCTCAAATCCGGCTGAGTTTCCGGCGCGGAGGATTTTTTCGCGCGGCAGGGCGCGGCGCCGCCGGCGCCTGAAAATACGGGACAGTACCTGTGATAATCGCAGAATTTGCACTGCCTTTCCCCCGGAGCGGGCTCAAACCTGCCGGATTTTATATTATCCGCCACGGAAAGAGCCTTGTTCCAGAACACCTCAAGCTCGTCCTGCGGACTTCTGCCGAAGATATTTTCCTTCAGGCTGGGCACATGATAAAAGATAAGATTTTCCACCAGCACATCTGCGTCTTTATAACCGTATTGCGCGGCTATCATCTCCTTAAGCACGGGGTCCAATTCGCATATCTTCTGATACATATGAAGCTGGCCGGGATCGCGCTTAACGTCTTTGCCCGTCTTATAATCCACTATGGATATCCTGCCGTCTCCGAGATAATCGATGCGGTCGACCACGCTCATAACGGAAAGACCGTCTATTTTAACGTTCGTCTTGTACTCCACCATAAGCGGAACGGCCATGCCGGCATAATGCTTTTTGTGATACGCGGCGAGCATCCTGCGCCCTTCAGCGTAATCCCTCTCGGCCTGCTGCCGGCCCGGGTAGCCTTTTTCTTCCCATGACGAACCGCGCCAGTCCCGCTCGAACGACTCAAGGATTTCCTCAAGCGGCGGAAACGGGGGGGATTTGACATTGTAAAGAAATTCCAGGGCCGAATGCACGCTGTGGCCGAAAGCGAAATAATATTTGGGCTTTTCAGGAAGCTTGTCGATGTACCTGAATTTATATTTAAGCGGGCACTCGCTGTACATGGACATTTTTGAATACGAAAAATCCAGATTTTTAACGGTCATATTAAAATTCCTTTTTCATTGTTAGCGGTCGTATGACAATAACTCCGTATTTCTGTTCTCAAAACCCGGCCCTGCCACGGTCGTCAAAACCCTGCCCACTCCGGGGGCGTAATAATCATACACCCAC
>CAZFMJ010000019.1:7125-43698 GCA_964520045.1 uncultured Elusimicrobiales bacterium | reverse complement strand
CGAGGCGGTCCATAACGTCGGGCCGGAAGTTTTCCACCAGCGCATCCGCGGTTTTTATCAGTTTTTTAAATATTTCCTTCCCCTCCGGAGTCTTGGTGTTGAGGGTTACGGACTTTTTGTTGGAGTTCTGCGCCAGAAAACTGGTTCCCATGAGCTGGTTGTTTAAAGCCGGCAGAACGCCCAGCTTGCGGGCGAGGTCGCCATCCTTAGGGTTTTCAATTTTTATCACTTCGGCTCCCAGCAGGGCCAGATGCAGAGTGGCGAAAGGCCCGGCCAGCACATTAGTAAGATCAAGAACTCTCACTCCTGAAAGTATTTGTTTGTTCATATCTGCTCCTTTGGATTAAACCGCAGTTTTAGTTCTCCCTGCGGGACCGGTCTTATATACGAAACCCTGCATATCGCGCGCGAAATGGGAGGCGACGCCGCGCGCTACGGCGATAAGCCGGTCCAGATCCGTTTCTTTGCGCAGACCCGCCATCTGCAGGACGTGCACGAAATCCTCAGTGGCCACGTTGCCGGCGGCGGATTTTGTAAAAGGGCAGCCGCCGAGGCCTGCGAAGGATGTCTCAAAGTATGTTGCTCCGGCCCGCATGGCCGCGAACATATTGGCCATGCCCAGCCCGTATGTGTTGTGAAAATGGCAGGCGCATTCTATTTCAGGGTCAAGCGCCGAGACCGCCCCGAAAAGGCGTTCCACCTGAGACGGGTGAGCGTGTCCCGCTGTGTCGGCAAGGCTGATATTGCGTATTCCCGCTTCAGCATAGGCTCGCGCTATGTTCAGCACGCGCTCTTCGGGAATCGGACCCTCAAAACCGCAGCCGAACGCGGATTGGACGGATACCTGCGTTTTTTTACCGGCGTCTGCCGCTGTTTTAGCCATGCCGATAATGCGTTTTAAAGCTTCCTCTGTTCCCATGCCGGTATTTTTGCGGCTGTGGGTTTCGCTGGCTGAGACGCCCATGCAGAACATTTCAACTCCGCAGGCAAGCCCCCGCTCCACGCCCTTTTCGTTGAGCGCGAGTCCGGATAGGACAGCGTCGGATTTTTTATCCGCCGTGAACCGGCGGAATAACTCATCAGTATCCGCCATCTGCGGAACTTTCACCGGGTGGACGAACGAGCCTATCTGGATGATATCCATCCCCGATTCCAGCAGGGAGGTCAGCCATTCCGCTTTTTTTTCAAGGGGAACTACCCGGCTTTCCATCTGCAGGCCGTCCCGCAGTCCGACTTCGTGCAGAATGATTTTTGTTGAATCAATGCTCATAAGTTTCTCCGTATAGTTATACCGTCGTCTTGCTGTTTTTCTTGTTGGCTAGCCGCCTAGCCGTCCAGAGGTCTCGCTGTCCAGCTGTTCCGCCGTTCTCAGCGCCGTTGAGTTGTCGCGCAGCCATTTTCTGCGTTCCGCATGGTCCGGGCAGGCGTCGGCCACCAGACTCCAAAATCTTTTTGAATGGTTCATCTCCCGCAGGTGGCAAAGCTCGTGTATGACCACATAATCCAGTACTTCCGGCGGAGCGGCGGCCAGCCGCCGGTTGAAATTCAGGTTCCTTTTGGCGGAGCAGCTGCCCCACACGGTCCGCTGGTCCTTTATGAAAACTCTGCCGTATTTTAAATCCATCTCCGAGCCCCAGTAGCTGACTCTGGAGCGGATGATATCTTTCGCAGTTTCGAGGCCGGCGCAGCCGGGGTCGTCCGCCCTGCGGTTTTTCGGCTTAGCGCAAACGGCGGGCCCGCGGGGCGCGGAGAATATTTCAGGCAGTTCGCGGGCGAGCCCGCTAAGAAAATGCTTCACGTCCCGGCAAAGATCATTCAGCATAAGGTATCTCCGCGCAATTATAAAGATATTAGGAATAATCTCCCTACCGGTTTACCGCATAATAGCGTAAATTTTATAGTAAATATTACCAAAAATGGGGCGGGGATGGATTGAAAATTTTTAAAACTGACGGCAAGAGATGTTTTATTTGATAAAGTAAATATACCTCCGGTCTTTAGTGTTATGTCCGGGTTTTTTAAATTTATATAATTTTAGCGGGGACCAGTATGATATTTAAGAAAACAACGGCGGTAATATTCGGCTGTCTGCTTTTGGCGGGGTGTTCCGCTAAAAAAAACGTTAAACAAACTTATCTTTCTCTTTCCGCGGTGGCGGTGCTGCCGTTTAATAATTATACCACCGATATGGACGGGCCCGCCATGGCGCGCTATTGGTTTGATAAGCGTATTCATGAAAAAAAGGGCTATAATACGCTTCCGCTTGCGGATGTAGATTCAAAGCTCAAAGAAATGGGCATAACGGATGGCGGACAGCTTGGTTCAGCCACGCCCCAGAAATTGGGCGAAACGTTAAACGCCGACGCGCTGATATACGGCGATTTGCTGGAATTTGCCTATCAGACCACGGGGTTTCTTAATGTCCGGAAAGTTAGGGCTAAATTTAAGATGGTAGACGCTAAAACGGGAAACGTATTATGGGAAAATGAAGGCAAGGGCTCCACTTCCAAAACGTCTTTTTCCTCTTCCGATGCCATCAAGTCCGGTATTAAAGCGCTGGGCGGCAAAGTATTGGAGTCAATAACAAAAAACCCGCTGAAACAAGAAACCCTTGAGATGGTGGGCAACGCCGTCAAAACCCTTCCCCGCTCGCAGTAAGAAAACCTTCGGCTTTTTTTGCCCGCTTAGGATTACCTTCCGGTTTACAGGGATTTTTCAAATTCGTTTATAAGGCGGACATTGTCGGTATAGGAGGTCGTGCGTTTTGCCGCATCCGGATCCTTTTTATAACCGGGGTACCTTTGGCAAGCGTCGATAGACAGGACATTGAGCAGTTTGGCGAGTATCCTGCTTAAAGCGTGGTCATTGTTGAGAGATTTTTTTATGTGATTCTGCCATATATGCCCGCGCATGGGATCCATTATTGCGTGTTCCTGATGCAGGAACAGCATGTTCGAACTTGAATATTTAAAAGGGTCTGAATCGTTTTCGGCGAGATTTCGGAAATTCGCTATCGCCGGATTTTTCGTGACGGCCGCGCTTACGCAGTCGGCAAAGAGTTCATGAAGATGCAGGGCGGATTTTTTATACGCGTCCGCCAGAACGCCGATTTCGTTTTCAAGCTTTTGAAAATCTCCGGAATCGGCGCCGCTTTCCCTGCCTCTCTGGTATTTCGCGTAAAGGGTCCAGAAATTGTGTATCGTGGGGGAATATTCCTTCTCATACCGGATAAATATGAAATGCCCCAGCTCATGGAACAGCGCGCTTTTAAAAGCCGCCAGGCTGGTGTTTTTTCCTATCATGATGTGCGTTCCGAAATCCAAAGTGTTTACCTGTCCCCCGACATTGTCTTTCCAGTCGGCTATCAAATGTATCCGTATTTCCACCCGCGCCGGATCGGCGTTTTCCATGGCGGTTTCGTAAAAACGGAAGTAGCGTTTCATGTCGGCGTCAAGTCCGCCGTTTGAGACATAACCAATTACGGCCGGATTCTGTTTTGAGGAGATTTTTGCGCTGTATTTGTGGCCGCCTATGAATTTATGCGCCAGGGTATAGCGCATTATCGTATTGTCGTTTTCCTTTTCTTCGCCGGATCCGGCGGAAAGCTGTTTAGCCGCCGTATTGACCGCGTTTTCCGGAACTGAAACTAACGCTGTTAATCCTAAAAAAACCGCCAAAATCCAGATTGCGCCGGAATGCTTTTTCATGATTTTTCCCCCGCTATGAGTTTAACGCGCCGGGGAAGTTTTTTCGAGGGTTAAGGGGCCTATGCGGCGGCAGACTTTGGGCCTATTTGCGCATAGGCTGAAAGGCGGCGTCGAGATAGGACTTTACCCCCTCGCTCTTTATATTATCAGGGCTTATACTTAGATTAGGGTGATAAATCAAAGGACGGGGGGCGGAAAACCATGAAACCTTTAATAACGATGTGTTTGGCGGTATTTGCGGCAGGCGCCGGCGCTCATGCCGGGGAAATGGTATTTGAGACCGCGCATAAAAGCATAGGCCCTTATATAAAATCCGCGGGCTTTTCGGCCGATTTATCCGCAGCTAAAAAAATAGCGTTTCAGGCCGCGGGCGGAGCGGACGTCATAGACTCGGCAAAGATCTCCGTAAAAGACGTAGACGAGGGCGCCTGTCTTTTGGAACCGGCGACCACGGGCAAATGTTCTTACGGAGGGGACGAGATCGCCGTAGAGGTGATTAAGAAGGAAACCGTGGACGGTTTCCGCAATGCGTTATTTCACGAAATAGGGCATGCCGTCATGCTCGGGTATTTAAAAACGGATTTTCCCGCTTTCCGCCGGTTTTTGGACGCGTCCGCCGCTTTGGAAAAGGGCGAAGCCGAAGATATCCAAAAACTCGATTCGTTAAAGGCGGGCGGCGCCGATAACGAAACTTTGACTAAAGCCTTTAACGAACTTCTGAAAAAACGCACGCCGGAAAATAACCGGAATAAAGTTTATAAGTTATCCGTCACTCCGTATGAAGAACTCTTCGCGGATATCTTCGCCGCCGCGGTCACGGGGGTTCCCCGCATAAGCGGAAGAAATCTGGCCGAAATGCGGACGGCGGGGGATGACGGCTCGGAAAAAAATGAATATTCGTTGTTCAATCCGGCTCGCGCCTATTTCTGGCAGAAATATCTCAAACACGGAATGACGGCTTCCAAAGCGGCGGAAATGCTCAAACAGCTTCTTATCGCCTGCGCCGAAGAGGCCGGCGGCGCTAATGCCGAAGGCATGAAAAATTACCTTAACAGCGAGGATAAAGTGCTCGCCAGAAAATTTAAAGAAATTAAGTTCGGTGACCTCGGTCTGCAGTCCGCGGAAGAATTAAACGCGCGCATCATACGGAGATTTGAAAGTCTGTATGCCGGAGCGTGACCGGCGTTTTTCCATGCGTGTAATACGCAGCGTCAGTCTATCAGCTGCAGGTCATTCGACAGTTCGTTGACATCGCCGGGCTGTATCGGGAATTTGCCCGCCAGAAGTTCCCCGCATTCGGTTACGGCCCTGCATAATCCCTCCGCCGGCCGTCCGGCGCGCATGCCTTCCGTTATCATGTCGCGTATTTTTTCCCAATCCTGAGCGCCGAATTTTTCCCTTATGGAATCATCCGGAAGCACGCGCACCCTGTGTTCAAAGAGAGAGATATAGATCAGAATGCCGGTCGCGCCTTTGGTGCAGCGCACATGGCGCCTGTGAAAAGCGGCCGCGGCGCTGCGTTCCACTTCATGGTCTATTTCCGCGTTCGTAAGAAAAGGCAGTTTTAGAGATGGAAAATATGTCGCGGCGGAGGAACCCGCGATAAAACCTGCGGCAAAAGCCGCGAGTATATACGCCAGATTAAGGTTTATGGCGGGATATACATGCCAATCGTCCGATATAAAAACGATATCCTGAAAAAACCACCATGCCAGAGAGACCGCGGTCAAGGCGGTCAGAATTCCGAAGATATCCTCCGCCCTGTCATAGCGTCCGGAGCTTGAGGCGACTACCGGCATAATTTCTCCGGATGTTTTGCGCTCCGCGTCGGTTACCGCCTGCCGCACGGCATTTTTTTCATTCTCGGTAAATAATTGATTTATACTTTTCATCGATCCCTCCAGAACTACTCAACAATAATATATGGAACGCAGATGACGCAGATGCATATGATAAATGCGGATAATCGCAAATACAAGATTAAACGCAAAGTTTTTTTTCAAACAAAAAAAATCATATTCAATCATAAAAATCAGTCCATGCTTTCCTTAAAAGATTTGAGAATGGGACTGAAACGCTATCTGCTATCTACTGTGTTTTATTCCCTTACCACGATCCGGAGGCTCCGCCTCCTCCCGACGAACCGCCGCCGAATCCCCCCCCGCTTCCGGAGGCCGTGGCCCGCAGCATGAAAAAGATAAGCATTCCCAATCCGGCTATAAGCGCCCATCCCCAGCCGGACCGGCCGGATTTAAACAGGTTGAAAATAATAAAAATTATAAGGGCAAACAGTCCGATAAGAAGCGGACCTATCCACCATGGACTTTTGGGTTTAGGAATGGCCAAACCTCTGGCTAAAGCGTCCATTCCCTGCGCGCCGGCAAGTATTCCCTGCGAATAGTTTTTTTTCCTGAACTGCGGGACAATAAGAGTGTCTATCACTTCCTTGGCGGATTGATTATAGGAAAATCCCCAATCCGTCCCCAATTCTATGCGCGCGCGGCGGTCCCCGACCGAAACAAGCAGGAGCATGCCTAAGTTCCTTTTGGGAGAGCCGATCCCCCACTTATTGAACAGCTCATACGCGTATTTTTCAATGGTGTATTCGGCCGCCTGTTTATCGGCAAGCGAGGGTATGGTAACGACAAAAAGAGGTATCTGTTCTTCCTTTAGAATTTTCCCCGCGATATCATTAATAATCTTCCGCTCCGGCGCGGCTATGACATTGGCTTCATCCGCAAAGAAATCCTGTTTGCCGGGCTTGTCCGGAAAGACCGCCGCTGAGGAAAAAAACGGGTTGAATATCAGCGCGACTAAAAGAATATAACATCTGAGAATATTGTTCATATTATATCTCCTGAACTTGTCATGTAATTTACTATACCAAAAAAACACCGCATTGAATCTATCCTTCTTTTTCCGGTTGCAAAAAGACGCGATTAACTGTTGGCAACCGCGGTCAAAGTCCCAATTCACCCGATATTCCGCGCAGAGCTTAAAAGCTGCCTTGATTTTTCTTGAACATTCCTTCAGCCCATAACTGCGCTTCTTCGATCTGGGTCTGAGTAAGTCTGCCGTTAGCCTTGGCTAAACTGTAATATGCCGGGATACTTTCGTTCCTCAGGGCCAGAATAAGCCATTTATACGCCTGAAAGTAATCTTCCAGCTCCGTATAAATGCTTCCCAAATCGGATTGCGCGTCCGGCGATCCTGATTCCGCGGCTTTCGTATACCATTTAACGGCCTTTTTGTAATCTTTGATAAAATTAACGCCGCCGGCGTACATATCTCCCAGCCTCTCCTGATATCTTCTGTTTTGTTCAGCCGCTTTTTCGTACCATTGAACGGCTTCCGTCTGGCTTTTTTTTACGCCTTCGCCTTCCCAATAAAGGCGCCCCATGCTGAATTGGGCGTCCGCGATTCCCGAGTCCGCGGCTTTTGACAAATATTCAAAAGCTTTTTCCGTATCCCGCTCGGTGCCTTCTCCCGATAAATACATTTGTCCCACTTTAGCCTGCGCGGCTGTGTCGCCGGCATCGGCCTGCTCCTTTGTCACCGGGAACAGGTAGACGTCTTTATACGTTTCTTCGCTTTCGTCTCCGGTTTCCCCGTTGTTTTCTATCGCCTTCGTAAGATATTGTTCGCGCAGGTCGTAATAACAGGAAAGAGCTTTTTTGGGATTGCGCGCCACGCCTTTGCCCGCGTCATAGATAAGCCCCAATTTAAACAGGGCCCGCGCCGTTTTTTGTCCGGCGGATTTTTCATACCATTGAAACGCCTTTTTGTAATCCTGTTTTGCGCCTTGTCCGCTGTAATATATCTCGGCAAGCTCAAATTGAGCGTCGGCGTCTTCCGATTCGGCTCTTTTTTTAAGTTCTTTAAAATTTTGTTTCTCAATTTTTTTTAAATCGGTTTTTGAGCCGGCGGCGATGCCCGCGCCTGTTTTGACGGCGGGCTTATGCGCCTGATGAACTTTCGCGAAAACCGGCGCCATGCTGAAACCGGCCAGCAGGGCCGCCGTAAAAAATTTAAGCGCGGTCATTTAACCTCCCTCCTGAAACGGAACAATTTTACGGATGCTGCTTTTTAAAACTAACCTCCGCCGTTATTATTATACGAATCCGGACAGGCGAAGCGAAATGAATATCAGCCGGCGGCCGGAAGAGTATCGGCGGTTTTTGCAAAAAACCGCTTAAGTTCGTCTAAACTGCCGGCCTGTCCGCATTTCGGCACGGAACGCAGGAACATCGCGCCGTACGGCCGGGTTATTATCCGCGGGTCTAAAATGACCACGGCGCCGGAATCGGTCCTGCTTCTTATCAGCCGTCCGAATCCCTGCCTGAATTTCACGACCGCCTTGGGAAGCGTATATTCCGTGAAACTGTCTATGCCTTTAGCGGACAGCCATTCTATTCTGGCTTCTTCAAGCGGCGAATCAGGCGAAAGAAAAGGGAGTCTTGTTATTATCACGCAGGATAACGCCGGGCCTTGAACGTCGACGCCCTGCCAGAAGGTGTCCGTGGCCAGCAGGATCGCGTTTCCGCGCGCTTTGAATTCGTTCAGGAGACGATCCGGAGTATCGTCACCTTGTTTTAACACCGGCCTGCCGTCCGCAACACCGGAAAAGGCATGGGAAGATCTTTCCAATAATCTCCAGCTGGTAAATAAAACAAAAATCCCGTTTTTGATTATCCTGAAAATTTCCGGGCAGCGTTCAATAACGGCTTTTTCATACTCTTCGCCGTCTTTGGGGTCCGGAATATCGTCCGCTATGTAAATTACGGCCTGCTTTTCATAATCAAAAGGAGAATCCAGCAGGGTTTCCAAATTCTGCTCAAGCCCCAGCCGCGATTTTATCATGGCAAAAGACCCGTTAACCGCCATGGTGGCCGAAGTCAAAATCACGGGACGGTTCTTGTCAAAAAGCTCTTGTTTTAAAGCGGTTGAAATATCCACCGGCGCCATATTCAGCGAAATATGCGGGTTTCTTCCGGATACGGCGGTTTCAATCCAATAGGAATGTTCTTTGCTATCGCACTGCATAAAAGCTTTGAGATGTCCCGTCATAAGCAGGCATCTGTTCATATAGGCCTTGATCTCAGCTTCTTCTTCGGGGGTTTGAATGCGTCCGGCGGTCTCGGAAAGCGCTCCGGCCAGCTCATGCAGGGGTTCGGAAAGATTATCCGGAGCGATATTCGCCTCTCTGATCCGTTTAGTCTTTGACCGTTGGGCGCCGAAACCGTCAAAACCCGATTTATTCAGGATATCCTGAAAGAATATCCTTGCCGAAAAATGAACGTCGTCCACAGCCTGCCGGATCTCTTCCTGCCAGCCGGCGGGCTGATTTTTCAGCGTTTTAACCAGGCCCCTGCCCGACTTGCGGTTATAAATGTCGTCCAAAAACCGTTTTAACTGCTTATTCGTGAATGAAAATCCCAGAAAATCAGAGGCGACTTCCTCCAGATTCTGGGCTTCGTCGAAAATTACGGCGTCAAATGCGGGGACCGGAATGCCGGCGAAGAAAAGATGCTGATTCGCGATCAGAATATCCGCCTGCTTTGCAAGGGAAACTTCTTTCTGGTATAGACACGCAGCCCTGAGCCCGCATTTTTTCCCCAGACACATTTCAGTGTCCCGGCACACGCTTTCCCAGATATTGTGAGGGGTCCTGAACGGTATTTCCTGTCTTCTGCCGCTGCCGGCATTGTCCGCCCATTCAAGCAGTTTGTCCGCAGCGCGCTTGAATTCCTCCGCGTCAAAAAGATCGGGGCCGTATTTTATGCTTCTGCGCAGTCTGGATAAACATAAATAATTCGCGGAGCCCATGAGCAGGAAATATTTAAACGGCATGCCGGCTTGTTTGAGAGCCGACTGAACTATGGGAAGGTCTTTTTTATACAGCTGTTCCTGAAGGGCTTTCGTGTATGTGGCGACAATGACCTTTTTCTTGTTGGCAGCCGCCCAGAATGCGGAGGGTATTAAGTATGCCAGAGATTTGCCCACTCCCGTGCCGGCCTCCGCGATAAGATGCTTGTTTTCGGTTATCGCGCGGTAAACGGCGGATGCCATCTCTTCCTGCTGTTTCCGCGGTTCAAAATCCTTTATTAATTTTGACAGAATTCCGTTTTTGGAAAAAAAGGAATTCGGAGAGAATTCAGCATGGGGCGGCGTTTTAGCGGTTTGGGAAAGCATTCCCGGAATTATATCAAATGCCGATAGTCCCGTTCCTTCCTCGAAGGCATTGAGAATGGGTCAGCCCAAACTTACCGCTTTTATGGATGGTTTGGGCAGTCATGCGCGAAGTCTTAGGGCTTCTTTGATTATGCGGCAGCTTAGTTTCTGCTGTTCAACCGGCCTGTCGCGCAATTCCTCCTGTGCGTTCAGCCGGTAGAAAATGCTTTGTCCGTGGGGAACACGCATCGCGCAATGTAATTTGTCTCATGAAGAAGCCTCCATGCCTGAGCCGCTACGCTAGCTGCTCCGGCGTCTGGACTATGTCATCAATAGGCTCGGTTGATTCAGGTTCCCCGCGGATTTTTGGGAAAAGATGTATAATTATTTTATGCCGGCCAATAAAGCATATGAAGTTGTTTCAGGCAATGTCCCTGAAATTGTTTTTGAAAAAACGGGCTTTGAAATTTTAAAAACTTTAGAAAAGGGAATATTTGATTCATTGAAATTTTATCGGTTAAATCTGACGGCCAGGCGCCTGCTTCTGGTGCAGGGGTTTCAGGATCTTATCTCAGTTTCGGCCATTCGCAATATTGAATCATATGCTTATCAAACAGAAACGGCTATTCGCGTGCTGCGCCGGTATCAAGGCCGCGCCCTTTTGTGCGATGAAGTGGGGCTCGGAAAAACAATTGAAGCCGGAATTGTCTTAAAAGAATATGTTATGCGCGGCCTCGTGAAGAAAGCGCTCATACTTACGCCGCCGGGCCTTGTGGGACAGTGGAAAGAGGAGATGTCTTCCAAATTCAGCCTTGATTTTATTACCAATGACGACGAAGCGTTTCGTAAAGCCGGCGAAAAGGCATGGGCGGCATTTCCATTTGTTATCGCCTCTATTAATTATGCCAAGCGCTCGCCCCAGTCCGAAAATATTCATCGCATTCATTATGATTTCGCGCTTGTGGATGAAGCTCATCATTTACGGAACAGGACATCTGTGGCATGGCAGTTTGTTAATGCTTTGGATAAAAAATACATTCTGCTTTTGACGGCCACTCCGGTCCAGAATGAGCTGGAGGAGCTTTTCAATCTTGTTACGATACTTAAGCCCGGCCAGCTTAATACTTTGCGCAATTTTAAGAAAGAATTTATTGAGAAAGGCGATCCGCGCAAACCAAAGAACACGGAAAAGCTTCGGGCGCTTTTGTCCGATTGCATGATACGCAATACACGGTCTCAAATTGACAGAAACCTTCCGCCCAGGCGGGCGCATACCGTAAAATTGAAATTTTCAGAGCCCGAAGAAACTCTCTATAAACAAGTCGCTGAATTTTTACGTTCGCTTTATCCTGCCGGCTCCCGGCAAAAGCCGCCGCAATCAGCAGGCGGCTCCGCTGTTGATGACAAGGAAAAAGAAAACGGGATTTCTGAAGATTCTTCGTCAGAAACGCTTTTATTGTCCGCGTCAGCGTCTGCCGCAAAAACCATCGGGGGAAAAATACAGGGAATGAATAAAATTGTTATTCAAACACTGCAGCGGGAATTGGGAAGTTCGCCCGCCGCCTTTGCTGAAACAGCGAAAAAACTCCTAAACAATCCGAAACTTCCGGCGGAAGTCAGAGCGTTTTTTGATGATGCCTGTCAAAAGGCCGGCGACATCCGCAAGACCGCGAAGGAAGACGCTCTGTTGTCCCTATTGCGCTCTCTGGGAGGAGAAAAAGTGGTTGTATTCACTCATTATCGCCGAACTATGGAAAACCTCCATAATATTCTATTGTCAAACGGCATTTCTGCCGGCGTATATCATGGCAGCCTCTCTCCCGATGGGAAGGATGCTGTAGTGCGGGATTTTCGGGAAAATCTTTCCGTGCTGCTTTCCACGGAAGCCGGCGGCGAGGGCAGAAATCTCCAATTTTGCCGCACTCTGGTCAACTACGATCTTCCATATAATCCCGCCAAAATAGAGCAGCGTGTGGGACGGATACACCGCATTGGGCAGAAAAAACCCGTTTCTATTTATAATTTTGCGGCAGAAGGAACATTAGAGGATTATCTTCTTAAAATTCTTGATGAAAAAATCAATATGTTTGAACTGGTTATAGGCGAGATGGATATGATATTGGGACAAATTGAAGAAGAGAAGGATTTTGAAGATCTTTTGATGGATATTTGGATGAGAGCAAAATCCGAGCAGGAATTGATTTCCGGTATGGACGCTTTGGGAGAAAGGCTTCTTCAGACCAAAAAGGATTATTCGGAAATCAAAGAATTAGATAATAAAATATTCGAGCAGGATTTTGAATCCGTATGAGCGAAACGCAAAATGCAGTTGAATCTGTTCGTGAATGGGCTCTGGATTTCTTTTTAGAGTCAGGCGCTTTAGTGAATCCTGATTCTTCCCGCCATCTGGTTGAAATATTGATTCCGGAACCTTTGGCAGGCCGTTTGGGAACGGATTTTGTCAATATGCCGCTTGAACAAACGTCTGATAAAACTTTAAATCCTTTAACGCCAGGCTCGCAATTACTGAATTGCTTGATTGAGGAATCTCTTGCGAAAGGCAGGACTGTTCAACGGCACCTGTGGGCATCTATCAAAAAAACACTGACATTGGAAGACATCACGCGTAAAATCGCTTTTTGCGGCGCCCGGCCAAAAGATATCGCCGCAAAGCTTATTTATGTTCCACATGTTCTGTTTCATTTTACGGTTTCCTATATATCCGACGACAAGCAGGAGGAAATTGTTCCGGTTTTTGTCCACCCCTTTTTAGGGCGCGTCTTGCCGTTCGCCCCATATGAATCTGCTATGTCCGCCCATGGCAATGAGCTGAATCTTAAAGAAATGCCGATGCCGTCTCTGGAATCTATTTATGAAACGGCAAAGGAAGATATGCCGGTTTTGATAAAAAATAGGATGATGATTTACCATGAACGGGAACAAAAGCGGTTTAAACGGGAAGCGCAAAGAGTAAAAAACTATTTTTTGTCTATTAGGAAAGATTTGGCGCAGCGTCTTAACCGCGAAGGGCTTGCCGCAGAAAAGAAAGTATCATTATCAGCCAAGATACAGGCTCTTTATGCGGAAGAGAAAAGAAAACTTGCGGATTTGGAAAAGAAACATCGTCTGCTTGTGCAAGCCTGCCTTGTCAACGCAGCGGTGATATATGTGCCGCAAATCCGCGCCGATGTTTCAGTGGAAAGAAGGGGACTGGAGAAAACCGGCATACTGACTGTTTTTTGGGATCCGATTTTAAAGGAGACTCTTATTCCGGC
Organism: uncultured Elusimicrobiales bacterium; assembly: GCA_964520045.1. Taxonomy (GTDB): domain Bacteria; phylum Elusimicrobiota; class Elusimicrobia; order Elusimicrobiales; family CAZFMJ01; genus CAZFMJ01. The sequence goes on along the minus strand of CAZFMJ010000019.1, from coordinate 30,545 downwards.
TTGTCACATTTGCCGGCAGGAGATGGTCAGAGTGGCCGTTTGCCGCCGTTGTCAGCGTCCGGTTTGTCCGGAAGATGTGGAAAAATGTCATCAAGTGAAGAAACCATAAAAAGAGATAACTTGTTTACTGGATAGCCGTAAGCCGTCTGTCGGCGGCCGCCCAACTGATCGCCGCCGGGCAGGGGCAGTCTCCCCTCTCTTCTCACAATTTCCATTATATCAGAGCCTGCTTGCTCAGCGTAATCCCCTGACAATATTTTAACAAGATGAGAAAGTTTATCGGATGGCCGTAAAGGAAATGGTTTTGGAAAGGAAAAGCGTTTTCACTTTTCCCTGCGGGAATAAGGCCGCGGGGGCTATTTTCTGAATTTACGTTTCTGGCGGCTGATGTGTTTCAGGGTCTGATAAAGTATTTTCTGTTCGCCTGGAGAGCAATTCCGGATAAGATTTATGATTTTGCGTTCCATCGGAAGCGGTTTGTATAAATTGACGGCGCGCTCGCCAAAAAAATCCGCCATTTTTATGCCAAAGACATCGGCTATCCGTTTAAGCGTCGTCAGCCGCGCTGTTTTTATTCCGCGTTCAAGCTGACCCACGAAAGAAAGATTTACGTCTATTTTCTCGGCCAATTCCTCCTGCGACCAGCCGTGCATAATGCGATGCTCTCTTATTTTCTTCCCAATTGCGATAGGATGCGCCGTATTGTTTTTTATTGTCATTTATGAATTTTATACACTGGCGAGGGCGTCTTCCAGATACCAAGAGTGTTTTAAAAATATAAATACTGCTGGTATTGACTCTGGGTAAATGTATTTGTAGTATTTGAACAGTTGCGAAGTGAGGACGAGGAGGATTATATGAAAAAGAGCTGGGCAATACTGGCGTTGGCGCTTTTTGCATGGGGATGCGCTTCTTCTCCGGATAAAGGCATGGTTTCAACCAAAGGCGAAATAGAAAAAGAATGGGTGGAAGAAGGCATGACCAAAGACGCTTTTTTTGCCCGCGGGATAGGCGCGGCCGATCAGGCTCTGACAAACAAAACCCAGAAGATGGCCACTTCAAGGAATGCCGCCATCGTCAATGCCCAATATAACATGCTCACTCTGTTAAAGGGCGCTAATCTTGAAGGCGGCATTGCCGTTAGTAAAGCCATAGAAAGCGACTCCCAGCTTGAAACCAGCATAAACGCCGTGATAAAAGGCGCTCAAATAGTCAAAACAGAATGGACCAGCGATGACGGCTGCGTGGTGGTGTTGAAACTCCCGAAGAATATACTGCGGGAAACCGGCATAAAATTAGCCGAATAAATAAAGAACACAAAGAATTGAAATAAACGCAATCTCTAATTAAATATGCTGTTCCTGTAATTTCAGGAAAGTGTTACTATGTTTTCACTTGATTATGAGAGTAAAGCTTTATTCTATGGTTTACTGATTGTTTTTTGCTTGATGCCGCAACAGCAAGCTAATGCCTCTTCTGAAAAACTGAAATTTTCACGTATTGCCATAGGTGATCATCACGCTATAGCTTTAAAATCAGACGGAACGCTATGGGCATGGGGTGCTAATGGTTATGGCCAATTAGGAGATGGAACAACAGGTGATAAATCCTCGCCTATTCAGATTGGCACTGATAATAAATGGGTTTCTATTGCAGTGGGATTTTATCACACAATAGCCTTAAAATCAGACGGAACGCTATGGGCATGGGGTGTTAATGGTGGAGGCCAATTGGGTGATGGAACAACGATAGATAAACATTCGCCTGTTCAGATTGGCACTGATAATAACTGGATTTTTATTTCGGTAAGAGGTAATCATACCGTAGTCTTAAAATCAGACGGAACGCTATGGGCATGGGGTGCCAATGGTTATGGTCAATTAGGCGATGGAACAACGGTTAGTAAATCTTCGCCTATTCAGATTGGCACTGATAATAAATGGGCTTCGATTTCGGCGGGAGATTATCATACCGTGGCCTTAAAATCAGACGGAACGCTATGGGCATGGGGCGAGAATACGGTTGGTCAATTGGGAGATGGAACAACGATAGATAAATCCTCGCCTGTTCAGATTGGAACTGACAATAAATGGATTTCTATCACAGCTAAAAATGCTCATACAATAGCGCTAAAATCAAACGGAACTTTATGGGCTTGGGGACTTAATGGTAATGGTCAATTAGGCGATGGAACATTGATTAATAAAACTTCTCCAGTTCAGACCGGCACTGATAATAAATGGGTTTCTATCGCAGTAGGATCGGCTCACACAATCGCGCTCAAATCAGACGGCACGTTGTGGGCTTGGGGCCATAACAGTATTGGCCAATTAGGCGATGGAACAACTGCAGATCAATCCTCACCTGTTCAGATTGGCATTGATAATAAATGGATTTCTATATCAGTAGGGGACAATACCACAATAGCGCTCAAATCAGACGGCGCGTTGTGGGCGTGGGGACTAAATGATGCCGGCCAATTGGGTGATGGAACAACGGTTGATAAATCTGTGCCGGTTCAAGTTAGTAATAATCATAAATGGTTTTCCGTTTCGACTGGAAGGTATCACACAATAACCTTAAAATCAGACGGAACACTGTGGTCATGGGGATTGAATGATAATGGTCAGTTGGGCGACGGCACAACGATTAATAAATCCGCGCCTGTTCAAATCGGCTTGGATAATAAGTGGATTATCTCGGCAGGATGGTATCACACAATAGTCTTAAAATCCGACGGTACGCTGTGGGCATGGGGAGATAACGCTTTTGGTCAATTAGGCGATGGAACAACGACAGATAAATCTTCGCCTGTTCAAATCGGCATGGACAATACATGGGTTTCCATAGCGGCAAAAGGGTATCACACAATAGCCTTAAAATCGGACGGCACATTGTGGGCGTGGGGACGGAATGATTTCGGTCAATTAGGCGATGGAACGACTGCCAATAAATCCGCGCCTGTCCAGATCGGTTCGGACAATAAGTGGGTTTCTATCGCGGTAGGATGGATTCACACAATAGCGTTAAAATCGGACGGCACATTGTGGGCATGGGGCAATAATGCTGAGGGACAAGTAGGTGATGGAACAACTGTCAATAAATACTTGCCTGTCCAGATCGGGACGGACAATAAATGGGTTTCTATCGCGCCGGGGGAATCTCATACAATAGCGTTAAAATCAGACGGCACGTTGTGGGCTTGGGGGTATAATTTTCACAATGAATTAGGCGATGGCACAACGGTTAATAAATCCGCGCCTGTTCAAATCGGCTTGGACAATACATGGGTTATCGCAGCAGGAGGACACGCGGCCTTAAAATCAAACGGGACATTATGGGGTTGGGGCGATAATACTGATGGACAAGTAGGTGATGGAACAACTGTCAGAAAAGTCTCGCCTGTCCAGATTGGCGCTGACAATAAATGGGTTTCCATGTCAGGAGAAGGACACACAGTGGCTTTAAAATCAGACGGCACGTTATGGGCATGGGGATATAATGGTTTTGGTGAATTAGGCGACGGAACAATTATCAGTAAATCCGCTCCTGTGCAAATACAACTCTCTGCTTCTAATAATGCGCCCACACTGGTATGGACTAGCGAAACGAATTACACAGCTGACGGACTTAATCCTGAAACAGGCGATACAGCAACTGTATTTGTCTATCGGGTAAAATACACAGATGGGGATAATGACGCGCCTTTAAGCGGCTATCCGAAAGTCCATATCAAAAAGGGCGGAAGTGAAATATCCGGCAGTCCTTTCACTATGATGGCTGTGGATGCGGGCGACACCACATACAGCGATGGAAAACTTTACACTTATTCTAAAACTTTAACCACCGTAGGAACAGATTACACCTACTATTTTGAGGCTCAGGACATTTATGCCGCAGTCGCCGCAGGCGCGCCCGCATCCGCAATTGACTCGCCTGATGTCTCAAACATTCAAGCAACACCGCTTAATCCCTCTTTTACTGCGCGTAATGACTCGAGCTTAACTGCTTCATGGACAATTGTCTCGGGCGTTAATTATGTAGCCGTTTTAACTTCTGACAGCGGCTACTCAAGCATAATATCCTCAGTCACCCAAAGCGGAAACACAAAAACATTCAGCGGGCTTTCAACTGACACAACCTATTATTTTGAGGTAAAATTATCCACAGAAACAGATGCCGCTTTTGCATTGAATCGAATATCGACAACAACAACCCATCCGCCTGTCCTTTCTTGGACAGCCGAAACCAATTACACCGCTGACGGTCTTAATCCTGAAACAGGCGATGCATCAGCTATATTTATCTATCGGATAAAATACATGGACATTGACAATGACGCGCCTTTAAGCGGCTATCCGAAAGTCCATATTAAAAAAGGCGGCAGTGAAATATCAGGCAGTCCTTTCACTATGACGGCTGTGGATGCGGGCGATACCACATACAGCGATGGAAAACTTTACACTTATTCTAAAACTTTAACCACCGTAGGAACAGATTACACTTACTACTTTGAAGCGCAGGACATTTATGCCGCAGCTGCCACAGGCGCGCCCACATCCGCAATTGATGCGCCTGATGTCACAGCGGTCAATAATCCCCCGACCCTTGCGTGGACGGGCGAAACCAATTACACCGCTGGCGGCATTAATCCTGAAACAGGCGATACGTCAACCACATTTGTTTATCGCATGAAATACATTGACGCAGACAATGACCCTCCGGCTGGTGATTATCCAAAATTAAGCATAACACAACAAAGCATTCCCCCTGTTTCAATGATGTTTACAATGATAGCTGTGGATGCTGGAGATAACACATACACTGACGGCAAATTGTATTCCTATTCAATAACGCTGTCTCCTGTCGGAACCGATTATATCTACTCTTTTCAGGCTCAGGATATAAACGGAGCTATGGCAACAGGCACACCAACTTACGTCATCGACGCACCAGATGTTGTTGCTTTGGCCGATTCTACTCCGCCTGCCGGCGCGCCGTCAACACCGCAGGATCAAGGCGTTTTCATTAATACGACGACAATAAGTTTTTCGTGGACGCAAGGAACTGCCGGTGACAATGAAAGCGGTATTGCCGGCTATTATCTGCAAATAGGCATAAATCCAGCAATAAATGACGCCAGTCTATTTGACGGAGATGCGGGGAATGTTTTAACGAAGATAGTGACCAGCGGTTCGGATGGCAAAACTTATTACGCAAGAGTCCGGGCTAAAAATGGCGCGGGACTGTGTGGAAGCTGGTCAAACTGGAGCGATGGAATTGGCGTTGATATCACTCCCCCCGGCGTTCCTGTCTTGACTTCAAATTCGCATCCAGATTCCAATCAGGCTTATCCAGATCCTACCGCAGATATTTCTATTTCGGGCCCCGCGGATTTTTCTGGAATTGCGGGATATTATTACAAAATAGACGCTGTTACAAACACTGTCCCGTCCGCAAGCGATACTTTTACCGCAAATACTTCCGTTACAACTGGAATTATTCAGGATGGAACATGGTATTTTCATGCACTTGCCAAGGACGGAGCTGGCAGTATTGGAACTTCAGCCGCGCATTATAAATTTCAGGTTCTGACAGCCATAAATCCGGCAGTAAACAATATCAGGCAGAGTCCCGACGGCACAAAAGTTGAAGTGCCGGCGGGCGCCATTACAAGCGCGACTCAAATTATTATGGAAACTTCGGCAAATCCGCCTGCCGTAGTCAATGATCCCGCTATAAAAGCTACATCTGTGGCTCGTGATATAAAATTGGCTGATGGCACAAGCTGGTTGAACAAGGCGATTATAGTGACTCTTCCGTATACAGCCAACGATATCGCCGGAATAAATGAAAACAGTCTGCGTTTGTTTTTTTATGATGCTACTCAAAGCCTCTGGAAATTGACTGAGAATTCTGCGGTAGATGCAGCGGCCAAACGTGTCACTGGAAATGTGACGCACCTGACGCTTTTCCGCATAATGGGATTTTCCACGTCAGGAACGGTATCTGATAATCTATCTAATTATCCCAACCCATTTTCTCCGCTTAGAGGGCAGACTACTAAAATCAGATATTCGCTGGATCAGAGTAAAGATGTGAAGATAAGAATTTATAATCCCTTTGGAAGGCTTATCTGGGAAAAATCTTTTTCCGCCGGACAAAATGGCGGCAGTTTGGGACCGAACGAAATTACATGGGACGGAAAAGACGGAGACGGCAATTTTGTTAAGGCCGGCGCATATATATGCGTGATTGAATCCGGCGGAGCCAAAAAAACAACTAAAATTGTCGCCAAGTAACTCAAATTGACCGCTTTTAGCGGTCAATTTGAATAAGTAACAGTATGAATTGGAAAAAACTTTTAGGGTTCATTTTTATTATTGCCGGAAACAGCATTTCAGTTTCCGCGGGCAATTTTAACAGCGGGTCGCCTGCCGGTTTTCTTGAAATTGGCTCAGGCGCCCGGGCTTTGGGAATGGGAAAAGCGTACGGCGCCGCGGCGGAGGGACACGACGCTCTTTTTTGGAATCCAGCAGGGCTTGGGTCGCCGTATCAGACCGGATTGCGCATGAGCCATGTAACTTTGTTTGAAGGCGCATCTATTTCCGAATTTTCCGCCGCTCACGCATTCCGCCGGCCATGGGGATTGGGTTTTTCCGCCGTTCAGTTCAATATGTCGGGCGCCACGCGCAGAGATGCGTTCAATAATCAACTGGGCGATATAACAGATTCCAGCACAGCCTTTCTGCTTGGGCTGGGGGCTCATCCATGGGAGCGCATAACAATAGGAACCACTCAAAAAATCATCCGCAGAAAAGTGGATGATATCTCCGCCTCTGCCTGGGATGCGGATATCGGCATTTCAGCGCGTTTTGGCAGATTTAGGCTGGGTTTTGAATCACAGAACCTCTTGGGAAGCAAACTTGAAAGAGACGGCGGTTACGATAAACTTCCCAGAACGCAGAGAATAGGAGGGGCGTTTACTGCGGGCGGATTCCTGCTGTCCGCGGATATGGTTTGTGAGGAAAACTTGTCGCCTGAAATAAGAAGCGGTCTTGAATATGATTTTTTTAATATTTTAGCGCTCAGAGCAGGCTATGATGGAAACGACCCGACTTTCGGCGGTTCGCTTTCCTCTTACGGGCTTTCTTTGGATTACGCCATTCTAAAACATGAGGTATTGGGGATTTCCCACAGAATAAGCCTGCGCGTAGGATTAGGCGCTGTGGCTGATCAAAAAGCGCTGGCAAGAGTCGAATGGCGGAAAGGATATCTGGCAAAACAAATAGATAAAAATCCGCCGATAGTAATAATTTCTACTCCCGCTAATAATCATGAAACTTTCGGTAAATTTATAGATATTGCGGGCTTGATTCAGGATGACACAAAAGTGGAAAGAGTCAGCTTAAACGGACGGCCGCTTGACCGCAAACGCGGAATATCTGTGCTGCCTAAGCCAGAGAAACCGGCGGATTTTGATGTTAAAGACACATTTTTCTTCAGCGAAAACGTTCCGCTGGTCGCCGGACCTAATTATATTGTGATAGAAGCGCGCGATTCATCGGACAAAATATCCAGCGCTCAGACAGTTGTTTTTAGAAAATCCGCGGAGCAGTCTGCTGCCCCAATTGCCGCAAAATCAAATTTGCCCACTTTGTGGTTTGTCGCAATTGGAATTGATAAATATGCCAATGAAAATATTCCCACCTTAAAATATGCGGTAAAAGATGCAGCCGCATTTCACGACTTTTTTAATCAGCAGAAAGACATGGGAGTATATAAGGAAGTTAGGAGTAGGATTATTTCGGACAAAGATGTCACGTTGGGAAATATGAGGAGCGCGTTGGGGGAATTTTTTATAGATGCCAGAGAAGACGACATCGCGATAGTGTTTTTTGCAGGGCACGGTTTTGTGGATAAACTGGGGGATGCTTATCTATTGGCGCATGACTCGGTTCTTGACCGGCTTTATTCCACAGCGCTTCCAATGAGCGAGTTTAAGGATTTGCTCGCCCATAGAATTCCGCCCAAGCGCACCTTGGTGATAGCCGATGCCTGCCACTCAGGCAGTATGGGGGCAAATTTGCGGGGCACAAGCGACATTATCGCTGAATTTTCCCGCATGGTTAAAGGAAGCCAGGGCAAGGTAATATTAACCGCCAGCCGGGAGCGGGAGTATTCCAGGGAAAATGACGAGAAGGCTCATGGGGTGTTTACATATTACCTCTTGAAAGCCCTGAAAGGCGCGGCTGATGTAAATCCGGTTGACGGCATAGTTACGCTGTCAGAGGTTTACGACTATATATTCAGCGAGGTGGTAAAAAACACCAACGGCGGTCAGCACCCCACTTTGCCTGCCGGCGGCTTTGACAATGAACTGCCGCTTGCCACTGTAGAGAGACCATAGAGATATATTTGGTATGACCGGGAGGGAAAATGATTCGTAAAAACAGTTCACATATTTTTCTGCTGTTTATATTATCAATTGCGGGTTTAACAGATTTAAGCCTAGCAGATGCAGGTTGGAACTTGATTTACTCATCAGATTTTTCTTCTGATCCTGGTTGGACAACAAATAACGCATCCAATTATTACTGGGATTCAGGAAATCAGGCATACAAGGTCGTAATGAAAGATGCGTCCGATGAATATGGGAGCAAAAGCATCACATGGGATGGCTGCTCTTTTAAGTTTGAATTTGATGTTAAAGTGGTTTCGCTGGGTTGGGCGGGTGATATCCGCTTCGGGCTAATGAGGTCTGGCAGAAATATGGAAAATCAGCCATATGTCTGGTTCAATTATGCACGGGGAGATCTGGGGTATGGTGTATTGGTGAGAACGCGCAATGATTTAGGACAAATAGTTGAGGATAGTTATTACCCATCTTCATTGGAACTGAATGTATGGTATCACAATATGGCGGTATATGACGCCAGCACGGCCAAGCTAACATTTCAAATAACTAAAGTTAGCGATGGAAGTGTGTTTCGTTCAGGAATCCTTGAAAATGTAGGAACCATCACAGGCCTGAGTGAATTGGGTGTTTCTAAAATAGGGGATAATTATTCACCCGGAGCTACAGGCGATGGTTATATTGACAACGTGGAATTTTATACATCAGGTTGCGGAAGCGAAACATTTTCCACCACAGGCTCAATGAGCGCCGCAAGGTGTAATCATACCGCGACATTGCTGCCGAACGGCAAGGTATTGGTGGCAGGTGGATGGACCGGCAGCACACATCTATCCTCAACTGAGTTATACGATCCTATTGCCGTGACCTTTTCTACTACAGGCTCAATGAATATGGGGAGGTATTACTATAGCGCAACATTGTTGCCTAACGGCAAAGTGTTGGTGGCTGGCGGAATTAATGGCGGTTCATATATCTCCTCGGCTGAGTTATACGATCCAGCCCTTGGGACATTTGCAGCCACAAGTTCAATGAATGCGGAAAGGGCTTTCCATACCGCAACATTGCTGCCGAACGGCAAGGTATTGGTGACCGGTGGATATAATGACAGCATACCTCTTTCTTCGGCTGAATTATATGATCCCGCTGCTGGAACATTTACTACAACAGGTTCAATGAGCTCAACAAGGCGTGAACATACCGCGACATTGCTGTCTAATGGCAAGGTATTGGTGACAGGTGGATGTAGTGGCAACACATGTAATACTGCCGGCGCATCCTTATCCTCAGCTGAGTTATACGATCCTTCCGCTGGAACATTTTCCACTACAGGTTCAATGAGTGGTATAAGAAAAGTGCATACCGCGACATTGCTACCTAATGGCAAGGTATTGGTGACAGGTGGATATACTAATGGCATAGGGCTATCCTCAGCTGAGTTATATGATTCTTCCGCCGGGATATTTGCAACTACAGGATCAATGAACGATGTAAAGTTTGGACATAAAGCGACATTACTGCCTAATGGCAAGGTATTGGTGACCGGCGGATATGATGGCAGCGGATATCTTTCCTCGACTCAGTTATATGATCCCGCTGCTGGAACATTTGCGACCACAGGCACAATGAGCGCTACGAGGCAACATCATACCGCGACATTACTATCCAACGGCAAGGTATTAGTGGCCGGAGGATATAATGATAGCACTCTTTCCTCGGCTGAATTGTATGATACTATGTTGGGATTAGGTTCAGGCATCATCACAGGCAAAATCACAAAATCCGACGGCACAACACCAATTTCAGGAGCATTGGTGGAAGCATTGCAGTCAGGAGTAGTGAAGTCCAACGCAACTACAGGTATAAATGGAGATTATTCCATAACTGTAGCCACTGGAACATGTGATGTGCGTGTGACTTCAAACGGCTATATAACAGCCATACAAACGAACAAAGTAATTTCAGCCGGCCAAATAACAACTGTCAATTTTGCGTTAAATCCTTCAGGAACAACTGAAAAGCCTGATTTGGTTGTATTGTCTATTGTGCCATCAACTGCCACTCCCGTGGTTAGTCAAACAGTGGCATATACTGTCACTATAAAAAACCAGGGCAGCGCGGCCGTCAATAGTGTTTTCTGGATAGATTTTTATAAAAATTTGACCAATGCCCCGGCTTTACAGCAGGTTGGCGACAAATACTGGTCAGTAAATTCATTGGGTATCGGGGCGACAACCCAGTTCAACTCGGATTTTGTTTATACAGGCGGCGTTTTTAATCTTTACGCGCAGGTTGACTCAAATTCAAATATCGCAGAGTCAAATGAAAGCAATAATATTTCAGGTCCTGTTGCTATAAGTGAGCAAGCAAAAAGCGGATATGTTTCAGGTAAAGTTATTTCGCAAGCGGATGGGAAGGCTGTGCAGTCTGCCGTTGTATTGGCAAAACAAGGAGCCGATGTAATTAAGGCTGTTTCAACCAATATTGAAGGCAGTTATCTTTTGTCTCTTTCATCAGGCGGTTATACGCTGGAAGTGATAGCAACCGGATACAAATCCAGTTCAACCGCAGTTGCTGTTGTTTCTGAAAGGACGATATATAAAGATTTTGCGCTTTCTCCCGCATCAGGCAATGGCATTATTACCGGCATTGTGACTAAAACGGACGGCGTGACGGCTATCCCCGGAGCGCGTGTTGAAATAAGACAAAACAGCTCAACTATCCAGACTACCCAGTCTAACGCTATTGGAATTTACAGAGTTATTATTTCTACCGGAACTTATGATGTGCTAAGCACAGCTAACGGATATCAGACAAAAACTCAGGCCTCTGTGCAGGTAAACGACGGTGAATCTATTGCGCTTGATTTTAAGCTTGATTTAATTCAAACATCGCCTCCGGAACCAACAACTGATTTGGCTGTTATTCCGCTTGACGACTCAAAAATATTTTTATCATGGACTCCATCCGTGTCCGGTAATGTGTCAGTTTACAGAATATATTATACAGCCGGCTCCCTTGATTACACAGCGTTATATTATGCGCCTCAAGCTACAGTGAGCCATCCTGAACGGACATGGACATCCCCAATATTAAACCGCGGGGAAACATATTATTTTTCAGTGAGGCCGGTAACTGCGGGAGGCGCAGAAAATCTTGATACCAACAACATAGCAAGCGCCGTCATAACGGAAAAAACAACAGGCCCTAAAGTGGTCATTAAAGTTCCCCAGACAGGCAAAAAGGTTTCAGGAAACAGGCTTACAATAGTTGCGGAAGCGGTTCAGGAACCGTTAAATGTCAGCAAAGTCAAATTTATGTATAAGCCTTCGCATCTTGAAAACTGGGAAATAATACCAATTGCTGATGCCGTGCATCCTAATCCGGATATAAGCTGGCCGTATTTTATTCATTGGGAACTTGTTGATAATTCGGGAACAGCCCTTTCAAACGGCAATTATGATTTGGCCGCTATCGCTTATGACGTTAATAATATTCCGGACCCGTCTCCAATGAGCATAACAATATCAATTAACAATGTTGACATGGACATAGAAGAAAAACTTGTTGCCGGAAAACAGCAGAAGAAGGAAAAGATCCGCAATGAAAAGGACAATATAACAAAAGTAGGCGGAACAAACACGGATGCCCTGACAGAAGTGAAAATTGCCTCAGGCGCGCTTAATCAATCTTCTGATTATGTCAATGTGACTGTTGATCCTTCATTGTCGTCAAAACCCATAGGAAATCTGGCTGAAGTGGTGGAAGCAAGAGATGTTTCTTTGGCCAGCGGGCAGAAGAGTTTAAATGAGGATTGCGAGATAACCATTCCTTACAAAGACAGCAATAGCGACGGCATTGTTGACGGAACAAATGTAAAGGAAGACAATCTGGAAATCTGGTCGTTTGACAGCGCGGCAAATCGGTGGAAGAAGGAAAATGATGTCACAATAAACAAAACGCAGAAATTCGCAAAAGTAAGCACAGAGCATTTTTCCACTTTTGCGTTAGTTTCTCCGGGAGGAGCAGTTCTTTCGCAAGTCAAGGTTTACCCCAGTCCGGTCAAAGCGCGCAGCGGGCATGACAGGGCGACATTTGCCGGCCTAACGGGAAAAGATGTTCATATGCGGATATTCAATATAGCGGGCGAACTGGTATTTGAAAAGGAACATATTGCTTCCGCAAGTTATGACTGGCTGTTAAAAAACAAACACGAGCAGAATGCAGCAAGCGGAATATACCTATATCTCATAACTGACAGCACAGGCGATAAAGTAACGGGCAAATTCGGAATAATTAGATAATTTTGGGGGAGGACTGAAGCATGCTGAACAAAATAGGAACTATTCTTTTCGCGCTTTTTATGATTTCGCAAAGCCTTTTTGCCGGCGGCGAGGGCACTACCGGGGCGCAATTTCTGAAACTTGGGATAGGCGCAAGGCCTGCCGCGCTGGGAGAAAGTTTTACCGGCGTTGCCGATGATATTAATTCGTTATACTGGAATCCGGCCGGCCTTGCGGAAATACAGCAATTTGAAGCGAGCGTCAGCGGAGCCGCCCTTTATGAAGATATCTTTTATGGTTTTCTCGGCCTCGGCAAAAAAGTGTCAGATACAGGAGGCCTCGGCTTGGGCGTAATGTATCTTGGCATGGATAAAATGAGCGGCTTTGACGCTTTTGGGAATCCAGCTTCAGCTTATACGGCGCATGATTTGAGCATCGGCGTTTCGTACGGGATGTCTTTTAGCAATCGTTTTATGATGGGATTGGGCGCAAAAACCATCAGCCAAAAAATTGAAAATGAATCTGCCAAAGGTTTTGCGGTTGATTTCGGGGCTTTATATAAGGCAAATGAAAAATTAAATTTCGGCGCCAGCGTCCTAAATATTGGGCCTGCTATGGGATTCCATGAGGAATTTAAGCTTCCCTCCGCTTTAAGAGCCGGCAGTTCTTATAAATTTACTCCGAACTTTCTTCTTTGTTCCGATGTCAATATACCGCAGGATTATCAGGCCAGTTTTCATATCGGAAGCGAGTACTTATATAAAGATGTATTCGCTTTTCGGGTAGGTTTTAAAACGACAAATCTTGAAGCGCTCGGCGCTGTTTCAGCGCTGACCGCAGGATTTGGATTAAAATTAGGCAAATTAGATTTTGATTACGCTTTATTGCCTTATGGGGATTTGGGCATTACGCATAGAGTATCTGTCACAGCCAGGTTAGGGGAGGTTTATAAACACTATGCGGGCGGCAGTTCAGGGCCAAGAATTGTTATTGCGAGCCCTAAAAACGAATATAAGACTGCGGAAAAAACTGTAAACATTTCCGGTTTTGTGCAGGATGCCGGCGAAATACTTCAGGTGATGGTAAATAGAAAGCTTGTTGAGCGCAAACGCGATATCGCTGTGATGCCGAAGGCCGAGCCCCCTGATTTTAAGGTTAAAGACACATTTTATTTTAATGAAACCGTGCCTTTAGTATCGGGCGCGAATTATATCAGCGTTGAAGCGCGCAATTCAAACGGCATTATATCTGATTCCAAAGTGCTTGTTTTAAATCAGGCGGAAGAACGTTCAATGTCAACTCAAGCGTCTTTGCCGACACTGTGGGCTGTTATAATTGGAATAAACGGGTATAAGAGCGATGAGATTCAAAAACTGAAATATGCGGCCGCCGACGCCGCTGCGTTGTCCGATTTTTTTGACACTCAGAAAAATCTGGGAATATACCGTGATATAAAAAAGAAGGTTTTAGTGAATGAGAAAGCGAACCTAAAAGAAATGAGAAAAGCGTTGGGTGAATTTTTTATAGACGCAAAACAGGAAGATGTGGCGGTTATATTTATCGCAGGACATGGTTTTGTGGATAAACTCGGAAATCCATATCTTATGGCGTATGATTCCGACATCAATGAGTTGTATTCCAGCGCTCTGCCAATGAAGGAATTTCAGCAGCTGCTTACCGATAGAATTCCCCCCCTGCGGACTTTGGTCTTTGCGGATGCGTGCCATTCCGGGGGAATAGGAATGGATTTAAGAGGAACAAAAGACATTGTGATGGAATTTCAGCGGATGGCGCGTGAAACCCGAGGGAAGGTAATATTAACCGCAAGCCGTGAGCGGGAGTATTCAAGGGAAAATGACGAGAAGGCGCATGGAGTGTTCACATATTATCTTTTGGAGGGTTTAACCGGCAGGGCGGATACCAATCCCAAAGATAACATTGTTTCTCTGGCAGAGCTTTACGATTATGTTTACAGCGCGGTAGTGCAAAGTTCCGAAGGAGCGCAGCATCCAACGCTTCCTGCCGGCGGTTTTGACAACGCCCTGCCGCTTGCGGTAATCACCAAACCCTGACAAGCAATGTTGATTCATCCGAAAAAGTCCAAATTCGTCCCCCCCGCCCTCCCCTCCCCCGCATCGGGGGAGGGATTAAGGGAGGTGGTCTTGTCGGAGAAAATTTTATTGCAGGTGAATCAAGAATGTACAAACTGCCGGTTATAATTCTATCAACCATTGCCGCAGTTTTTTTAGCCGCATTATTAAGTCCATTTAAGGTCCTTGAATTGCGCACTCTGGATATGTTTTTTCATTTGCGGGGATTCGGAACCGCGCATTCTGATGTAATAATTGCAGGCATAGATGACAAGTCTCTTGATGAAATTCGGGAGCCGTACGCTTTTTACGGCAAGTTTATTGCAGAGGCAGTGAAGATATGCGCGGAAAAAGGCGCGAAGGTTGTAGCGGTTGACATGCTCCAGCCGCGGGATTATGTAAACAAAGAATTTATTGACGGCAATAAAAAATTAAAAGAGGCCGCGCGGCGATACAACACTGTCTGGGCGTACCGAATTTATCCGAAAATGGAGGTTTCAACTTTTTTAGACGATTTAGAACATGCCGGGGTGGTAAATTTGGTCAAAGACATTGACGGCGTGGCAAGGCGGCAAACGCTATTTTTTGAATATCCAATTAATTATAAACGAAAATGCTTTGCGCTGAAAATTTTTGAACAATTCAAAAAGAGTGCGGATGAAAATTTCAATATTCTAGGCAAGGGCGAGATTATTATAAATTATGCGGGTCCGCATGGAACTTTTACAACCCTTTCTTTGATAGATGTATTGAAAGGAAAAATTGATTCCGCTTTGTTTAAGGGCAAGGTTGTTCTTATCGGCGATACCAGTGTTGAAGGCCAGGAATTCCATGCCACTCCATTTTCCGTAAAAATGCCAGGCGTAGAATTGCACGCGAATATATTGCAAACTTTGATTAATAGCAATCCCATAATCCAGATAGGCGGTATTTTAGGTTTCGGCATTATTGTCGTATTGGCGGTATCAGCCGCATTGCTTTTTTATAAGGCGAGTCCTTTAACAGGGGCTTTCTGGCTGTTTGCCCTTTGCAGTCTTTATTGTTTTGGCTCTTTTGTTTTATTTGCGCGATACAATCTGAAACTAGAAATAATAAAGCCGCTTATGACTCTTTTCGCAGTTTATATGTCGGTTTTTAGCTACCGGCTGGTGACTGAGAGCAGGGAGAAAAGCCGCGTAAGACAAATTTTCGCGCGGTATGTTTCGCCTGGCGTAGTTGACGAAATACTCTCTCAGAATGATGCGCCGGTATTGACAGGGGAATATCAGGATCTTACGGTTCTTTTTTCGGATATAGCTAATTTTACAGTAATAAGCGAAAAAGTGACGCCCGAGGTTCTCATAAGAACGCTTAATGAATATTTGTCAGAGATGATTGAAATAATTTTTGCGCGCGAAGGCACTTTGGATAAGTTCATCGGCGACGGCATAATGGTGTTTTTTGGCGCTCCGCTTTCCCAAACAAATCATGCGGAAAGAGCCGTTTTAACCGCGCTGGATATGATTAAAAAAACCGACGAGCTTTCAGCCAAATGGGCCAATACCCTGCCGGTTAAATTTAATATCCGGATAGGAATACACACAGGCCCTGTTATTGTGGGCGATATCGGCTCCCGCAGGAGAAAGGAATATACCGTTATGGGAGACAATGTAAATATAGCCTCCCGTCTTGAGCAGGTGAACAAAGAATTCGGGACAAGAGTGATGATAAGCGAAGCAACACATAATTTCGTGAAAGACAGGGTTGATAGTGAATTCTTAGGAGAACGGAAAGTAAAAGGAAAAGATATCCCTTTGAAGATATATAGCGTAAAGGGATTACAAAGGGGCAATATATGAAACACAAGACAGTTGTTTGCCTGATCTCAGCCGTATTATTCTCAATGCCTTTGGGCATTGAAGCGTTTACCGGAGTTGCCGACGTAATTGAAACTGCCGGCCGGGTATTTGTCAAGCATCCCGGTGAAAAAAACTGGAAGCAGGCAGAGCCTTTTATGATTTTATTTGAAAATGACGAATTGAAAACAGAAAAGCTGTCAAATTCGGAGGTTTATTTCTGGCCGAAAAATGAAGCGATAAAATTGGGCGAGTCAGCGCATATAAAACTGGGAAAGAATAATTTTAATATTCTTAGCGGCCAAAATGTGTCAGTGGATAGCTTCGGGAAGATTCGGAAAGACAAAAAAGAACCATCATTAGTAGGAGCTACGACGTTAAGGGGAGCAGCGGCGGCGCCTTCGTCGTTGTCGCAAAATTTTCCCGCGCTCCGGGCTAGAAATTTTTGGATGAATGGAAATTTTGAAGAAGCGGCGCGGGAATATAAACAATTATTAAAATCGGAGAAACATAAGAGCAGGTTTTTGGATGAACAGCTGAATTTGCTAAAAAAAGAAAAAGCGAAGCGGGACGCTTTATTTGACGAGGCTGTGAATATTTTGGCGGGCAGACTGAAAGAAAAAGATAAATTAAAAGTCTGCATTGGAAAGATTACTTATGCCGACAGCGACGCGGCTGGAAGTCTGGGTGTATTTTTTTCTTCTGAATTAAGCAGGGCGCTTGTGCAGTCAAAAGCGTTTCGGGAGATTTCCCGCCGGGAATTAAGCCGTGTGATGGAAGAGCAGAAATTATCCCTAACCGGCGTGATTGAGCCCTCAGAGGCAGTTGTAACCGGAAAAATAAAGGGGGTCAACGCGATCTTGACAGGCGATTATTGGGAAGAGAGCCTAAGTATAAGGGCAAATATTTCATTGGTGAATTCTCTCACCGCGGAAAAAATTACCGCGGCTTCTTTCTCTATTCCTTTGGACCTGCTGCCGGCTGAACTGCAGTCTAAGCCGCAAAATTATGACGAATACAGTTCGGCTGTAACAGCATGGAAAGAACATGAAAACGGGTTGGGCGATTTTAAGGTGCGGGTTTGGGTAGATGACAGCAGTAATACCGTCGCCGGCTTAGCGGGCGGGGTTTATAAAGAAGGCGAAAATATCACTGTGTTTTTCAAATCCGACAAGGATTGCTATTTGCGGTTATTCCATACAAATGCGGAGGGGAAAATTCAGCTTCTTTTCCCTAATCAGTATCATCGCAATGATTATATTGAGAAGGATAAGGTATATTCAATCCCCGACAACGATATGCCTTTCCAATTCAAGATTGCGCCGCCCTTGGGCGCCGAAATTATAAAAGCGGCAGCCAGTCTTCAGCCTTTCCCGAAAGAAGAATCGGCGGGAGAAAACAGTAATAATCCTTTTCAATTTTTAGGCAAAGCCGGCCAGGAAAATATCGGGGGTATTGTAAAACGCGGCATAACAATTATTCCGGCTGAGGCCAGGTCGGAAGCGATATGCGTGTTTACTACAATCGCGAAATAGTAACTCAATGACCATGGCGCTCCGGTTCAGGCATGAGATTTCCGCATCGCTGGGGCAGTATTTCAAGATCGTGAATCTTCTCAAAGAAAACTTTTTTCACAAGAATCTCTGGTCCGCATAGTGCGTGAGGTATTGGATGTCCGGCGCCCGTGACCGATTTCTGCCGCAGAATTCTATCCGCGTTTCAGCTTTTGGAGCATTTTTAAGTCCAGTTTATCCTGCCCATTGCTTTTTCTGCCGGTTTTCAGACTGCACGCCTTTTTGTTTTTCTTAAGCTCGTCGAGCCCAATAAAATACACCGGCTCTTTTCCATATTTAGCTGTTGCCAGACGTTTCCAGATTCCTGGTGATTTAACGCCGTCAATTCTTGTCATTATATGCACCATAATCGGCGGCCTGCCTATTTCGATTATTTTTCCTTCGCAAACGAGATCTTCCTCACTGAGTTCGCCGGAGCCGACGCCGAATTCTTCAAGCGCGCTGATGATTTTTTTAGCGTTTTCCCGTACCGGCTTGACCAAAATATCCATGTCGCCCGTATACCTTGGCGCGGTATAATATATTACTGCGAATCCGCCTACTATGCAATATTTGACCTTATTTCTGTTTAGGCATCCTAGCAGATCCTCAAAATCCTTTTCAATTCTCATACGCTTTGGTCTAGCCTTACGCGTCCATTTATCAGCGAACGGTCAGGTGCGACATGAACGATTGTTTTATCCATTCTTTCAACCGCGATGCCCTTAATCTTGTAATACTGCTCTCTTAAGTACTGGCTGATGTCCAGTTTTTCTTCGCAAGTAAGCGAAGCGTAATAATCGGCCATGACTTTGTCGGATTCCCGAAAAGAGCCTGATACATGGACAAACATTTTTCTCCCATTAGGCATATTCAACGCTCCTTAATTACTAAGTTGCCCCCATCGCATGGGCGGCGGGGTCAATTTGAGTATATGCTTCCGGTCAAGTAGCCGCTGCCGTGCAGGTTTACAAGATTGGAGGACGGCCAGCCTGAAACAGGTATGCTGCCGCTTACAACCGCCGAGCCGATATATTTGTCGTCCTTGTAAAGGGGAACATTAATATTCGCATATGCGGTGTGAAACACGGAATGATTCGGGTATACCCACATTGAGGCCGTTGCCTCCACCAGCGCCGGCCTGCTGGTAATAGCGCCGGAGTTGTCCCGCACTGTAGTCCAATCGCGCAGTCTTACGGTTACAAAACCTCCGTTTTGCGGCACCCATGCGTTTCCTGTAAGCGTGACATGTGCGGAAAGTGAAATATTTTGGCCTTTCTGCCGCCCGTTTTCGGCGTTCGCGGGTTTTATTTCAAATGAACCATCGGCGGGTTTAACCGCCGTTTTTTCGATCGCGGTTTTCCTGATGGAATTAAGCTGAACCGCGAAATCATTATCGGAAAAACTAACGCGGGATTGGGAAAAAACCTCGCCGGCCGGCAGAAATAGAACCGTAATTAATATCAAAATGAGCCGTTTCATATTTATCCTCCGCATTTTTGAAAGCAACGTCAAAGAGTGATCACGGAACCACTGAAGGAGCAGCCACGGAAACACGGAAAGAAGTTTTTTCCCCATTCCCTATTCCGTGCTTCCGTGGCTCAGTGGTTTCCTGTTGTTTTTGACGCCGTGTTTTTATAAGTATACATAAAAAAAACGCCTCTTTTTGGGAGGCGTTTTTCTTAACAAGGCATGACTGTTCGTCTATGTCTTGCGCAGGTAATGCTGAAGCGTTCTTACTCCCTTTATCATTTCGTCAAGGTCGTTTTTCATCGCTTCAATTATGGTTTCCGTATCTCTGACTTCAGACGCGGAACAGGCATTAGGTGATGCCATGTTGGGTACGCTCCTTCCCGGTGCCTATTGGTCGTTACGACCCATTTGTAACAGAATTATAACAGATAATCCGGATTTGTCAAGGGGCACATCCAGCCGCCCAGCGTCCCAGTCACCCAGCAACCCAGCGCAAGCGGGGAATTTTAAAATCGATAGTAGAAAGTTGACCGCTGTCCCGCTGCCTAGCGGTCCAGCCGTCCAGCGGTAAACGTGGCTTTTATTCCTTCGGGAAGAGGAGTCCATCCGGCTTGGCCCGTGTCGGCCATCCATTTTTTAGGGGAAGCCGTCCAGTGGCCCGCGCAGGCTTCTTTTGCTTTGTCCAGATTAAATACGGGCGTGATTCCGGCAAGTTTTGCGAAAGTTTCATAGATGCGGCCCAGCGAGAGCGTTTTGCTTCGCGAGGTTTTTATCATAAAGGGCATTTTTCTGTCCATCGCGAAGGCTATCTGTTTTACAAAAAAACTCCAGGTATAGGTCATGTCTTCGCATACGTAATAAGTTTTTCCGGCGACGTTTTTATCGTCCACCGCCGTGCGCAGGACTTTTACAAGATCGTCAAGAAATATGAAGCTGAAAAATGATTCTCGGCCCGCCGCCCCCGGGTTGAGCATTACGCCCCGCTTTATCCATGAAGCGATTTTTGAAATGCCGGAATCGTTTTTGCCGTAGACTACGGGAGGCCTTAATATGACCCTTTCAACCTGAGGCGGCAGCATGGCCAGCCTTTTTTCGCCTTCCAGTTTGGTCATGCCGTAAAATGAGATCGGATTGTCGGGATCGCTTTCCGTGCGCGGTTTTACGGACGATATCGAAGGCCCTCCCGCCGCCAGGCTTGAGACGTAAATGAAGCGCTTCGGGATACAGCCTTCATGACAACAGGCTTTGACAAGGTTTTCGGTGGCCCGCGCGTTTGCCTTTTCAAAATCCTCTTTTGAATATCCGAAAAGAGCGGCGGCGAGATGAAATACCGCGCAGCAGTCTTTGGCCGCGGCTTTCAGGGAATCGGCGTCGTCAAAGGATATTTTCACCAGTTCCGCTCCGGCTGAATTCAGGCCTGCCGCGTCCCTGCGGGTCGTGATCCTTACGGAGTAGCCGTCGCTGATGAGTTTTTTCGCGAGAGCTTTTCCTATGAACCCGGTTCCGCCCGTAATAAGGATTTTTTTCATATTTTTATTTTTTAAAAATTTCTTTCGGGGTGTCAGGCAGAACTATCCCGAACCCTGCCAGCCCTATCTTAATGGTTTTTTCGGTCGGATATCTGCCGCGCCTCAGTTTTTCGAAAGGAGATACGGAATCGCTCTGCGGAAGAGTGGTGGCCACCGAAAACGCCACCGACGCCGCAAAAACAATTTCCACGAGAAATTTAAGCGGTCCCAAAAGCAAGCCTAGGGCGGTAAGGCCCATGCTTACAAACATTATCAGGCCGAACCATAAAAGAAGCGACAGCAATCCGTAAATTATCCCCATGTCCCCGGTATACGGAAAACAGACAAAAAACGCGAAATGCACAAACACCGCTATGAACAATCTGAGTATCATTTGCCCCCTCCAACACACCACTGAATCACTGAAAGGCGCCGAACCGCGAATTACGGAAACCACGGAATCACTGAAGGAGCAGTCACGGAAACACGGAAAGAAGTTTTGTTTCCCATGCCTGATTCCGTGCTTCCCGACTTCCGTGTCTCCGTGGTTTCCTCTCCTACGTGCCCGCGCGGAATTCGACGTGAACGATAAGCGCGTCTTCCTCAAATTCCGCCGGAAGCGGCGGAAAAGGCGCCGACTGCTGGACGGATGAGACGGCGGAAAAATCAAACAGCTTGTTGCCTGAATTTCTTTCCACCTCGATTTTATTTATCGAGCCCTTGCGGTTTATCCTGAACAATACTACGCAGCTTAACTGCCCGCCCGCCGGCATCCTTGACGACCATTCGTCCCAAAGAGCCGTCCTTACCTGCGTCACGTACCATGGATACGGAAAATTAGGGAAATCAGCCGATACTCCGGAAAAGGGCTGTTCATCGGACAGTTTTTTATCCGAAGCCGCGTCTTTGCCGGTTTTTGTTTTTGCCGTGGTTTTGAGAACGCTCGGAGCGGGCAGAGGCTGATTTTTATATTTCGACTTGGAAACAGAAATGTTATCGGCCGCTTTTTTTACGGGCGCCGCCGGTTTTTTCGCCGCGGAAGCAGGCTCCGGAGTTTTGCCCATCGCTTCCACCACCGCGGTTTCTCCGGGCCCTATGAAATCTATTGAATATATCGTGGAAGCGGGCGCGGTTTTGCCGGGCCTGAGTATCAGGAACATGGCAAAAGCCGCCAGCATGTGCAGCGTGGTCGAATACAATAAATACTGGCGCATCATTTGCGTTATTGCGCTGGGGCGACCCCTATGCCCAATTTGGTCACACCTAGTTTTTTAGCCGCGTCAAGAACGGCGATGACCTTTTCTATGTCTACGGTTTTGTCCGCCTGGACAAGCACTGTTTTTTTGTATGACCGGGAAAGTCTTAAGGTAAGCTCTTTTTCAAGCCCCGAGATCTTTATTTGTTTGCCTTCCAGCGCAAGGCCGCCGTCCGCCGATATCTGTATCCTTATGACATTATCCTGCGGGGGCTGGGACCCCTGCGTCGACTTGGGCAGCTGAACGCCTATCTGCGACTGAACGAGGAACGGAGTGATCACCATGAATATTATAAGCAGTATCAGCGCCACGTCTATAAGCGGGATCATGTTGATCTCAGCCATGACCCCTTTTCTCAGATTATGTATATGCATATTTTGCTCAACGTTAGCGTTTTCTTAAGTAAGTTTTATAGTTTTGAAAATTCCCTGTTTAACGCGGATTTGTTTATTATCTGCTCCGCCATCCAGTCCAATTCCCTTACGAACTGATTGGATTTTGAAATGAAATAGTTATACGCGATTATGGCGGGTATGGCTACGAATAGTCCGGCTGCGGTGTTCACCAGAGCTTCCGCGATGCCCACTGCCACCACGGACGGGCCTGCGCCGGCGTATGAGGCGAGGTCTTTGAACGCCCTCATTACTCCCAGCACCGTGCCGAAAAGCCCTACGAACGGGCTTATGCTTCCTATGGTGGCTAGAAAAGTGAGCCCTTTCTGCAGTCCCGTCACGTGCCACTCAAGAGCTTTTGAGACCGCCTCCCTTTTTTCCGCCGGAGTGCCGTGATGCGTGGCGGCTTTGAAAAGTATTTCACCCGACGGCGTGCGGTGATTTCTGCAGATCACGGCTATCGTTCTGATATCGTCTTCGTCGAGAAGCTGTCTTATTTCCGAAACCAGCTTCAGCATTCCGGCGAAGGTCTTTTTATACGCGATCCGTCTTTCCCACATAAGCGCGAGCGAGTATATCGATACCGCCGCCAGCAGAAAAAGCACCGGTCCGCC
>CAZFMJ010000019.1:0-7115 GCA_964520045.1 uncultured Elusimicrobiales bacterium | reverse complement strand
AAAAAACCCCCCGCCCCCCCCGCCACTATTATTTCCTTAAAGGTTACTTGCATTGTTTTATCTCCTGAGTATTTATCTTCAATACATTATAGCATTCTGATAAAAATCTTTTTCAATCCGTTTATTGTAAAATAGATGAAGACGGTAGATGGTAGAAGGGAGACGGTAGACGGGAAACAGAAAAGAAAAACGCGGGAAGTTTTTGTTCTACCATTTACCGTCTGCCGTTTCCTATCTAGTTCATTTCAGATTTTCCCGCTTGCGCTACTGGGTTGCTGGGTTTCCGGGCAACTGGGCGTCTATAAAAACGAGATTAGGTAAAAAATAGGGAAAAGGAGCATACTTATGCGGCAGACAAGCGATATGGAACTGGCGGAGAAGCTTCAGAAGGGCAAAGCGCAGATACTTGACCAGCTGCGCAACGTCATCGTTGGGCAGGATGAAGTCATAGAGCAGATATTGATAACCCTTTTTTCAAGAGGCCATGCGCTTTTGGTGGGAGTGCCGGGACTGGCCAAGACTCTTATGATATCCAGCCTCGCCGGCATTCTTGAGCTGGAATTCAGAAGGATACAATTCACTCCCGATCTCATGCCTTCGGACATAACGGGCTCCGAGATACTTCAGGAGGATCCGGCTTCGCGCCAGCGCGTAATGCGTTTTATTCCCGGTCCCGTATTCGCGAACATGATCCTTGCCGACGAGATAAACAGAACCCCCCCCCGCACGCAATCCGCTCTTCTTCAGGCTATGCAGGAGTATCAGGTCACGGTAAGCGGCAATACGATGCCGCTGCCTCTTCCCTTTTTTGTCCTTGCCACGCAAAATCCCATCGAACATGAAGGCACGTATCCTCTTCCCGAGGCCCAGCTTGACCGCTTTTTCATGCAGATAAACGTAGAATACCCCGATGAAAGCGAGGAAAGGCGCATAGTGTCGGAGACTACCGGAGCCGGGCGCAAAGAGCTTAAAAAGGCTTTGAATGCAAAAGACGTGCTTGATCTTCAGGCTGTGGTAAGGATGGTGCCGGTGCCGGAGTCCGTTATGAATATGTCGGTCAGGCTTGCCAGAATGACCAGGCCTTCCGCTTCTTTGAAAGATGCGCCGGATTATGTGCGCAAGTGGGTGGCATGGGGAGCCGGGCCCAGGGCCTCGCAGGCTTTGGTGCTGGCCTGCAAAGCAAGATGTCTTTTGCGGGGCAGATTCGCCGTTTCAATGGAAGATTTGCGGGCTGTGGCAAAACCTGTTTTAAGGCACAGGATCGTGCTTAATTTTCAGGCTGAAGCCGAGGGCATTCAGCCCGATGTTATAACAGGGAAACTTCTTGATAATTCAGCTGATCATGCAGATAATTGAGCCGCGCGATATTTTTAAGCGTTCGGGAATAACCGGCTGGCTCAGCATAACAGCCGGGGCGGTCGTATTAGCAGGGGGTTTTTTTCTGGTTTTTAAATATTTCCCGCGCAATTCCGGGGATATTCCTGAAATTTCCACGGCGTCGCGCCTGCTCAAATCCGGCAAAACGGAAAAAGCGGTTGAAGTTTATTCCGGGGTTATAGCAAAGCATCCGCAAAACGGCTTGCTTTATTTTTACCGCGGACAGGCCTATATGACTTTGGGAGATTTTAAAAAGGCGCAGGAAGATATGACCGCTTCCATAAATCTCGGATATCCGGAAACGACGGCTTATTTATGGAGAGGCATTATAAAAGGCAGATATACCGGCGATTGGAGCGGCCAGCTGGAGGATTCTTCAAGGGCGCTGGCGCTTGATACCGCCAATGCGGAAGGATATTCGGTAAGGGCGGAAGCGGAAGTCAGGCTGGGCAGATATGAGGACGCCGTCAAAGATTTTAACAGCGCCGTAACATTGGAGCCGGACAACGGCCAATTTTATACCGAAAGGGCCAAACTGAAGCTGTCTATGAATGATTCCGCGGGCGCTGTTGAAGATTCAAAAAAGGCTTTGGCTGTCGATCCGTCCGCGGCGGATGTTTATTTCGTTCTGGGGCAGGTTTATCTTAAAGAGGGCAGAATATCCGAGGCTGAAGAGAATTTCACTTCCGCATTGGCCTACAGCGGCAGTAACCGGGATTATTACGAATCGCGCGCTTATGTCAGGGAAAAACTGGGAGACTTAAGCGGCGCCGTTTCGGATTATCAGTCGGCGATAACCGCAAGCAAGGATCCCGGCTCCGATTTATATCATAGTCTGGCCAGAACATATTTCAGAATGCGCATGAACGCCGGCGCATTGCTTGCCATAGAGAAAGCTATAGCCAAATTCCCCGCGAATGCCGAATATTACGATCTTCGCGCCAGGGCAAAATCGCAGATGGGAGATTATGAAAGCGCCGTTAATGACTGGCGCCGCGCGGTTGAGCTTGAACCGCTTAAAGCTTCCATGGCTGAAGGATATATCAGGCAGGCCCGCCGTTTGCAGAAAGAAAGCAGGAAGGGAACGAAAGGCTGGGAACAACAGACTGAAGACTGAAGACTGAAGACTGAAGACTATTGGTTTCTTATCCGTACCTTCAGACTAATAGCCTTCTCATTATGAAATTTCTTGATTCGGTGACAATAGCCAGAATACGCAGCCTGCGCGGCCGCGAGATAAAGGCGCGGGGAGACGGAACTTTTCCCGGGCTTCACAGAACCATGTCGCGCGGATTCAGCCAGGAATTTGCCCAGCATAAATCATATCAGGAAGGGAGCGATGTTAAATTCATAGACTGGAAAGTCTACGCCAGAAAGGACCGGTTTTTCATTAAGGAATTTCTGGAAGAAAAAAATCTCAGAATTTATCTTATAAACGACTGCTCGGCTTCAATGGGATTTTTGGGGCCGCAATCGGGCGCGACCAAATGGGAATATGCCTGCCGCCTTGCGGCGTCTATAGCGTGTCTTTCTCTTATAAAAGGCGATTCCTGCGGTTTGACGGCTTTTTCGGATATCGTGCGCGCTGAAATATTCCCGAGAAGCGGTATTAAGCATCTTGAACTTATAGACGGCGCGCTGGCCGGCATTGATCCCGGCGGGCAGTCTTCATTCGCCGGCCCGATAGGAAGTTTGGCGCGCAAGATGCATAAAAAATCCGTGATGATGCTCTTTTCCGATCTTATGGCGGAGCCGGAATCCACGCTGAAGGCGGTCCGCATGATGAGGGCCGGCAGGCGCAGCGCCTATGTGTTTCATATCATAGACCCGGCGGAGCGGGATCTGCCCTGGACCGGAGCCGTTTCATTCCGGGATTCTGAAACCCTGCGCAGATGCGTATGCAGGCCCGCCGCGCTTAAAGAAGTTTATGAAGCCGAATTTTCACGATGGATGAAACTCTGCGAAAATACCTGCGCCTCCGCGGGCATTCACTATATCCCCTGTTTTACCGACATGCCGTGGGACGGCGTTATGGGAAGATTTCTGGTATAAGGGTGTTTACAGTCTTTGCGTTCTTAGCGTAAATACTTTGCGTCCCGTTCATTCCTTAAAGGCTTTGAGAATGGGACGTCCCAAACTCACTGCTTTTAAGGATTGTTTGGGACGCTCTTTGCGGTTAAACTTTTTGCGCTTATGACTTTTCTTAATTCTTCCTTTTTATGGTTTTTGCCCGCGGCCGGCTTGCCGGTCCTTATCCACTTTATATTCCTGAACCGTTCGCGCAATATCAGCTTCAGCAGTATATTCCTGCTCAGGCAGGTTTATCTCAAAAACCTGCCGAGGTCGAGGATCGAACAGTGGATCCTGCTTGCTTTGCGCTGTTTTGCGCTGGCCGTGCTGATTCTGGCCTTTTGCAGGCCCGTGATCTATTCTTCTTTGGCCGGAAGAATATTTACCGGGTCAATGTCCGGCCCTGCTTTGAAAATAGTAATGCTGGCCGATGTGTCTTATTCAATGCGGTGCAGGTCGCAGGGAGAGGAAAGATATAAGCTGGCCGTGCAGGCGGCGTCGGCCGTTCTAAGGCGTCTTAAACCCGCGGATAAAGTCGCGCTGGGTTTTTTTTCAGACAGGCCGGAAGGAGTGGGTTTGGAATGGACTTCAGATTTTCAGCGCGTGGAAAAGGCGCTTGAAATATCCGGTCCGGGCTTTCGGGGCACGGACTACAATCTTGCGCTGAAAGAGGCGTTTAAGTTTCTGGCGTCTTCAAAAGAAGACGGAAATAAAATCATCCTTTTGATATCCGACGGAGCAAAACACGGATTGAAAAACCTTTCTGATATTTCCTCGCTGCCTTTTTATGATAAGAAGGTTCTGCTGGCCGGCACTTTTTTCGGAGAAAACCGCGAGAATGCATGGATCGAGTCTTTCTCTCCGCAGGGAACAGGTTTTTTTGACGCTGTAAAAAGCGCTGAAGGCCGCGGCGGCGGAATGACCGCCGAGGCAGGGCTTAAAATATCAGGCGGCAGCCGGTATTCATGGCCCGTGCGCCTATTGCCGAGGGGCGGAGCGGCGGTCGAAAGGAGGGTCGATACATTCGACGGCAAAACAACCGGCGTTGTTTGGAATATGGCCGGGCCCGTTCGCAATTTTTCCGGGAAGGTGGAGATGAAGGAAGACTCCCTTCATGAAGACGACGTGTATTTTTTTTCTCTGGATTTTCCGGATACCGTTAAGACGCTGTGCGCCTATTCCGACCCTGCGTTTATGGACGCGGGCAGAGGCGGGTTTTTTATCAAAAAGATCTTCGGGCACGGCGGCGGCAGTCTGCTTCCGTTTACCTGCGATTATGCGCTGTTGTCCCGTCTGGGGGAGATAAAGCTTGGAGGCTATTCGGCCGTGATTATATCGGGATTTTCGCGCCTTTCCGGAGAGTGCGGAAATATTCTGCGGGATTATGTTATGGGAGGCGGGGGATTATGGATAATACCCGATCCGTCGCTGGAATCCGGAGGATTATCCGCCTTGGAAGCCGTGATGCCCGCTGAAATCAACGGGCTTGTCGAGAAGAACGTTAAAATAGAGCCGGCGGATATTGAGCCGGATCCGGGATCAAAAGAAAAAAAGGGATTTAAGTGGCGGGATTTTGAGCTTGACAGGCTTGGGGTAAAAAAATTTTTTGCGCTTTCCCCGAAAAAAGACGCTCAGATAAAGTGGCGTTTTACCAACGGACGCGAAAAGTGGCCCGCGCTTGTGGGAAGGAATGCCGGCAGAGGGCGCGTTCTTTGCTGGGCCGCCTCTCTTGAGCCGTCATGGACAGCCGTTGCGGTAAAGCCGCTGTTTATCTCATGGATGGAGCGCGCGCTTACGTGGGTTTCCAATACCGGCCGGGAAACTGCCGTAAATCAGTTTAAGATAGGCGGAGTTTTTGAGCGGAAATGGCCGAATCCCAATCTCGCTCCGCGCAGGCTGAGAATAGACGGTCCTGACGGCATGTCTTCAATAATCGCTGTTTCGCAGGGAACCGCGCTGTTTGACGGCACCGCAGCTCCCGGATTATATTCATGGCGGGGCGAAGGAACTTCCGAAGAGGGCGTTTTTGCCGTAAATCCGGATACGGAGTCGGGTGAAAGCGATTTAACCGAAGAGCTTTCGCCGCCTTGGAAAAAAATAAAAATTTCAGAAGCCGGAGAGGGTTTTATGACGGCAGTGCACGGCGCCGGAGCGGGGCCGGTATTTTTTTTATTCGCCCTGCTTGCGCTTCTGGCTGAAACAATACTTTCCAAACGAATAGTATAAAACTATGAATAGGGTTATTATTTTGTATCTGATTTTATTTTTTGCGTCTTTTGAAACCTTTCTGCGCGCGGATTCCTCAGCTTCATCAGAAAAGACTGTCCAAACCATCCATAAAAGCAGTGAGTTTGGACTGTCCCATTCTCAAAGCCTCAAAGGAAAGAATGGGACTGTCCCGCAGCGCGGGGCGGATTCTCCGGAATCGGCGCGGGATACCTCCGCGCAGAGCCGGTATGGGAACGGCGATATGTTCGTATGGGTTCAGCTGGACATAGGAGACAGCTGCGATCCGTATCCTGACGCGCATACCGAAGTTGTAAAATTCGTTTCCGGAGTGACAAGCATTATGACCGTTCCGGAAAGAAGGAAAATCTCTTTAAAAGACGATGCTGTTTTTTCATATCCTTTTGCGGCGCTGACATGCAAATCAATGCCGAGACAGCTTGGAGATGACGAGATCCAAAGGCTCAGGCTTTATCTGATATCCGGCGGAACTATTTGGATCGACGACAGCATGGGGGCCAGACACAGCCCTTTCGACGGCTGGGTGCGCAGTCTCCTTAAACAGGTTCTGCCGGACGCGGATATCGAACAGCTCGGGCAGGAGCATCCGGTGTATAGAAGTTTTTTTCTTCTCAGGGCTCTCGGGGGAAGAACAATGGCCGGAGGCTCTCTTGAGGGCCTGAAATGGGGACATAGGACGGCTGTTATTTATTCAAGGAACGACGTGCTTGGCGCATGGATGAAAGACAGCCTTGGAAAGCCGCTTTATGCCTGTATTCCCGGCGGCGAGATACAGCGGATGAACGCTAAAAAACTTTTGCTCAACATTATAATGTATTCTCTCACCGGCTCATACAAGCTGGATGCCGTTCATCAGCCTTTTATAATGGAAAAACTCCGGCAGAGGGATGCGATGTAGAACGGTAGACGGTAGATGGTAACAGCAAAGAATTATCGGATGAAGGCCTGCGTAAGAGATGATGAGAAAAAGTAAAGAAGATGCCGGAAAGAAGAACGAAGAGAAATTTTATTTTTTACTTTTTATGTTTTGCCGTCTACCTTCTACCGTTTCCCGTCTACCCTCCCTTAAATTATGAAAATAGTTTTTAATGCGCCTTGGTTTTTAATATTCGCCGGTTTCGCAGCCGCGGCTATTTTGGCGAGGTATTTATATTCATCCTTGGGACTGCCCCGAGGCTCTGCTCGGGCCTCGGAGAGGTGCCCTTCGGGACTGCCCCGAAGTTTTGCGGTTCTGAGGCTGTCCGCGGCGGCTCTTATTTTGTTGTGCCTTGCCGAACCTTCCGCGCTTATATACGGCAATTACAGCAAAAAACCGAGGCTTGCGGTGCTTCTGGACGCTTCGGTATATATGAAGAGTCCGGACAAACAGGGAGGCGAAAGCCGCTGGTCATTGGCGCTTAAATGGCTTAAAGAAAACCGGA
>CAZFMJ010000018.1:15703-44037 GCA_964520045.1 uncultured Elusimicrobiales bacterium | reverse complement strand
ATTTGCCATATTTATACATTCCTCACACAAAGACACCGAGCCGCAAAGAATCATCCAACCCCTTCCCCTACCCCCCATCCCTGCCCTCCCCCGCTGTTTCCCCTCTTCCGTTTACCATCTCCCGTCTACCTTCTACCGTCCGCGCGCTATCTTCTTCCTCTTTGCTTTTTTTGTTCCGGAGTCCAGAAAAATTCAATGGGCATATTTATGCCCCGCGAAGCGAACTCGTGAAAAAACTTCGGCGGGTCCCCGATGGGAGCGAATTCCCCTATCACCTTGCCGGTCTCAGACACTCCTGTCTGCGTATACTTGAATAATTCATGCGTCAGTATCTGAGTATCCTCTCTTCCGGTTATTTCAGCTATATTCGTCACCTTTCTGGTTCCGTCGGAAAATCTTGTCAGCTGCACGATCATATGAATCGCGGAACTTATCATTTCCCTGAGCGCCCAAATGGGAAGTTCCAGCCCCGCCATAAGACACATAGCCTCCAGCCTTGTCAAAGCGTCTCTGGGACTATTGGAGTGAATGGTGGCGAGAGACCCTTCATGGCCCGTATTCATGGCCTGAAGCATGTCCAGAGCGGCGGCATCGCGCACTTCTCCCACCACTATTCTGTCCGGACGCATGCGCAGGCAGTTCCTCACAAGATCCCGTATCGTCACCTCTCCCTTGCCTTCGATATTGGCCGGCCTGCTTTCAAGGCTCACCCAGTGTTCCTGCATAAGCCTTAATTCGGCCGTGTCTTCAACGGTTATTATCCGTTCGTCTTCAGGTATATAGCTGGACAGCAGATTCAGGAAAGTGGTTTTTCCGGTGCCGGTTCCTCCGCTTATAAGTATATCTTTGCGCAGTTTAACGCACGCGTCAAGAAACGTAAGGCAGTCGGAATTTACCGACCCCATGTTAATAAGCTCCCTGGGGCCGTACGGCTTTTGGGAAAATCTCCGTATTGTGAGCGTCGGACCGAATATGGAAAGCGGCGGTATTATGGCATTGACGCGGGAGCCGTCGCGCAGACGGGCGTCGACATACGGAATGCTTTCATCTATGCGCCTCCCGATAGGCGCCACGATGCGTTTAATAACCTGGATTATCTGCTCTTCGTCTCTGAACCGGAATTTAGTGAGAATAAGCTTGCCGGCGCGCTCTATGTAAATTTTATCGGGCCTATTCACCATTATTTCCGTCAGGCTCGGATCACGCATCAGCTCCTCAAGCGGTCCCAGCCCCAGTATTTCATCCAGCAGTTCCGCTATAAATTTCGCTCTCTGTTCCCTGGTAAGCTGAAGGTTTGCCTCTTTCTGGAGCAGATTATTGGCTATGGTTTCAACCCTTTTTTTGAGTTCCATATTCTCCGAAATATCGTCGGAGACTCTTATCCGCTCCATTTCCATTATATGCACGATATCCGCATGTATTTTTTTCTTCAAATCATCCCAAAAGGGCGGCATGTCCGATTTTATCAAAGAGGCCGCGGAACTGCCGGAATCAAAACGGCGCCCCTGCTGATTCTGAGAAGAACCGGAAAAATCCATGCGCTCCGCCGGTTTCCAAAGCATGTCGGAACCCTGCAGAAACTCTTCGGCCGTAACTCCCAGCGCCCACTGTTTCTCAACGGGCTGGAACTCGGCAAGCCTGCCCATAAGAATGCGCAAAGCCTTTATCCAGGGGGACTGCGGCTGTTCCACCACCAGAATTTTCTGCTGATTGGAAAGGGCGGGGATTTCCTCTTCCCACGGAAGGAACGCCGTGACATGCGTGTCAAGCTGCTGAAAAAATTTCTCAACCTCTTTGGGCACTATGGCGCCGGGAAGGTCATAGCAGTTTACCACCACTTCAAATCTGTCTCTGGCAAAATGCAGATTTGTTATTTCCTTGAAATATGTCACGGTGGCGTCCATATGGCTTCTGTGCGAATTGGTGACCCAGAAAATCATATCCGAAATGTCAAAAGCGAAAATCTGCATCGGGAAATAAGGATCAACGTCTATAAACAGATCGAACGATTGCGATAGTTTCGAAAGCACCGGCAGTATAAGATCGGGGGAAAGTTTCTGCAGATCAGAACGCTTATTGGCAAGAGGCAGAACTCCCACGCCCCACGGAGAAAGCGGGATCTTGCCTTTAAGCAGCAGTCCCAAAGCGCCCACGGATTCCCTGCCCACCACTCTCACCAGATCCATTATGGAAGGAGGGTTAAGATCCAGCAAAAAACTGTGCTCCTGCCTGCACATGGGATCCATGGGGATTATGAGAACGTTTCTTTTCTGATATCCCGCCCACGCCAGCGCCAGATTCAAGGCGATAGACGACTTCCCGACCCCTTCCTTCGGGCCCGAAAAGGTTATTACTCTTGACTGCGTTATTTTAGGTTCATCCATGCCGCCCACCATGACCGTTTTCTTAATTAAGCCGGCAGAAGGAAACAAAGCTGTTTTGCTTTTACCGTTTACCATCTACCGTCTACCATCTACCCCGATATGACAGCAAAAGCGGTCATATCGACATATCACTTAACTATGTCGAATGTCACAAAAAGAAAAAGAGAGTTCTGCTGGTCGACCACATCCGACATTCTGAAAAGCGCGCCGATGAGAGGAATTTTTCCGAAAAAGGGAACTCTTGTTCTGTTAATATTGCGGGTGCTGTTTTTTAAGCCCCCGATAACAAGCGTTTCCCCGCTTTTTAATTCGACTTCGGTCTGAATCTGGCGGGTTATCATTGACGGCACGGTGGTATTCTGCACCGTGACGGGACGCGAATAATCAGGATTGGAAACTTCCAGCTGAAGCTGGACGTCTATAGTGTCTTTCTTTCCCGGCACTATCAAAGGCAGAACATTTAATATCACGCCGAATTTCTTGAAATCCGCCCCTACGCCCTGATTATTGGTATAAGGGATCGGTATTTCGCCGCCTACAACAAAATTAGCCTGCGTTCCGCTTTTTGTTATAACCTTGGGGTTTGAAAGAAGCTGGGCTTTTCCTTCGGTCTCCATAAGTTTGAGCGAAGTAGCCAGATTGGTTTTGCGGTCAAACTCGCCGACCCTTATTATGCCGGGAATGGCGTTTTCCTGAAATTCAAGAACCTGATTCCACGAAAAACCTTTCTGCGTCTGTATGGACCCGCCTATCTCGACGACATCGGCGCTTACGGCCACCATCTCGCTTCTCTGCGCCGAAGACGGCGAAGGCGCCATCGCCGCGAAACAAAGACAGGACGCACAAATCGCTGATAGTTTTTTCATAAACAGCCCCTTTTTCAACAATCGTCTCAATGCCGCTTTCCGTTTAAATTAAACCTCTTCGGACGTCCCATTCTCAAAGCCTTTAAGGAATGAATGGGACCGTGTTTCCGTGATTTTCATTTTGTTTTTAACATTAACGCCCTATTTAAAAAACTTTCTGAAGCTCGCCATCTCCATAGGATGCATTTCAAGGTCGCCGAGCCCGCGCACCGCTACCGTTATATCTCCCTGTTTCATTGAAAGCGCCAGATACTGAGCCTCCATGGGATTTAAGGAAAGGCTTAAAGCTCCTTCCTCTGAAAACGCCGACGCCTCGGCTTCCTGAGCCTGTTTCTGCTTTGCCATCAAATTGGTAAGCCCCTGCCCCAGATTAGTCCCCACTCCCAGAACAAGTATATTCTGCAGTATCGTGGCAGTGACTCTGTCTTTCTTGTTTTCAACCGTCACCGCGTCGAAAGTCACCAGTATATCAATCCTATCTCCGGGTTTAACGAGTTTTAACAGCTCGTTTTTCACAGGCAGTATCGCGCCCCTTAAACCCGGCGATACCTTTACGCTTAATCCGGCCTCGGGACTTAGACTTACAAGGCTGGACTGCGTTATCTGATTGCCCTTAGGAATCCTTATGGCGGTTACCAGATTCGCCACAAGCTTCATATCAGAAGGAGACCGCACTTCATAGGCATCCTGCTGCATGAATTTTCGCGGAATCTTGATCACCTCAACCAAATCCTCTTTCAAAACCGTTCTCTGCGGCAGATCCGTCTTTGCCGTAATCACCTGCCCTATTTCATATTCCTTTGTCAAAGAACGCTCCCTTGTGGTCAGCCAGCCCAAATATAATGAAGCCGCAATCACCGCAAAAACCAGCGGGACTAAAATGCCTTTTCGTTCCATATCAATCTCCTTGTTTGCAACTATTCGGCTATTAAAACATTAGAACGCTGATAACGCCGTCCCAAACCATCCTCATAAGCAGTGCGTTTGGGGCGGTCCCATTCTCAAATCTTTTAAGGACAGAATGGGGCCGATTTTTATGATTCAACATGATTTTTTATTTGAAAAAACTTCATACTTATCTGCGCTCATCATATTCATCCGCGTCGTCTGTGTTCTATATATTGCTACTGGAAAAACGGTTTTTCAATAGGCATCCGCACTCTTACCCTGATAATCCTTATCCCGCTTCCCAGCCTGGGAGAGGAAAGCCAGTAGCGGGAAAAGGGAAACACCAGCTTTGCCGGGAACGAAAGAGTGACCATCAAATCTTCATTCATGTGGCTCCCGCTCCTATCCTGCGGATCAGGATACGCCTGATTTGTATCAACCCGCGCATCCAGCACTATCATCGACTTCCTTCCCGGGAACATTTCGTAAAGAGCGTTTGTCATTTTAGTTTGAGCGCGCCCGATATTAGCTGCGCCGCGGCTGCTGCCGCCGTCCGGCCCTGCGACCAAAGAACCTATTCTCGCAAGCTCATACGCGGCATGATGGGCGATTATGGTCTGATACGCCAGATTCCCGAGTTCCATGATAAAAAAGATCATAAACATGAAAATCGGCAAAATCAGCGCAAGCTCCACCACAACCTGTCCGGATCTTCTGCGCGGCAAATCAGCCATAAATCAAACCACAATACACTGGTTACCAAGTCACCGTCCGGCAACCGGCAACTTCTTACTCCCCAAATCTCCTCGTCCCTAATACCATTAGCTGTCCCGCTGCCCGGCCGCCTCGCTGATTGCTTTCTTTCCTGTCTGGTGACTAAAAACTGGTGACAGGTGACTTATTAATTAGCTTGCCCAAGGCTTCCCGCCGCGCCGGTTATAAGGCCAGATATCTGAGAAAAAAGAGACGGCATATATTTTTTAAGCGCCATACCCGCCACAAGAACCACTCCCACTATGACCGTAAGCATGAGAAGATATTCCACGGTATTCTGTCCTTTCCTGTTTTTAAGCATTTCCTTTATCCTTGCCATTTTATTGTTTCCTCCGTTTTTTACAAGTTTATCCGTAATTTTCGCCCGCTATGACGGACTTTGAATATACACCTGGGCTATCACCCTGGCGCCCGAAGTAAAATCTCTTGTAAGATACCGCTGAAGATAGCGGTACATCATAACGAACATCACCAAAAGCGCCAGCGTGGTCAGGATATATTCCACCGCCGTCTGGCCTTTTATTCCGAACCGCTTCCTCCCGACCAGTTTTCTAAACATATGTCTAAAAGCTGCCAGTCGCCATATACAAGTCACCAGCTGCCAAGTCACCATGTCACCAGTTTTAACGGCTTAAGAAATTCTGGATTCCGGCGTACGCCGGAACGACAACATTGTTTTTTTCTTCTCTTCATTCCTTTTCCTAACCTCTTAATTTCCCAAATCTCCTCGTCTTTAATCCCGTCTATCGTCCTCCATCTACCCTTTCCCTTCTTCCGTCTACCGTCTTCCATCTCCCGTTTACCCTCTTCATATCTACTATACTAAAATTGAAATCTCAACGATATCTGATTGGATTTTCCCAAAGCGCCGTAAGGAATAAGCGCATAATCCAGCGCCATTCCGTATCCGTAGATTTCCGAAGTATACAGCCCGAACCCCAAAGAAACTCCGGTAGTCTTGTCCATGTTCAAACTTTTTAAAAAACCGTCGTAACTCTTGCCGCAGCTGTCCGAAGAGAAATACCCGACCCTGAACGCCATTCTCCCTATGTCCAGAACCTGTTCGGGTATTGTAATCTCCGCTCCCATGTTAAACCGCGCCTGATTGTCGCTGGGAACCTCGCTTTCAACGGAAATCATCATAAAAGAGTTCATAATATACGCGGCGCCCAGCCGCTGATACTGAACCACCTTTGTTTCATCCGCGCCGAGATTTTGGCTCGCCCAGCCGAAAGAAAGCCTGCTTCCCACTTTTAACAGCGCGCCGAAATCAAAAACCATGGTGTTATACTTCGTGCCGTCGTTATTTTCGATAACTCCCTTCAGGCTGGCGCCTAGAAGGAGCCGTTCAACCAGAAAAGCCTTTGCCAATGAAAACGTGCCGAATCCGGCGTAAGCGCGCACAGCTTCGTTCGACAGCGGCACTCCGTTGACGTCCCTGACGTCAAACCCGCTTACATCCATATATGCGATATTGGCGCCCACTACCGTCTGTCCCAGGGGATGCACATAGCCCAGATATTTGGCGGAATAATCCTGAAGCCAGCCAAGATAGGAAAAATGCAGTTCCCTCAGCTGGGACGAAGCAATGCCCGCCGGATTCCAGACAAGAGCTTCGGGCCCGTCGGCCACGGCCACATAGGCCCTCCCCAACGCCTGAGCTCTGGCGCTTCCCGCTCCGAGTTTCATAAATGTCGCGCCGGAAGTTCCCGCTTCCGGATCCATCCCGAAGCAGATGCCGGCGAATACCAGAATAAGCCCGGCCGCCACGCATAGAAATCCATTCGCGCGCTTCAGCTGATATCCGAAGCCGAGAAACCACCGGGATGCCCGCCGGAAGGCCAAACCGCATATGCCGAGCGAAGACTTATTTTTGCAATTTTTCATATATCATCCTCATAACTACCCAGCTATTAAAATTTAGAACGCTGATAACGCGGTCCCATTCCTTCCTCAAAGGCACTGAGAATGGGTCAGTCCAAACTCACTGCCTTTACGGATGGTTTGGACAGATTTTTATGATTAAACATGATTTTTTTATCTGCAAAAACTTTGTGTTTATCGGCGTTCATCATATTCATCCGCGTCATCTGCGTTCCATACTTTGCCGGTAAATAATTACTCATTTTTACGGAATAAGAATCTTTTTAACCGTCTGACACACTTCCTTGGAACCTCCGGTGGCCTCCATTCTGAATACAGCGAAAAACACCCCGTGCGTTACCGTCTTTCCATAAGTGTTTTTCTTCTGCCATGTATATTCCGCCGTCTGGGCGCTGCCTCTCTCGCCGAAATCATATTCAAAAATGCGCTCCCCGGCGAGATTGTATATTTTAAGCGTTACATTGGAATGCACCGGATACCTTACGTGGAATTTACCCTGATCCGTTCTCAAAGGATTTGGATAGACAAACGCGCCGGACTCAAAATCTCCGCACACGTCGGCCGGCCCCGACTGGGACACGGCTCCCACCGCTATATTGTCCATCTCCATGTCATCGATAATGGCGCCCGGGGAATAATTGCCGGTTATGGAATCCATCAAATCGGCGTCCGTTGAAGCGTAGATCTTGAATTTATAATCGGCGCCGTCCGCGACGGCCGACATTCTCATATCCGTGCCGTCCCACGGCTCGTCGATAAGAATGCGCGCCGCCCTTACCCCCACTATCCTTTTGAGCAGCGAAACGCCCTCGGGGGGAGACACGTTTCCGTTCTGGTCGAAAGAAGTCCCCGGCTTGTATATTTTAATCCCAACTTTCATCGGTTCCGAAACCTGATAGGAGATAAAGGCATTCGGCTGGTCCGGCCTGAGCAGAGGCGTTATGGCCACATCATAGATTTGAAGAGGACTCACATCAAGAGTCTGCTGTACGGTAGTCGGCGTGCCTATGCCGGGCACTAGATCGGTCGCTATCGCGCGCACAAAATAGGCGCCGGTATT
This sequence comes from uncultured Elusimicrobiales bacterium, assembly GCA_964520045.1. Classification (GTDB taxonomy): domain Bacteria; phylum Elusimicrobiota; class Elusimicrobia; order Elusimicrobiales; family CAZFMJ01; genus CAZFMJ01. Next base: position 36,181 of record CAZFMJ010000018.1, on the reverse strand, counting down.
CACAAAATTCTTGCCGTCGTCTTTTCCGTCCCAGAAATCGCGGTAGATTATGTCTTCGTCCCTGACCTCCCCGGACACGACGTTCGCTATCACTTTGGGCGGAACGTCGGTATTCAGCACCTGTATGGTCATGGAAGACTGCCGCGTAACCGTATAGGCTATTTCATAGGGAGGAAGCTTGACCGTTTCGCTGGAATTATACATCATGGGCACGCTCGGTATTATTTCAAACAAAGAGAAAATAATCTGCCCGCGCGCTACGCTTATTGTGCCGTATACCTTGTCCGTGGGATAGATGATCTGCCCCGTGGCTCCCGTGCTTTTGGCGACAAGCGTAAAAACATACACGCCGTCCGCAAGATTTTGCCCGGCGGAATCGCGTCCGTCCCAAAACTCGGTTATTTTATAGCGCCCAGGCCTTACTCCCTGCATGGAAAAAACAGGAGCGGCGTTTGCGGGCGCCAAGACGGGCGGCCAATTGACGGTAGGATTAGACACTATGGTTCCGGGGGGATAGATGTTAATGGCCACATGCATGGTCTGGGAAAGCTGATATGTTATGGAGGCATATTCAGACGCCCCGCCCATAAGCGTGGTTGTTTTGACATCGGTTATCCTAAACAAATCCACCGGAAAAAGCGACGTAACCCTTGTGGTTTTTGAAGGGAAAAAGGGATCGGCCGCAACCAGCTCTATGAGGTAAACGCCGTTTGAAACGTAATACCCGCTTTCATTCATTCCGTTCCATGGTTCCTTGTTCACAACGCCGGAGATGCGCACCTCGTTATCTACCAGCGTTTTTATTAAATTACTGCCGGTTGAATCATAAATTTTCACCGTGACCGCGGCGTCACGGGAAAGGCTGTATCTGAAATAAAACGGGTCAAGCCCCCCCACGGCCGGACTTGAACCTATAACCGTAGAAGACGGCTGTATCTGGCTTACCCCCACAAAACCTCTGGACACAGGAATAGTGCCGGTCAGGGTTTTCTTGGTTCTTATGGTTATAGCGCCGAGACAACTCGCAGGGACAACTCCCCCTCCCGGGCAATAATATGAAGGCAATTCAGCATAAACCGCATATACATAGTCCCCGTCAGGGACAGGCGCCCCCGAAGAATTTCTTCCGTCCCAGTAGCTAAGCACGGCCTTTCTGGCTTCTTTCTGCTCAATTATTGTATGTACAGGAGCGGCGCTTGCCGCGGGCGGAGCGGTGTTTACATTGGTAAAGTAAGTGCCTGGCGGATATATGTTCACATACACAGTTGCCGCCTCAGTAAGCATATACCCCACAGTAGCCAAATCGGTGGCATTAGGGCCAAGAGCCTTTATCCTTATATCGGTAATCTGAAGTGGGTCAATGGATATTTGCCTTGTAGTTGCCCATGCCACGTCCAGGCCCGGAAATTCGTCGTATGCTTGCGCATCAATTTTAAAAAAATACACTCCAGAGGGAACCAGCTGGCCATTGTTATCACGGCCGTCCCAAAAATCGCCGTTGGTAAGACTGCCGCTAGGCGTGCCTTCTCCAACACGGGGGAGATGGTCGACCAAAGTTCTTACATGTAAATTCTCATTCGGAGTAGGCGTCAATTGATTCGCCTCATAAATAGTTATCGTGGTTTCAGCATCTTTGCTGAGCCGGTACTGTAAATTATAAGGCTGTGCCGCTATTCCGGTAATTTGTCCGACAACCGTGGGACTTGAACGCACCGCATGTATATTGGTCACGTCAATTTGTATCGGTATCTGATTTTGGCCCGGAAAACCGGAAGTCTGTTTTATCACTATATTGCCTGCCGTAGCGCTTACATCATTTGTTTCCACTATTGCCCTGAATCCGTACTGCCCGTTTGTTTTTCCAAATTCTCCGTCAACATTATATGAGCCGTCCCATGCAGAACAGAATGGACCCAGCGTGCGGTCATCAACGTCGCACCTGCCTAAACTATACAGCGGCATTGTCCTTAAAGGCGGAGCGGAACCCGGGTCAAGAGGATTTGTGCCGGAAGTAAATTTAAAAATTTCAAAATTAAGCGAATTGACGGCAAATCCTCCGCTAGTGCCGACTTCACATTTGATAGTGGCACACAACTGAAGACAGCCGCCAGGATAAGAACTTTTCGCCTGATCGAACTCAATAAGAGACGATCCTCCCCATGGATTTCCATCCGCCGATAATACATAGTAGTCTCTGGCCGTGCCGCCCGACCCCAAACAATACTTGCTATTGTTATCGGCGCCGTCAGTATATTTGACGGTTATATTTGAAATATACACCTGCTGGCTGAATGCCGAGCAGGTCGCCAATACCGTCAGAATGAGGGACAGAATTGTTTTTTTAAATTGTTTTTTCATATTTTTCCTCTTCCACATCCTATTTGCTTTTCCCTATCTGCTATCTGCTTTCTACTATCTGCTGTTTTTACTGTTTACCGTAAACTTTTAATGCATACTTCCTTGCTATAAAGCCGGTTTCTCCTGAGCCTGACTTTTCTTTGCGCTCAAGCGTCCAGAATACCGCGCCTTCGGCGTAAAAAGACAATATGCGCGGAGATACCTTCTGCTCCGATATCATCTTAAAAACGCCGTTTTCAAAAGAAAGCCTTTTTAACGCCCCGCCCGACTCAAGCACCCAAAGCGTTTTCGACACCCACTGCATGCAGACCGGCACATTCACTCCCGGCAAAGCATAGCTGGATTCTATCCCTGAAGCCGGGTTTAAGGCAAACCTGTAAAGCAATTTTGTGGAAGAGTCAAAAGTCCACAGATTGACGCCGTCAAAAGCCATTCCCGAAGGCGCAGGCCCCGGCGTTTTAACCGACATGATACCTTCTTTATCATGAGGAGACTGCCTTATAATGCGGAGCTGGGCGATATCTAAAATCCAAAGATACCCGCCGTCCGAAACAAGGGCTCCCGCCCTGAAAGGCTCTTTCATGAGCATACGCAGGGAGCGGAGCGTCCTGGACACATCCTTTTTATCTAAAAGCATTACGCCCCTTTCCCAATCGGACACCCATAAACCCTCGGCAACCGGCAGAAGCGCGGTCGGATTAGGCAGGTTAATTTTGGCTTCGGCCGACAGCTTAAAATGCGCGGCGGTGAAATAGCCGTGCATATAAAATCCTACGGCTGAAAGCAGTCCGGTTAAAACCAGACCCGCCAGAATTCTTCCGACCGATTTATTTCCGGTTTTAGCGACGGGCTCGGACACGAAAATTTTCGGCAGTTCAATGCCTTTGGAAGCGAAAAGCCTTAAGATCTGCGCCACCCTCTGCGACCACTCGGAAGATTCTTTCAGCACTTTGGTTATCTGCGAGGCGTATTCCATTTCCTTCATTTCCTCGCCTTTAAGCCTTTCATTCCACGCCTGTCTTTCAGAGCGCAGGCGTTCCTCCCATACGGCAAATTCCTGCCTGTGGGCCGACCATATAGACCGCTCCCGGTCCCAAAGCTCGCGCCATTCCTTTCTTTCGGCTTCCCAATTGGCCTTGGCTTCCCTCAGGGCCGATTCAAGCTCCTGTATGCGGACGGAGTATTTCTGCTTATCAGATTCGGCTTCGGCTTTTGCCTTTCTTTCCGCAAAAAGCTCGGCCAAAGTTTTTTCAACTGCGTCTTTTACGCCGGCCAGCCGCTTTTCCAGTTCCTGCCTTGACTCTTTTACGGTTTCGCACTCGCGCGAAATGCGGGCGCATTTTTTTTCCAGTTCGTCGCGCGCTTTCGCGCTTTCATCTATCCGGGTTTGAAGCTGTTTTGTTTCAAGTTTTGTCCGCTCTATTATCTCGTGCAAAACCCTTATATCCCTTGAATGGGCTTCTTTCTGCCTGCGCAAAACCGAACTGGTCTCCTCGATCTTAGACGAAGCGTCGAGCGTAGTGTAAAGGCTTTTCTCCTGCTCCGCCTGATAGCGGGATTTCAAATCCTTAATCCCCGCTTCGGCCTCCTCAAGCCTGAGGTTGAGCTCCTGCAGATTTTTTTCCTTCAGCTCCAGCATGCGCCTCCACTGCTTTTCTTCCTCTTTGTGGTGATGCCTCAGAAAAAGAACCGTGTCCATATCGGATTCCCTGACGGGCCGCTCATTTCCCGCGCCGGAAAAGGCGAGGCCTTCCGGCTGGTCGAAAAGACTGCCGGAAACCCTTTTCCACACATCCTCAAACTGCCTGTCGGAATCTTGATTGGACATATGATGAACCGCAAGTGAAACGGTAGATGGTAAACGGAAGACGGGCGAGAAAAAACGGGAAATGATTACTTTTTTCGTCTTCTCTTTTCCGTCTACCGTCTACCATCTGCCATCTACCTTCTGCCTAATCTTACTTTTATGGTATTAACAAAGGATGGATAAGTTGTTAAGAAAAAGTTACAAGGAAGGTTTTTATTGCGCATCCGCGCAGGCAGCCGGCAGGCAGAATTCAGAAATCAGGAGCAATAAATTCCGAATTCTGGATTCTGTCTACCGGTCTTTGCTTATGCTTTACCTCGGGATCGCGAGGCTTCTCAGCTCAATCGTGGCGTGGCTTGTGTCGATGCCCGCATTCTGGTATTCGCGCAGTATTCGCTCAAGCTCGGATTTAAGTTTCACCTCGGAAGCCCCTCCGGCCTTAAGCCTGAGATAAGAGTCCCAATCCATTTTAAATTTATTCGCGGCGCCGGTTTTCAGCTCTTCTTCCTGTTTTATGCGGTTTTCTTTGGCCTCAGTTTCGGTTTTTTTCTGCCTTTCAAAAATTTTCTCAAGCCTCGCCTTTGAATTTTCCGCCTGCTTAACGGCGGCGGATTCCTCATCGAGCCTTTCTTTTATGTAATCGGCTTCCATCTGAAGAGTCTCCAATTTCTTTTTCAGCGCATTTTCCCTGCCCTCGCTTCCGCGCATGACATCCAGAAGTCCGGAGCGGTAATGCATTTCCTGCCTCAACAGACGCTCGCATTCGGACTCCGAGGTGCGCTCCCCGAAGCGTATCATAAGGCTGACGCTTTGCCCCATTTCAAATTTTCTGGTAAGCGGAAGAATGACGGCGTAATGAATCTGACCGCCGAGATATTTGTAGGAAACGCCTAAATTCGCGGCAGAGGTCCGGTTGCCCAGATTAAGCCCGGTTCTTGCCCCGAAAGTTCCGCGCCGGTAAGTGGCCCACCAGTATTCGAAACCGGAGCTCAAAGTATAACTTTCGCCCGCCGTGGAAGCCGAGCGCCGGGCAAAATCCACGGACAAAGTATAATCCTCGGTCTGCTCTCCGGCTCCTACCCTGATAACAACCGGAGCCTTGTCTTTTTTTCCGGAAAGGCTCATATCGGGATTCGGGACGTTAAGAAGGGAAAGTCCGAAAGAGCGGCCGCTGTCCATTCTGAGCAGGGCGCCGAAATCCACCGCCGCCCCGAACGCCGAACCGCCTCCGGAAACGGCATTGCGCTGGAACATTTTCAAAGAACCGCCTATATCCACAACTCCCATCCGCGTCCTTTTAAACTGCCATGTGCCGTAGCTTAAATTTATTTCTTTATCTTTGGAAAAATTTTTAACGCCCGCCTCTCTGCCGGCGATCCCGAAAATTCCTATCCTTCCCGGCAGGTCGGAAGGATAAATTCCCCACAAGGACAGGCCGGTCAAATCGATGTCTCCGGCGGGAGTCCTGAAAGTACGCAGAAAATCTATGCCGAATTCAGCCTTGCGAAATCCGCCGAGTCCGGCGGGATTGAGCCCGATCGCCGACGCATCCGCGTCAATTCCGGTCAACGCATTGCCCATGCCCTGAGCTCTGGCTCCGAGCCCTATGTCTTCATAGGCGGCCATGGCGGGGCCGGCAGAAAACAGCAGATAGCAGATAGCAGATAGTAGATAGGGAACAGGAAAAGAAAAACAGAAAAGAGAAAAAATTTTATTTATGTTTTTCCCTTTCCGTCTCCAACCCGCCATTTATTTTCTCCTGTTTCCCTTCTTCTAAAAAAATCGTGTCTCAAAAATCTTTTTTATTTTTTTGTGCTTTCTGTGCTTTATGTGGCCGATCTTTCTTCGTGCCTTTACGCATTTTGAGCATCTTTGCGTCCAATGCTTTCCTTAAAGACAGTGAGCATTGGACGTCCCAAACTCATGGCATTTACGGATTGTTTGGGACGGCTAATTATTCCCCTTTTTTTCCCCTTCTACCGTCTCCCCTCTACCGTTTACCGTCCCCTTTATAACGTCCCCGTAAAGCGCTATGGCGCCTTTGCCGTGCGATTTAACCCAGTACAGCGCTTCGTCCGCCTTTTGAAGCAGTTCCTCCTGCGAACCCGCGTCGTCGGGAAACGTAGCTATGCCCTGGCTCACGGTCAGGCGCACTTCTCCCGTTTTGGAAAATGCGACCGGAATTCTTATCTCGCTGGATTGAACCGCCAGACGGCTCGCTATGGCTTTGGCTTCGGCCGCCCGCGCCTGCGGAAGCAGAATAAGTATCTCATCGCCGCCGTAGCGGCAGGGAAAATCGATCTTTCGCAGATTCCCCAAAACGACGCGGCTTACTTCTTTAAGAGCATGGTCGCCTATCAGATGTCCGTAAGTGTCGTTGATTTCCTTGAGATAATCCACATCCATCCAGATAAGCGCCATCGGCTGTTTGAACCTTTCGGCGCGGTAGACTTCGGCCTGAAGCCTCTCGAAGAAAAACCGCCGCATGGGCAGACGGGTAAGTTCATCGTAAAGGGACAGTTCCTGAACCTTTTCAAAAAGCCGGGAATTGTCGACCGCCAAAGCTATCTGCCCGGCGAAAGATTTTATCATAACAAGATCGTCATGGAGTATCGGCTGCTGCGATAAAAGCGTGTCAAGCATAAGAAGTCCTATGGTTTCGCTCTGTACGGTGAGAGGCAGATAAATGACGGAATCCTTGTATCTTTCCGCAAAATTCTCGGGGCTTTTTCCCAAAATGATATCCGCGAAGCGGTGGCTGCCGGCCTCAAGCGGTATCTCTTCATACGAAAGACTGCGCACATGCCCCCAGATATCGGCGCTGAGTTCGCCTTTAAGCTTATTTGCTTCCTTATCCACCAGATAAAGCCTTACGCGGTCAAACCCGAAAGACTGCCGTATGCCCTGAAGAATAAGCCTGAGGCCGTCATTGACCCGGAGAGAAGTGGCGAATATCTCGGTCAATTCCGTGAGAGCGGTAAGCCTGCGCAGCTGCTCCCGGCTTGACTGATCCAGCTCCGCCTGATAAAAATTCTGCGCCATTTCCTCGACAAGCCCTTTGACGAATTCTATCTCCTTGCGGGTAAACATTTTGGAATTTTTCCTGCGCTCAAGCCGTATCGCGCCCGAATGCCTGGCCCTGAGCCTGTGCGTCTGCCCGGAAAGACCGGCCTTGGCCGCCTCCCCCCATTGCAGAGGAATATATACGCCGTTATACAAAGGGGAACCCGAAACCAATGTTTTTTGATTTTCTATCACCTCATACAGCCGGGAGGATTCATCAACCTCAATATATTCCTCCAGCTCCATGCATACGCCGTAACGCCACGCCAGCTTAAGGGACAAAACGGATTCCGCGGGATCCCACAGAAAAAAACTGAGCGTATCAAGCTTGAGCTGGTTCGCTATGAGACCCAGCGCGTGTACGATAAGCTTGTAAGAACTGTCAAAAGGCTGATTAAGTTCTTTGTGGAATTTATAGAGATACAACAAGTCTTTTTGCTGGATCATCGGTCACCGTAAAGAGAAAGCAGATAATCGACCTCCGCCTGAACCATTATAAGTTTTTGAACAAGGAAATCCTTTGAATAAGAGCCGCGCAATATTTCCCTGCAGGCTTTCCACAGCGCATTGTCAAGAAGGATCTCATAAGTGCCCGAGATGGTATTATTGGCTATCGTCTTTGAACGTTCAAAAGCCAGTTTATACACGTTGAAAGCGCTCCCGCCCAAAAGGAACAATTCTTCCAAAGACTGCCTTCCGCACGGAAAAGCCCGTATGGACTGGGCATAGCGCAATTGCACATCCGGACGGGAAAGCCATTTTAAAAGCGCCACGGCGTCTTTGATGTTAGGCGAATCCCTTACGACCGCCAGATTATGGCCGGCCAAAAGCCCGCTCCCTCCGGAGACGGGAAACGGAAGCGTCCGTATATCCGGATTTTTTCCGCGCCTTCCGGTAAAAGGCCTGAATCTTCTTGACAACTGCATGCCCGCGGTTGAGCCGTCAAGAGAATTGCTTCCGCCTCCGCCTTCCGTCATAAGCGGCAGATATCCCTCTCTGCCCAAAGAAAGGTAATCCTCTATCCCCTCGGCGACCTCTTCCTTATTTACCGCCGACCGGCTCATATCGGCGGAAAAAAGCTCGCCGCCGCGGTTCCAAACGCAGGGAAGAGCGTCTTTTACCGAAACAGTCCCGGCCTGATTGGAATTAGCCAGGGGGCGGAATTCTTCCGGCATCCTGCGTTTTTTAGCCAGAATTCCGCAGACCTCGGTAAATCCATCCCATGCGGAAAGCTTTTTTTCCAGATCGGAGCAGATTCCGTCAAGAAAATCCGCCCTGTAATGCAAAACTGAAAATTCCATCCACCACGGAACGGAATAGGCCCTGCCGCTGCCGGCCAGAAAACAATGTCCGAATACGGCCTCGGGCCATTCTTTCTCCAAAACAGGCAGGCCTATGTCGGCAAGATCATGTAAAGCGCCGAGGCGGGCGAAAAGGGTCGTCCAATGGTGAGGGATCTGCACTAAATCGGGAGCGGTAAAATCTTTGGGGCGCTGAGGACATAAAAAAAGATTTTTCCACAGAGAAAGCGGGGTTTTCACCGATGTTTCAACGGAAATATCCGGATGCTCTTCAGCAAATCCGCAGAGAAGCTCCTTCAGAGAAGAAGCTGTTTTAATGCCGCTGTTGGGAAGCGCCCAAAAAATCATATTTTAAGTTCGGGATCGATAAAAATACGGCCGCCCAAACACCCGCGGCCCGCATGCTGAAATTTTCTATAGCCGGCGAGAGCTATCATGGCCGCATTATCCATGCAAAACCGCCGTGACGCGAAGCGTACTTTAAGACCTTCGGCTTTCGCGCGGCCGGCAAGTACCGAACGCAATTCGGAATTCGCCGCCACGCCTCCTCCTACGGCGATTCTGTAAATGCCTAATTTTTTAGCGGCCTTAACCGCTTTGACTGAAAGCGTTTCTACGGCCGCGGACTGAAAAGAGGCGCAGATATCTCCGATAATTTTGGGGGATTTTAACTTCCGGTCAAAACCGGCGTCCCTAAGATAATACGCCACCGCGGTCTTAAGTCCGCTGAATGAAAAATCCCATGTGCCTTCAAGAAAAGGTCTGGGAAATTTTATACTGTCCTTTCCTCCGCATAAAGCCGCCCGCTCCACAGCGGGGCCTCCCGGATAGCCCAATCCCAGAAGTTTGGCGACCTTGTCAAAAGCTTCGCCGGCCGCATCATCGCGCGTTTTTCCAAGCAGGACGTATCTGCCGTAACCGCGCGCCAGCCATAATTCCGTATGCCCGCCCGATACTATAAGCGCTATCAGCGGGAATTCAAGAGGAGTTACCGCCCCGTCTTTGTCCAGTTCGCAGGCCAGAAGATGCCCCTCAAGGTGATTTACGCCTATAAGTCCGGTCCCAAGCACCCGGGCCGATGTTTCTGCGGCGACCCTTCCCACAAGAAGAGCGCCCGGAAGCCCGGGACCTCTTGCAAAAGCCACCAAATCTATCCGCCCTCCGCTTTTCTTTTCCGCCTGTTCAAGCGCCTGCTTTATTATTCCGGCCGCTCTTTCCATATGGGCGCGGCTGGCAAGTTCAGGAACAACGCCCTTGAAACGGCTGTGCAAAAGCACCTGGGAAAAAATCACATTTGAAAGGATGGAACTACCGTCGAATACCGCGGCGGAAGTCTCGTCGCAGGTAGTTTCAATCCCGAGGACGTTCATTTAACGATTATATTGCCCAGCGCCTCGCGCGCTTTTAAAAGCTCAACGGCTCTTTCAAATACTTCGTCGCGGACAGGAGGCTCCTGCTTATCATCCTTTTTGGGAGCCGCCGCTGGTTTGCAGGGATAAAACACTTCATTAAGCTGATTCCACAGCTTTACTTCCGTCTCGCGGGATACTTTTATGTCTATGTCGGGCGCTATTCCGCCTTCCCCTTTATCGGTATGCTGTATTAATTTACCCGAAGGCGTGTAATATTTGGCTACGGTAAGCCTCAAACCCGAACCGTCGCTTAACGGAATAACAGACTGAACGCTTGCTTTGCCGAACGTCTTGGAACCTATTATTACCGCCCGCTTATTGTCCTTAAGCGCTCCCGAAAGAATCTCGCTGGCGGAAGCCGAACCTCCGTTTACCAGCACCGCAATCGGGAGATTTTCAAAGAGCGCCTTGGAATTACTGCGGAATTCCTGATAATTCTCCGGTTTTCTTCCTTTCGTGTATACGATCATTCTGCTGGAGTTTATGAAATATTTGGAGATATCGACGGACGCCGACAAAAGACCGCCGGGATTGTTGCGCAAATCAAGGACAAGCGCCTCCATTCCGTCTTTTTTCAGGCTGTTAAGCGCGGAAAGGGTGTCTTCCGCGGCATGACCCGTGAATTCCATGAGTTTAAGGTAGCCTATCTTATTATCAAGCATGCGGTATTTAATAATGTCGGTCTTTATTATTTCTCTGGTTATGGTGAAGGAATAAGTGGTCCAGCCCGCGGTCAGATCTTTATTTTCAATATCGCGCTCCACGGTTATTTTTACCTTGGTGCCGGGGGTTCCCCTCAGCTTTTTTACCGCATCGTCGGGACTCATATCCTTTGTGCTGACATCTTCTATTTCAATAATTTTGTCTCCCGGCTGAATGCATATTTTATACGCGGGCGTTCCGGGCAGAGGCGTTATTACGGATATAAAACCGTCGCGCACTCCTATTCTTATGCCCAGTCCGCCGAATTCACCCTCGGTATCGCTTTTGACCCTTTTGTGGGTGTCGGAATCCATAAATTGGGAGAACGGGTCCAATTGCCCGACCATTCCCTGCGCGGCTCCGCGTATAAGCTTATCGGACGGTATATCCTCGACATGATTTTCTTTTATAAGGTCGAAAACATCCACCAGGATCTTAAACTGCTGATATGTCTGGTCCGCCGCATAACACGGCAGCCGCCATACCGCGCCCAAACACAAACCCGCCGACAAAACTGCCGCAAATTTTATCGCGCTCCGCCCCGATATTTTCATAATTTTGTCCTTAGTAGCTGCAAAAATTACAAACTCTAAATTCAAAATCCTAAACTCGGAACTCAAAACTCATTATACTGGATTCCCGATTAAGACTTTCGGGAATGACCACAGTTCGACTACGCTCGGCGGCTGGAAACTGGTGACAGGTGACTTTTTCCTGTCTGGTGACTTGGTGACATCTTCTCACCTCTTTTCTGTCCGGCTACTTCTTCACAAGCCACAGCATAGGATCCACCGCATCCGCTCCCGTCCTTATTTCAAAATAAAGAGTGCTGCCCTGAACCCGCCTGTCCGGTTTTCTGCCCGAAACTTCCTGCGTATCCATGCCGGCTGTTCCTATCGGAGACAACGCTTCAATCCATTCTCCTTTCTTAACCGCAATCGCGTCAAGAAGACCGTATACAGTGAAAAAACCTTCCTTATGATCGATTATTACCACATTTCCGTACGATTTAAACGGACCCGAAAAAATCACTTTGCCGCCGAGAACGCACCTTACGGGGCTGGATTTCGCCGTTTCTATCCGTATGCCTTCGCGCACAAGCCAGGTTTTGAGCTCAGGCACTTCTTCCCTGCCGAAACCGCTCACAATCCTGCCTTCCGCCGGCCAAGGCAGAGAATTGCGCGGCAGAAGCATTTCCTTGCGGCTGTCGGCGGACCTATAAGCCGACTGGCTTTCCAGCTTCTTGACCATGCGGGACAGGCCCAGCGCGGAATTTTTAAGTTCATCCACTTCTTTGAGTATCTGGCGGTATTTCTGCCGCGTCTCATTTAAAGCCAAAAGCTTTTCATTCCAGGCGGTCTTGCGCACGCTGCGCTGGGTTTCTATTTGGGTGGTCTTGGATTTTAAAGCGCGGCCGGTTTCTTTCCATTGCTGCACGGATTTGGAAACATCCCTGCTCTCTCCCTTTATTTTATCCAAAAGATAATATTTTCTGCCAAGTTCAGCCTTAATAAAAAACATGGCGAAAAGCTCATCGCTGGAGTAATAAGGAAATTCCAGCTCCTTGTTCCATATATAAGCCTGCGTTTCATCAGCCAGTATGGAAACCCATTGCTCGTAAGCTGAATTCAGCGCCTTATATTTTTCTTCGGAATCTATCCTGTTTTCCTGCGCCTCCCTCATCTGCATCTTCAGCTTATCCTGCTTTTTCCGGTCCTGCGAATCTTTTGCCTGAAGCGAGTCTACGGCGCTGCGAAGCGCCCCTTCCTGCTCTTTGTATTTTTCCAGCTCCCTGCGCCTTTCTTCAATCTGCAGCTGAATGGTTTCCAGATCTTTTTTATGCTTTGAAATATTTCCGGAACGGTTTTGGGCGTATGCCTGCCCGACTACTGGCAGGCGGGTCTGGCCGCAGCATAAAAATACGGCCGTCAAGAAAGTGAAAATTATGTGTTTTTCCATCTAAAAAAAAGCCATCCGAAAAAAGCTCCGGCTAAAATTATACAGGCATGCTGGTGCCATTGAGGCCACTCCCAAAGCGGACTTAAATATTTTATGGGGTACACTATCGCAAAGCTTATGATCATGGCGTCCGCCGCTCCTGCGGCCCCCGCGGCTATATACGGCCATGAACGGCCGAATTCCGGAACAAAACCGCCGTGTCTGAGAAAATACGCCGCAATAACCGCAGCCCCGGCGACTATGAGGAAAAACGCCGAGGCGCTCAGGCAAAACGCGAAAAAACGCCTGTAAAAAAGCACCTGCAGTATGGCATAAGCCTGCACCGGTTTATATTTAGCTTCAGCGCCCGCGCCGCAGGCTTCTCTGGCAGATTCCGCCAAAGAAGCCGCGTCTCCCAAAGCCTTTTCTTCAATATGTATTTCAAATGAATCAGGAATAGGATTTTTTCCCAAAAGGACTATGGAGTGAATTATGTCCGCATCCCAGCGCTGAAGCCGCTCCAGCCTTGTCTGGCTGTCCACAAAAAATACATCAGCCACTCCGGACAGCGCCCTTATTTTTTCTTCCGTAACTTTAGCCTGGTCAAGGGGGATTTTGCCGCCGGGGATAAGAATAATCCTGAAATCATCTTTAAGTATTTTATTGATACCGGCCAGCTGCGTATCGACAAACAACACCGCTTCGGCGAGCAGGGTTACACAAAGGATGGCGAAGAACAGAGGCCACAGCCCTTTTCCGGCCTGTTTTCTGGGCGCGGAGCAGGATAATGCCGCCGGCTTCTGCCGTATTTCCCTGGGAGCGGACACAATAACTTCTATCTTGTCGTTTTCCATCAATAAAAAAGGTTACTACTACCATTCAGGTTTATTTGGGACGTCTTAATTCTGTCTCCTGAATTCTGACTACTTTGAGTAGTCATAGATTTATTTAAATATCACGACCCGCTGGTCGTTCTTATTTATGCCCACTCCCCATTCAACAGAAATGCGGCTTGCCGAAACTTTCCCTTTTTTTCTCAAAATCTTCTCCACCAGCTTCGCCCTGACTTTGGCGATATTTTCAGGGTTGATTTCCATAGGGGATGAAAATCCCCTGACTATCACCTCGTCGGAATTTTTAGAAAGAATTTTCCCGACCCCCTCCACCGCATTAACCAAATCATCGGGCATCGACATGTCATTTTCCTTAAAGGATATTTCCATAACCTTTTCTTCCGATTCCGATTCGGATCCGTCATCGGAAAAACCGGCGTCCTCCACTTTTATCAAATCGCGCTTTGCCGGTTCAAATTTGGCCAGCTGTATTCCCCGGCCGGAAAATTCCTTATCCTCGGCATTGACCACGATGGGAACTTCGGGACCTTTTTGGATGCCGCCTTCTTCCTTTATCTCCGGGACGGAGGCGGTCACCTCTTTAACCTTAATATCCGCAAGAGGTCCGGACGGAGCCTTGTTCTCCGCCCTATCCGAATCCATCGCCGCTGATTCCTGTTTTTTATTTTCAACCACCGTAACATTCACCTGCGGCTCCTCCACGGTTGAAACAGGGCCGAAATCCACGGTTTCCACGAATTCAGCGGGTTTATTTTCTTTTTTTACATCCGCTTTTACGTCCGCGCTTTCCTCCGGCAAGCCGGAGGATCCGCTTTCGGCATATTCCACATTTGAGGTATCCACGTAATAAACATCCTGCTCGCCGTCCTGTTTGTCCCCCTCGCTGTTAAATTTTACTCCGCTTGAAACATGCTGCGGTCTGGGAATTTCCTCGGCATCATCATCATCATCATCTTTATAAGCGTCTTTTGAAGTTTCTTTCGGAGTTTCCTTTCGGGTTTCTTTTGGAACTTCTTTCGGAGATTCCCTTCGAACTTCTTTCCTAAATTCTTTTTGTTCCGTTCGCTCAGCTTGTCCTTCACGGGCAGGCGCGGATTTTTTATAGTCCGGACGGATGTTTTCATTCTTTCTGCTTATTACCGCCGGCCCCGGCCTGTCTACGTTCCGATATCTGCGGCTCAAATCCGTCGCATACACCCGTCTCCCGCTTTTGGATTTTTTATCGGCGGCTTTTTTAGCCGATATCACACCCATGGGCTTGAGACTGGTATGATAAATAACAACCGTAGGCTTTACCACCCGTTTTCCCGAAGGTTTAGCCGCGGGGCCGTTGATCTTAAAACCATAGGCCGTCCCCCTTTTTTTCAATTCCTTTAACGTCGGGGGCTTCTCAAACCTTCTCTCGCCCATCCAGTGAAGATAAAAAGCCGCGATCTGCTTCTCCTCAAAATCGCCTTCCACCCATACCGCGGTCAAATAATCCATGGCGTTAAGGTCCCTGCCGGTCCTTATCATCTCAATCCCGTTTTCCAGTTTACGCCTGGTCCAATAACCGGCCGCGGCATCGCGCTCCATGAAGACGCAAAGCAAATTGACAAAAATCAGCAGGATAAAAATTTTTTTATTATACATTTCAGATTACCGCGATAGCAGCTTATCTGGTTTGCATTTCAAGAGTGTCAAGCGGCGTGCCGTAATCCACGCGCACTATCTGCGGAGGGGTTTTCTCTTTTCTGCCTTCCATATCCGTCACAAGCAGGGTGTAGACATACGAGCCTGCGGCGACCATAACGCCTTTCTGTGTGGACCCGTCCCATGTAAGCTCGGAAGGCGGCTCGCCGCTGCCCCTGTAGGAGGCGACCATATCATTGCTCTGATTCCTTATTTCCAAAATCCATTCATGTATTTTCTGGGTATGATTCATTCTTATGTGGAATGTAGTCCTTTTCTTAAGGCCCACGGGAGAAAACGTTTCCGGATCGGCCTGAATTACGACGGGATATCCCCCGAAAGAATAGGCCAGGCCGAAGCGGTGAGAAAGCCCTATATCATTGGAACTCGACGTATAATCCGCCTCATAACTGCCCCATTTATATCCTATTCCGAAAGTCACTTCCTTCTGCTTAAAATCATATCCCCCGCGCAGATCAAGGGTATTCCAAAGCGCCCCCTCCAGCCCCATCTTCCATCTGAATTTCTGATCGACATCAAGCGCTTTTTCAAAATCGGAAGCGATTATAATGCGGTCCTTCCACAGACCCGCCCCGAGTCCTATCGTCATAACGCGCGGAAACTCGTCTTTGCCGGTCTCAAACTCAAGAGCCGGAGCCATGAGATTCTGTATCCGCATGCCGGCGCTTAAATTGTGCTTAAATTTTGCGAGTACGCCTATATCCGCTCCCCAGCCGTTGGCTTTGGCGTTATAGAGCTTCTGCCTGGAATATTTCAGGGTTCCCCCCACAGCAACCCTGCGCAGAATTCTTTTTGGAGCGCTGCGGTTAAGCACCGCAATGCCGTAGCCTATCATATAGGTTTCCTGCACATCCCGAAAATCGCCCAAAACCCTGTTTAAGTCATCGGTCAGCGTAAGGGCCCCCGAATTAAGCCTTGAATATCCGAGACCGAAAGCGCCCCATTTAAAAAACGGCTGGGCATACATTATGTTGTCAAGACTGGCCTGTTCTACCGTTCTCGCATGAGAAAGGCTAAAAGTATTAGGCCGCAAAAAACCCAGGCCGGCAGGATTCCATGCAGGGGCATCGGCTCCTTCGGCTATGCCGACATAAGCGCGTCCCATGGCATTGGCCCTTGTTCCGCCGATATAGTTAAGATACGCTCCCGGAAGACCCGCATCCGGAGTGGACGCAAAAGCCGCAGACTGCAAAAACATCGGAATAAACAAAACATAAAACATCCGTCGCAATTTCATAAAATTCACCTCGTAAAAAATTATTTCCAAACTCCGAATCTTGAATTGATCCTTGTAGTCTGGCCGCGGCTGGTTATATCGAGATGCGCCCCGTAAATACCTACCGCCACGGTTCTGCCTATGCCGTTCTTGCCGTCCCATTGAATCACGTTAAATCCCGCGCGTCCGCCGGCCGAGCCCGCGGCGTAAGTTTTGCGCCATACCTCCTGCCCCATTACATCCGTTATCAGTATTTTGACCTCGCCGTCCTCGTCCAGTTTATATTCTATATTTACCGGTTTTTGCGTTATTTTAACCGGATTGGGATATATACCAACTTTCGCGTCCCCGATGAGAGAAACTGTTATTTCCACATCCACGCTTGAAAGCGCTCCATTGGGGTCGGATATTCGGATTTTGACTTTCTCTGAAATCTGACCGCTGGTGTAAATGATAGTGGCCTGCCCCGACGAATTGGTAGCGATATTATTGTCGGACAATATTCCGTATATGCCTTCAATCATCTGGGCGCGCAATCCGTAATTTGGTACGGCATTGCCGTAAAGATCCACCACGGCCAATGAAATAAGCGACGTAGCCAACGGCCCTATAACGTTGGGAACGGCGGATGCCGTTATCCTCGTGGGAGAGCCGGGAAAAACTAATATCGGTCCCCCTATGGCGCTGGATCCCGCCAAAGCAGAAGGATTTTCAGCCACAAGCTGTATCCATATTGTGCCTGCCGTGGTATAAGTCTGGTTAAAAGTGCTGACATGGTCGCTGGGATCGGCGGCCCCGTCATCGGCAGAAAAAGCAAAAGTCGGGACTCCAAGACTGCCGGGAGCAAGGGAAAACTGCGTCTGCGACACGGCAACCAGAGGCAGGAGCTGTCCGGTGTAGCTCACGTCTCCCGAGGTGTCCGCAATTGTGACATTTTTTGCCGTGACGGTCATGGAAAAAGGAGTCCCGGCCGTAGCCACGCCCGGAACGGTCAATTGAAAAAATCCCTCGTTTTGTATCGGCCCCGAAGGAATTCCTCCCGGACATGCCTCAACATATACTTCCGCGGTGTCGGGAAGAACATAATTATTGTTCGCATTGGACGTTATGTCGTCCGCGGTAATGGTTATAGTGGAACCGCAGACAGCGGAGCTTACTATGGTGGCGATAGAACTTGTCTGGCCGTCCACCATTGCGATTGAAATCGGATTAAAACTTAAAGCCGAAACGGAGGCGCTGAACCGCACAGTATCGCTGGTTCTTGCGTCTTTCAAAATCCTATTCCAATAGCTGTCGGTAAGCTTTGCGTAAACCCGGAACGGAACCCCTATC
Organism: uncultured Elusimicrobiales bacterium; assembly: GCA_964520045.1. Classification (GTDB taxonomy): domain Bacteria; phylum Elusimicrobiota; class Elusimicrobia; order Elusimicrobiales; family CAZFMJ01; genus CAZFMJ01. Next base: position 18,506 of record CAZFMJ010000018.1, on the reverse strand, counting down.
CTCTGTGAAACGGAAGCTCCGGTGGAGCCGTATATGCTTGCCGCCTCATACCCCTGCCCGGGCGGTATGACAAGCATTTTTCTGGGTATGTTATGCCAGACAATATAACCCACGCTTTGTCCCGTCACCGCGGGGTCGGACGCAAGCTCCGCCTTAAGCTTAAAATCCCCAACCGCCGAAGTCGAAGTATAGTCATTGGGCGGACGAGGCCCGGAATAAAAGCAGATCTGCGTGCTTGGGCTGTCTCCCGCTCCGAACGTAAAAACACCGTTTACAAAAGGCCCCGCGGACACCGTCGACTTGCCCAATTGAATGATTTCATTGGCTTTTGCAAGTCCTACGGCCGGGATGCTCGTTCCACCCATCTGGTCAAGGGTATACTGCGTAATAATCACGCTTCCGGCCGCGCCGCTAAAAGTCGTATCCGTATTGCCTACTGAGTCCTTTGCGGTCACGGTAAGGTTATAGCAGTTTCCGGCGTTAAGCGTATACGGATGCGCCCCGTTCTGCACCCCCCCGCCGAAAGAGCCCTGAACGGCGGGAGTAAGATCGAAATGATCGGGGGCCGCGCAGACATTCATTGTCAGAAGAAATGGGAACAATACAACAAAAAGAAGTTTGTTGATTTTCATATTTTATCTTCCTCAAACCTTAAAATTTTCGCGCGATTATTTCGGTTCTCAAATAGCGGCTTTTATCCGGCGCTTTTCCATTGGCGGACAGAAATCCTTTGGAGATGTGCAGGCTTTTCTCAAGATATTCCATTATCATCTCGGCCTGCCTCTGCGCAAGATCTACGTCGTCGTCATAGATATTGATGGAAATTTTCCAGTTTATAACTTTTCTCAGCCAGTCCCTGGCCTCCAGCATATACGCCTTTCCCTGAGGCGAAAACGCGGGCCCCTTTATAAACAAAATCTTGGTATCCAGGCTCAGGGTCATTTTCCCGCCGGATTCGCCGGCGAATCCCCCCACGTTTATAGTCTTTCCGAAGAGATACGTGGGGACGTCCGATTCGTCAAGCACGGAAAGGGAATACGCGTATGAATGCCCGACTTTAAGCTGCTGGCCGGATTCGCTGAAGCCGTCCCATGAAACCGCCTTCGGCATATTGCCCTTTCCTTTTATCATGCGGAACACCTTGCCCTGATCGTCCGTTATCACCATGCGCCACTGCGCTATTTTTATGCCGGCAGGCTGTTTTATCATAAGATACAGCACGGGAGACTGCACCAGCTTGCCGTGCCAAGGCGAAAGGACTATGTCCGAACCCAGCTTCGGGGGAAGATACGGCGGGAAGGAAACCAAAATTTTTTCAATGGGATTGTTTTCCGAGATATGATCATTAAGAAAAGTCTCCACGGGCTCTTTCGGGTTAAGCTCCGGAACATATAAAGGCTTGTCGCCGCGCATCTGCATTCTGGGCGTGCCCTCTATGACTATCTGTTTGAGATCTCCCGATTGGGCGCCGGGTTTTTTCTGCGCCCATACCGCGGCGGCGGTGAAACAGGCTAAAACCGCAATCATTATTTTTATATTTTTCATAATTATCTCTTTGAAAGCTTGAAGTTAAACGCCGCCACGCCCCACTCATCGTGTCTGGCGCCTCCGGAAAGAGGCGAAAAAAGCATTTTACGCACGGCCTCCAGCACCAAATTGTCAAGATCCGGATATCCCGACGTCCTCTCTATGACCAGATCCGGTTTAACCCTGCCTTTGGCCGTAACCGTAAGCCTTACCGCCACCTGCGCCTCCAGCCCCTGCTCCTCGGCCCAGCGCGGATATCTCGGAAGCGCCATCTTAAGTATTTTACGCCCGCTTAACGGCCCCACGATTGAAAAAAAATCATCGGAAGGAAGCGGAAGATCGGAATATTTTTTTATGGCCCCTTTGCGCATCGCATTATCGGAAGCCAGCGGATACTCCGCAAGTATCGGCCTGCCCCTGCGCGAAAGAATATCTCCGCCGTTTACCGAACCTTCGCCGCCGGCAAGAAAATTGCCGGTTCCGCCGCCGGTTCCGCCCGCTCCGCGCGCGGCCCCCAGATCCACGGGTCCGTCCGGTATGCCCACAAGTCCCTCTCCCGGAGCTCCCTTTTCACGCCCTCCGGCCGCCAGCTTAACGGCGCTTGCGGACACATAAATTTTAGTCCTGCCCACGCCCGCTCCGATATGCCTGCCGTGAGACGAAAACAACGGCCCGGCGGCTTTAAGATCGGGAACCGAATCATCCTCAGCCTCGGCATTGCGCACTCCCCTTGAAATTTTCGGAGTATTGCCTTTAAGCACGGGCCCCTTGAGCTTGGCGCGCTGGGCAAGCATGGTTTTGTCGGCAAGCGGACCCACCGCCCAGTCATTACCAGTTCCCCTGAGCGCGAGATCCTCTTTCCCTATGACGTTTATTTCAAGAACTTTCACCGGCTCAAGCGGAGCTATCATCGTGACATTGCTTGCCACGGAGGCGAGAAGAAACAATAACAGCGAATGCAGTATAAGCGAAGTCACAACCGGCTTTCCCATCCGGGAGTCATCGCTGAAGTCCGGAAGCACAAGAACTGCCGTCTCGTCGGCTCTCATATGGCGCCTCCGCCGGTTTTTTCCTCTATATTTTTAGGACGGGTCGCAAAAGCTATTCTGCTCACTCCTGATTTCTTGACCATTTTAACTATCGCCATTACTCTGCCGTAAGGAATATCAACCCCGGCTCTCACAAGCACCCACGGCGACTTGCCGTTCGCCACTTCATTAAGGATGGCGGGCCCCATTTCCGCTTCGCTTACGACGACGGTATTGACCGCAAGAGT
>CAZFMJ010000018.1:0-15693 GCA_964520045.1 uncultured Elusimicrobiales bacterium | reverse complement strand
GGAACACCGACACCTTTATCGTGTTCTGGTCGTTAAGCGAAGCTTTGGCGGCGTCGGGAAGAATAAGAGGCTTTAATATCTTGGAAAAAAACGGCGCCACAAGCATGAAAATTATAACCAGCACCAGCGACACGTCCACCAGCGGCGTGAGGTTTATTTCCGAAATTATATTATCTTCTTCAACGACGTTGTTTCCGGCCACCGCCCGCCTCCTCAGGGTCAAGCAGGTCCAGATCCTGGGCCCCCGACGCCATTATATGATCCAACGCATCTATGATCTTTCCGTGCGTAACCGCAGGCTTTGCGGATACCGCCACGGTAAAAATGCGCCTTTTGTCCATAATTTTTTTGAGCAAACCTTCCATCTCCTCCGCGGTAACAGACCGGCCCTCTACTATCAGCTTATCCTCTGTTACTTCCACCAGCACGGGCTCGTTGACGGAACTTACCTGCGTTATTTTTTCCGCGGAAGATTTTATCTTCATGCCCTTTTCAATGAGAAACGGCATTGTTATCATGAAGATTATAACCAAGACAAGCGACACATCCACCAGCGGCGTGATGTTTATCGCCGTTATCGGCTCTTCGGAAGAGGAAGAGCTAGCTTGCATTATTGCGCCCCATAGACAGCATAACCAGCACTTCCATGGCCGTCACTTCCATTTCGCTCATGAAATTCTTGACCTTTTTAAGGAAATAATTATAAAACACAACGGCCGGAATAGCCACAAAAAGCCCCGCCGCGGTAGCCACCAGAGCTTCGGCTATTCCCGTCGCCACCACGGTGGCGCCGTTAGCCTGAGCCTGGGGACCCGCGAGATCGCGGAACGCCTGTATTATTCCCATCACTGTGCCCAGTAGTCCTATAAACGGCGCGGTGTTTCCGAGGGTGCCCAGCACTCCCAGATATTTTTCCAGCCGCATTTTCTGCTTTATCATGCATGCCCGCATGATTTCAGACACCTGCTCCTTCGCCAGTTTGCCGTTTCTTATCCCCACCTGAACCACAGAAAGGATAGGATTGTTTTCGACATCCCCCAGGATTTCCAGCGCCTCCTCCAAGCGGCCGGCTATGAGGCTGTTCCGGATCTTAAGAAGCGTTTTTTCGGGATTTATGCTTATCTTTTTATAATACAGCCATCTTTCAACTATAAAAGCAACGCACATCAGAGAACACACGAACAAGACGACAAGTATAAACACCGAATGAAATGTCTGAAACGCTACGTTTGTCATTCCCGCATCCTGCATAATTTATTCCCCCTTAGTTTGTAGCCGCTACAATCTGCATTTACCGTCATTTTTTGGGCGCGCCTATTTTTTCCAGCGCCACATCCGCCTGAATCTGTTTATCCGCATGGTCCGCCTCCTTGTCAGCGCTTTTTTTCTTCTTGGAATCGCTCTGCGTCTGCGGCGCGGCGGATGCCCCCGAAGAGCCGGCGGCCGCCTTGGCTCTCTTTGCGCGCATATATTTTTGTATATCCTTCGCCCTCTCGACCGCGCTGGCGACCCAGTCTTTGCGTCCGCCGCTGGCCTGGATATGCTTATATATGTCCAAAGCCCTGAGCCAATCCTCCCTTTCCTCATAAAGCGCCGCCAATTCCGCCAGACCCAAAAGCCTTATATCATGCTTCTGCGGAACAAGCGGGACAAGCTGGCTGTACGCCACCATAGCCTTTTCTTTATTATTGAGCGATTTAAGATATATCTCGCCTATCTGCCTGTACATCTCCATCTTCATCACAGCCGTCATTTTCGTATTTTTGCTTTCCAATATCTTGTTGTATATTTCAACAGCTTTAAGATGCTCTTCTTTCAGCTTATATATGCCGGCTATATCGAGAAGAGCGTCAAAATGACGCGGATCATCATCATAATTACTGATAAAACTCTCATAAGCGTGGATTGCGTCGCCGTAACTTTGCGCCATCTTATACGAAACGGCCGTATTAAAAGCGGCATCGGCACGCACCTGCTTAGGAGCCTCTCTTTCAGCCGCGAACTGGAATTTCTTTGCGGCATCCTTATATTTTTCCCGGTTATAATATATCGCGCCCAGCCGCATCGCCGCATCCAGCGCAAAAGAACTGGAGGGAAAAAGATTAAGCAGGCTCTCGTATTCAGGTATGGCGCCGTCCAGATTTTTCATATATTCCTGCGCATGCGCTATGGCCAGAAGAGCCATGGGAGACTGGGCATTCCCGGGATAATTAAGAAGAAGCTTTCGAAGCTCCCTGACCGCCGCCGGCCAGTCTTTTTTTGTATAAGCGATCTGCCCAAGCTGATACTGGGCGTCGGCGGCAAGATCGTTCTTCGGATAGAGTTCCACGAATTCGGCAAGGTGTTCGGGAGTTTTGCTCCTCATTGCCCTGTGGTAATAAGACATCATAAGCTGGTTCTTGCCGTCTTCAACCCTGAAATCTTTCGGATATGACTCCAGAAACAGCTGGTAGGTTTTTATCGCCGGATCATACTGCCTGTCATTGTAATAGGCCTGCGCCGTCAGCCATTGCGCCTCCGGCGCCTGGGGCGACTGCGGCCATTTCTGAAGGAATTTTACGAACATTGCCACGGCTGTTTTGTACTGGCGGCCTTCGAAATGAAGCTTTCCGGCCTGCATCTGCGCATCCTGCGCCGCGGGATTGTTCGGATACAGAGCGATAAGCTTTTCCCATGCGGCAAGAGCGTCCTTGAAATATTTTGCCTGCTTACAGGCGAGCCCCTCCTGCAGATAGCTTTCCGCAACGCGCTCGTCTTTCGGGAAATGTCTCCTGAAAGTATTAAAACCGTCTATGGCCGCGCTGTAATTTTTCTGGTTGAAATAGCTGGCGGCCATAAGAAAATAGGCGCTGGATTTGCGCTCCGGAAGGATATTGGGATCGGCCATCACCTGTTTTGCAAGCGCTATAGCCTCGGGATATTTTTCCTCATGATAGCGCGACCATGCCAGGCAAAGCCTCGCTTCCTGCACCCAATAAGGATGCTTCATGGATTTAAGGTAATAATTGGAAGCGTCGGCATACTGTTTGATCATATAATACGCCTCGGCCAGGACATAATAACCGTAAGTCCTCCACTGAGTGTCCTGCGCGGGAAATTCCGCATTTATAACCTTCATCACTCTGTTGGCATTGGTAACAAGCTCCTGATATTTTTCCGCGGCATAATAAGTCCGCAAAAGCATGGCCATGGCCACGTCCGAAAGCACGGAATATTTATATTTAAGAAGGGCGGTCTCATAAGCCGAGATAGCCTGACTCCAATCCTTACGCTCGTAAGCGGCGTTCCCTAATATCATGCAGGCCGGCACTCCCAGCGGATGATAAGGCATCGTGTGTATCAGCTCGCTCATTACGTCGGCGGCTGCTTTAAACTCGCCCATTTTAAGAAGATAATAGCCTTTGGCCGTCATCACTATGGCATAAAGATCTGGCTGGTCCACGCTGTTGACTATCCTGCGCGCAAGATCAAGCACCGCGACAGCGCTCTTGAAATCCCCTTTTTTGGCGGCCAATTCACCCTCGATGTACATCGCGTAAATCTTTATGTCGCGCGAGATCTTCATCTGCTTCACGACCGCGATGACTTTTTCAGCCTCAGCCATCCTGTTAAGCTGATAGAGGCTCTGCCCAAGCTGAACATAGGCGTACGGCTTTAAATTGCTTTTGGGATATTGCTCTATGAACTGCGCATACGCCTGCGCCGCAAGGGTATTGTTTTTCCCCGCCCTGAAGCTCTCGGCTTTGAAATATGCCCCCAGTTCGGCATATGTTCCGGAGGTGATAATAGTAAGTTTCTTAAACGATTCAGCCGCCTCCAGATAACGCTTAAGATGAAAAAAACTCAGGCCCCTGTAAAACGCCGCGGCCGGAGTGTTCACATCCTCAAGAACGTCCACCGCTTTCTCAAATTCTTTTTCCTGAAAATAAATAAGGCCGTAAATCTCATTGATCTTGGCCAGCCCGCTGTAAAAAGGATAGTTTTTAACAAGTTTTTCCAGTCTCTGTTTTGCGGAAAGATAATCCTTTTCATGCAGGTCGCAAAGTATAATCCCGTACATCGCCTCGGCCACCATCGCCGATTCGCCGAAAAATTTATCAGCCAGCTTGTCCCATTGCTCCCGCGCGCATTTTTTGTCGCCCGTGTTATAGCAAATCTCCCCGAGACGCAGCATGGAATCATCGCCGTAAGTCGAATCTTTTTCAGCCGCCATAAGCTCATACTGAGGCTTTGCTATCGCATACTGGCTTTTCTGAAAAAGAATTTCCGCTATGGCAAACCGGGCATCCGAAGCATGCTCGCCGTTGGGATATCTGCGTATAAATTCCCTTAATTCTTTAAGACTTTCAGAATCGGACAGGGAGGACTGTACCTTCATCTGAAGCGTCCGCCATGCCCTTGAATCGGAAGAAGCGTTATCCTCTTTGCTCAAAACCATCCCGGGGCAAGACAAAAGAACCAGACAGATGCACAAGAATATATTTTTTGCCATATCAATCTCTTTTTTTTAAAATTACAAATAATTCTTACGGTACCCCAACCAACTCCCTCCGCACAGGCAGAAATTTATTGTCCTTAACTTTCCACCATGTTGTCAAGCGCAAAAATAACGGACAACTATTTACGAAATTTCCCTGAAGCAGGATAAGTATAACAGATGGAACTAGATTGTCAAGAGGCTGTGTTACGGAAATGTAAAAAGGGATTAGAATATAAGCTGATTATAGGCGGGAATAGCCATCGGAAAGCCCAGAAAAAAGGGAACCGTAACTGCGGGATAAATCATGCCGAAACCGGTTTCGTTATAAACGCCGTTATCCGTAAGGGACTTGTTTCCCGGCCGCTGCGCAGACATGGGTTTGGGCGCCGGAATGCCGGGATTTTGGTTAAGGGAATCTTTTAAATCCCCGTTTCGGCTCAACATCGCCAGCGAAGCCCCGCCATTCGATTCGATTTGCGCTTGAGGCTCTTTATAAACCATAGGCGAATCCGAGGATTCTATGCGCATAACAGCGGGATACTCAAAAAGCTTCAACGCCTTATCCGCAGGAACCGATCCCTTCAGCATCAGCACAAGGGACGGCGCTGAATAATACCCGCTGTCGGCGGGACGCCCCGAAAAAAAGTCAATCGTCCTTTTCCACGTAAACCCCGCCGCGTCATTCATCCTTTTTAACGCTATATTAAGAAACTCGCCGGGATCATAACTGCGCGGCACGCTGAGTTTAACATAGACCTCTGATTTAAGGACCTGCCGGTCCGTGTTTTCGGGAGACTGCCTCAGCGATGTCTTTTCAACGCACGGATGAGATAAAAAAAGCCGCCAATTATCCGCCGGAACCCAGCCGCTGAATTCCGTGTTTTTCTTATTTATACCGGCGGGAACCATAGATATAAACCCCGTCTCGCGGGACAATCTGCGCGCGGCATCGCCGCAGTCTTTGCGCATTGCCGTCACGGAAACAAATAGGTAATCCTTGTGTATATATCCGTACCCCGGCTCTTCGAGCGGAGGCACAAATTTAGCCATGGCGCCCGGAGTGCCGGCGAAGCGCACCTTATAATCCATTCCGGCCAGATTTGCGGGCTTGTGAAAAAGCAAAGGACCGGGAACAGGCGCCGGGACGGAGTTAAGCGCATCAAGAATTTTTTCCTTTCCCGCTTCATGATTCATATATGCGGGGGGAACAGGCGCGGGAGCCGCGGTTTCATTTATGGGATATGCATCCGCGCCGGCCGCGGATGCTTCAAGTTTATATAAAGCGGGATCGGTCGCTTCAGAAATTTCAGTTTTGGGATTAGACGCCCTTTCCTTTATGATATCCCTGATCGGTGAAAAAGAAACGCGGGGGCCGGATTGAGAAACTGCTGCAATGTCTGTCTTCCCCGCAAATCCGGTTTTACCGGAGTTTTCCGGAAAATCGGCGGGTTTTTTTGATGGTTTCATATACCCGTAAGCGGTTTCGACATAGCTTTGCACGTCGGAATTGATATACGGATTATCCCGCTCGGCACAAGAAATATTATTTTCCGTTGAAAAGACCGGCTGAGATACGCCAGCCATACATAAAACAACCGCAATCGTTTTTATCATAAATTTTCAGTTCCTATTTGTCTTCGTAAAATAAAAAAGGGGAACGAATACGAATTACTTCAGTATTCGTTCCCCTGGTGATCCGCCATTAAATTAACGGTGGCAGAGTGGATGCTCCCGGACCTGTTTCCGGAATTACAAGGGACTTTATAACTGCTTAGGTGCTAAGTATTATTATTTTACACAAGGAGGGAAAGCCGGACAAGAAACTTTAGACCTACGTCAAAAAAGGGAAATGGCCCATAAACAATTGGGAAAGATGTCCCATGCTCCATTGCAATCCTGCCTTATCTTGCTCTTAGTATCCTGCGGACAAAAACCAGAACGGCAAGAAAACCGGCGCCCAAAAAGCTTCCGGCAAACGCGCTGACCGAAATCTGCCGGCAGGTCGAAAAAAACGGGATTTCGGGTCTTGCGCTGTTCCAGCAGATCAACACCGGCGCGGCAAGGCCTAAAAGCATAAACGGCCTGAAATCTCCGCCGAATATCCTGCCCCGGAAAAATTTTGAATCAGGCCCGGTATCGGAAGCAAATTTTCCGGCATAAAGCCAAAAAGAAACAAGGAGGGCGGGATAGGCGAATAATATTTCTCTCCAATGCCTGCGCAGAGCCGGAAAATTATCTTCCAGCAGCCATACGAAAGAAAGCAGTCTTTTAGAATGGACGATAACCGCCATCGGATCAAAAATAAGCTTCACAAAAAACACCGCCAGAAGAATAAAGACGATATCTTTCACTGAAATAACGCTGTGATACCATCTTGAAAGACTTACAAGAATATCCCTGTACAGCACAAAAACCGCCGCGGTTACCGGAAGAAAACCGGTTATAAACGCGCCTGTCCTGTAACCTCCCGGAAAACCCAAAGGCGCAAGAGCATGCACGCACATGCCGCCAAGCAATGAAACAGCCAGAACCGCGGACAGTCCCGCCCCTACCTCCCATACCGGCGAAGAAGCCTGAAGCAGAGCATCATGCCATCCGCCTGATCCGCGGCCGGAAAGGCTATCCAAAGTTATGCGGACGGATCTGCGCAAAACCAGGACCGCAATTTTAACCGCCGCGAGCGGAACTGCGGCGGCCAGAATAAGGACGAAAATACCCATAATTCCAGCCTTCCAGCCCCGCGAAAATTTCATCAGCAGAAAATCATCGGGAAATCTCTGCTGGGCAAAAGAAGGAAATGCCGTTTCATAACCCGCATTGCGCAAAGCCCTTGCCACATCTCTGAGTGAAGAAAGATTTTCTTCTATGGATTTATCCGTGTTAAGACTGAATCTTAAAAATCTTACGGAATCCTCATTTAAGGCATCAAGAGCGAGAAACGGCAGATATCTGCTTCTATAGGAAGCCCTGCCTGGGGGCGTCATGTAAATTTCCGCCGATTTCATCCAGGCCTGGGCGCGCGCCTTAACCGGCGAGATTATCCATCTGTTGTATCTGCCCGCATATTCGATATCTTTCTCGTTTGAGCGCTGAGATTGGGCGAGTATCCCGGCAGAAAGCGCCTCCATGCCGGAAAGATAACGACGCGCCGCCTTTGAAAGTCCGCGCGGATCCTCCGGCTCTATAATGACCGCCATGCCGGCGGTTTCCGCTTCGGCAAGCGCCGCCGGATCCGGTCCGACGGTAAATTCCATAGACCAGAAATCTTTCTGAAAACTCAGAATCCTAAATCCCTGCACGCTGCGCGTTGATAACTCAAGCCCGTTCTCCGCCACTATAGCCGCGATGTCCGAAGCAAGCTGTTCGTCTTTAACCCATATCGTTCTGGAATCAACAGGCGCTTTTTCATCCACTATCCCAAGCCACTTAAGTTTTGCGGCTTCAGGACCTGAAAACCTTACCGCCTGCCCTCTGCGCTCAAAATCTTCAAGCGTCTGGTCTTTTGCAATCAGCGCCGTAACTCCTATGGTGCGCATACGCGCCAAAACCGACTGCGCATCCTCCCCCTCCCGCAGGCATGCGGAAAGGACCTGTTCCCAATCGGCGGAAAAAACCACCTCGCGCGTCAAACCGCGCAATTCCGCAATGCCGGCAGCCGCGGAATACACTATGACAACGGCAAAGACGGAAATGACCGCCGTCTTAAATACGGGGAATTTAATGTTCATAACTTTTATTTAAACTTTGGCTTTGCGCGTAAATATCCAAATAAACCTGAGCCGCCTTATCCCATGAGTAATCGCCGTTTATGCCGTTGCGCGCGATCTGATTCCATATCTCTTTTTTTCCAAAGACGGAAACAGCATGATGCACTGTCTGAGCCAATGACTGCGTATCGGCGTTTTTCATCACAAACCCGTTGGATATTCCGGATTCTTCGTTACCAAAGACCGTATCCGCCAGACCTCCCGTGGATGTTACCACCGGAACAGCGCCGTAGCGCATTGCTATCATCTGGCCGAGACCGCAGGGTTCAAAACGGGACGGCATAAGAAAAATATCGGAACCGGCGTAAATCCTGTGAGCGAGCACTTCGTCAAATCCAGCTTTAAAAAATACCCTTTTTGGATTATCCGCCGCCAGCTGCGTAAAACCAGCCTGCAGAGCCGGCTCTCCTACTCCGAGTATAATCAGCTGCACTCTGTTTATAAGCTCCGGAGCTGCCGCCAAAACCATGTCCAGACCTTTCTGCGGGTCAAGGCGGGAAACCACCCCTGCCGTCAATAAAGTGTTTTTCTCTTCAAGTCCGCATTCATGCTGAAGCGCCCTTTTGCATGCCGCCTTGCCTCTGGAAAATGTTTTGGAATCATACCCTTTTGCAAGAAAAGAATCGGTCTCGGGATTCCACAGGTCGGTGTCTATTCCGTTGACCACTCCCGCGATATTGGCCGTGCGCGCCTTAAGCACGCCCTCAAGCCCGCGCCCAAACTCGGGGCCGGACCGTATTTCCGAGGCATATGACGGGCTTACCGTAGTTATTTTATCCGCAAATACCAGACCCGCCTTGAGAAAATTTATGCCGCCGTAATATTCCAGCTTCTCGGGAGTAAAATCCATCCAGCCGAATCCGGCCTTCATAAGCGTTTCCTTTGGAAACACGCCCTGATAAGCTATGTTGTGTATGGTAAAAACGGAAGATGTTTTGGCATAAAAACCGTCGATTGAATACAGGGTTTTCAAATATGCGGGGATAAGCGCCGCCTGCCAGTCATGGCAATGTATCACGTCAGGCTTGAATCCTATGAATTTAGCTCCCTCAAGCACCGCTTTGGCATAAAATATAAACCGCTCGTCATTGTCGGAATAATCCCCGGACTTTGTCCTGTAAAGCTCGGCCCGGTCGTAATATTTGGCATTCTCGATAAAATATACCGCGACCTTCCCCCACTGCACATGCGAAAGCGACGCGGTTTCCAGCCTTTCTCCTATAGGAATGACGAATCTGCCCGGCACGGCTCTAAGAGAAAACGCCCCGCCACCGGCGTTGCGGTAACGCGGCAGAAATAATGCCACCTGATTGCCTTCAATTCTTGACAAGACCTGCGAAAGCGCGCCCGTCACATCAGCCATACCGCCGGTCTTACAGAACGGGAACGCCTCTCCCGACGCCATTATTATATTCATATAAAAAAAGGAAGACGGTAAACGGTAGAAGGTAGACGGAAAAAAGAAGATAAAAAACAAATAGTTTTACGTTTTTTCTTTTCCGTTTCTCCTTTACCTTCTACCTAATCTCCTCCAGCTCCTCCGCAGCACGTCTACTTTTGGACGGGCATAGTAACGCCCAATCTCATCGCTATAATGACTCTTTTGCTTCCCCTGCTTCTGTTGCTTCTTTTGCCGCCGTTCTTATACCGCCTCGTTTAAAAATTTAGCGGCGTGTTCAGGCGGAGTTGGATTGATATAAAACCCGGTGCCCCATTCAAATCCGGCCGTGTGGCTAAGCCGGGGCATTATCTCTATATGCCAGTGATAATAAGGCAAAAGAGATTCGCGTATAGGTGTGGTATGTATAATAAAATTATACGCCGGATTTTTAAGCGCCCTGCGCATTTTGCCGAGCACGGCCTTTATTATGCGCGCCAGCTCCGACACTTCATGTTTTTGTATCTCCTCAAAATGGCCGGAATGCGCCTTTGGTATTATCCACGTCTCAAAAGAAAATCTGCTCGCATAAGGCTCTATGGCGAGAAAACCCGCGTTATTCTCAACTATCCTCTGTCCGCACAATTCTTCTTCGCGCAGTATGTCGCAGAACACGCATCTTTCTTTATAGTCATAATAAGCTTTGGCTCCGGCGATTTCCTGCTTTACTCTTATGGGAACCATCGGCATGGCTATAATCTGGGAATGAGAATGAGCAAGCGTCGCTCCGGCGGCGCGTCCGTGGTTTTTAAAAATCATGATATACTGCATCCGCTGGTCCTTCTTAAGGTCCAGTATTCTGTCCCTGTACGCCCAGATTACGTCTTCAACGCGTTTGTCGTCCATATCGTCAAACTGTTCGGTATGAGAAGAAGTCTCTATTACCACCTCATGGGCGCCTATGCCGTTCATCCTGTCATACATGCCCTCTCCGCGCCTGTTCATCATCCCTTCCACCTGAAGCGCGGGATATTTATTCGGCACAACCCTCAGCCACCAGCCGTCCGCGTCTTTTTTCCGTCCCGGATTGTGATAAGCGAAAATCTCCCGCGGAGTGGAATTCTCATTGCCCGAGCAAAACGGACAATCCTTTGAATATTCGATATCCGCCGGCAGATGGCGGAAATCAGACGGCCGCTCATCCCTTTCCGTAGCAATAATCACCCATCTGCCTATTATCGGGTCCTTCCTAAGTTCCGGCATAAAACGCTCCCTTAAAAAAGAAAACAAACGGTAGAAGGTAGACGGTAAATGGTAGATGGGAAATGGGAAAACAAAAACTTTTATAAATTTTCTTCCCTCTTGGCTCTTCCATTTTCTTTTTTTGTTTTACTTTTCCCATCTTTTGTTTTATTTATGTATTCTTTCTTCCGTTGCTTCTGTTGCTGCTGTTATTTCTTTTGCCTCTGTTGCTTCCGTTGCCTCTTTTGCTTCTTTTGCCTCAGTTTCTGTTTTGCTTCCGTTGTGGTTTCGTCCAGCTTGGCTGGACTGTCCCGTCCTAATATCTATAGGAATGGGACGGCTTCCTGCCTCAACCACTTCCTCGCATTTGACCGCAAATGCTTCGGTCGCTTCTGTCGCTATCGTTATCCCCTTTGCTTCTTCTTTGGCCGCCGCTCTTATTTCCTCAATTTTAGGCAGATCGTCAAAACTCATCAGCCCGAACTGCCGCAAGAACTCCTGAGTCGTGCCGTAAAGAAGAGGCCTGCCCACGGATTCTTTTCTTCCAACCACCTTGATAAGCCTGCGCTCCAGCAGGGTTTCCAGAGAAGCTATGACTTCAACCCCGCGAAGCGCCTCAATTTCAGCCCTTGCGATAGGCTGGCGGTAGGCTATTATGGCAAGCGTTTCAAGGCCCGCGGCGGAAAGTCTTGTAGTCATCCTGTCATGAAACAGCTTTCTTATCCACTGACTGAATTCAGGTCTTGTGCCCATTTGAAAACCGCCGGCAGCCTCAATAATCTGCACCCCCGACTGCCTGCTTTGATAATCTTCCTTTATCTGAGAAAGAACTGATTTTATCTTTTCCAGATCCTTAACGCCTGAAAGCTGCGCAAGTCTTGCCGCGGAAAGCGGCTGATCCGTTATAAAAAGCAGAGACTCAACTACCCTGCGAAGCTGTTCCTGTTCCATTTTCTCCCCCTCCGCCGTCCTGCGCGCCGCCTGAAACCGGTTCATTTTCGATAGATTCAACCGCCCTTCTATATATCCTTATTTCGCCTAATGCGGCATCCTGCCTTGCCAGTATTTTCCTGAGCTTAATAAGCTCAAGAAGCGCAATAAAACAAGTTATTATCCCCAACTTTCTTGTCTCGCCCGCGAATATATCATCGATTAAAATCCATTCGCTTCCTTCAAGAAGCGAAAGTATCTTGTCTATTTTAACTTCTATCGGAAACTCCTCTCCAGGAAATAATTTGCCGGTATCCGAGATTTTCACCATGGCTTTTTTGACCGCTTCGATCAGATCAAAAAGCTCCACGTCCAGTATCTTTTCGGATTCGGAAAACCGCGGAGCGCCGCGGTAAAAAATATTTTTAAACTCATCAAACCGTTTATCAAGGAATTTGGCGGCCTCTTTGTATTTCTGGTATTCCGCGAGTTTTGCCGCCAGTTCGGCTCTGGGGTCGGGCCCCTCTTCCTCTTCCGCCCCTTCGCGGGAAGGCAAAAGCATCTGGGCTTTTATCTGCATCAGGGTGGAAGCCACCACCAGAAATTCCCCGGCTATTTCAAGATTCAAGTCCTTCATTACGTCGAGATACGCAAGATATTCGCCTGTGATATGCGAAATCGGGATATTGTAAATGTCCAGATTGTTCTTTTTTATGAGATATAAAAGCAGATCCAGAGGCCCTTCGAAAATATCAAGATGCACTGTTATTGGCTCTGTATTGTTCATATGCCCATCGCTTTTCTCACGGATTCCATCACAACGGAGGCGGTGTTCCGCGCCTTTTGGGCGCCCTTTTCAAGGATGGAATCCGCCAGTTTTTCATTATCCTCGTATTTCTTTCTGCGGTCATTGAACTCCACGGCGCTTTTTGCCATAAATTTAAACAACTCATTCTTACAGGCGGAACAGCCTATCTCCCCGTTTTTGCACTGGTTTTCCCTTGCCGCATATCCGGGATTATAAAGCCTGTGGAAAGCGAACACCACGCACCCCTCCGGATGTCCCTTGTCATTTAATCTTATTTTGGACGCATCGGTATACATCTGCCGGATTTTGGCCTCCAGCGATTTTACATCTTCTCCCAACGCTATGCTGTTGCCGTATGACTTGGACATTTTTCTGCCGTCTATTCCCGGAATTTTCGCCGAGGCGGTAACAAGAGATTTCGGCTCGATTAAAACGCCCCCGCCGTAGATATCGGAAAATCTTCTCGCGATATCGCGGGTAAGCTCAAGATGCGCAAGCTGATCCTGCCCCACCGGCACATATCCGGCGCGGTAAAGAAGTATGTCGGCGGCCTGAAGCACGGGATACCCCAAAAATCCGTGCGTTGAAATTTCGGACTGCGCGGCAAGTTCCTCTTCATCGGCTCCGGAAAGCGTCTCCGCCAAAGCCTTTGCAGTTTTGCCCGCGGAAAACTGCGCCTTCTGCCCGGCATATTTCTGCCTGTAAAGCTCAAGAAGCTGTTCCTTGTACGTGGGATTGCGCAAAAGCCAGCTCACGGGCGTAATCATTCCCAAAAGCAGAGCAAGCTCCGCATGCTCTTTCACATCCGACTGTTTGAAGATACAGCATTTTTCAGGATCAAGCCCCAAGGCAAGCCAGTCTATCACCATGTCTTTGATGCTGTCTTTTATGCCGGCTGTTTTTTCGTATGCGGTCGTAAGAGAATGCCAGTCGACAATAACGAAAAAACATTCGTATTTTTCCTGCAGTTCCAGCCATTTGGTGAACACGCCCCAATAATGGCCGACATGCAGTCTTCCCGTGGGCCTTACGCCAGAAAGAACAATTTCTTTTTTCATAAATTTTAATACATAGACCGCTGATACCGCTGCCCCAAACTATCCTTTACAAGCAGTGTGTTTGGGACGGTCCCATTCTCAAAGCTTTTAAGAAATGAATGGGACTGATTTTTATGATTGAACATGATTTTTTTGTTTAAAAAACCTTGTACTTAATCTTCGGTTTTTTAGGGTTTATAATTATCCGCGTTTATCATACTCATCCGCGTCATCTGCGTTCTATGTATTGCTGTTAAAATACCGGCAAACCTATTTTTGCAAGCAGCGCAAGAGTAAAATACATTCCGGGCAGTATTAGATATTTAAGCATTCCCGTCATCATCAGAACAATAAGAATGACCCAGCTGTAGGGAATATGTTTTTCGTAAATATTCCGCAATTTCCCCGAAAGCAGGCCGGATAAAATCTGACTGCCGTCCAGCGGAGCAATGGGTATGAGATTAAAAAAAGCCAGAGCCAGATTTATAATAACCGCATACCTGAACGCCGTCAAAACGCTGGCCTTTATGCCGGGCGCAAGCCACGGCATCAACAGCGCCATCTTAAATCCTGCCGCGGCTATAATGACAAGGAGCAGATTTGAAGCCGGGCCGCTCAAAGCCACCTTAGTCATATCTTTCCGGAAATTCGCAAGCCGAAGAGGATTTACCGGCACTGGTTTTGCCCACCCGAAAACCGGCATCCCCGACATCAGGCATAAGGCCGGCAAAACTATCGTGCCCACTAAATCTATATGCGGAATGGGGTTAAAAGTAAGCCTGCCGGAATAATAAGCCGTGTCGTCGCCGTATAAATAAGCCGTCCAGCCGTGCGAAAATTCATGCACTATGACCGAAAAAAAGAGTATCGGAATCTGAAGAATCAAATCGCTTACGTTCATTATATCCCGGTTGTCTGAATATATTACTATTTCCTTCAGAGGAAGGAAACACGGACAACACAAAGCCCAGCCTCCCGGATGCCCAGTTACCCGGAAAGAAAACACAAGCAAGACGGCTTGACGGCTAGGCGGCTAGGCAGCTGGACAGCAGTCTCGCCTTCTTCTCCGTTGGCCGTTTCCCTCTTCTTACTCAATCCCTTAATCTTATCCCTTTTGCCTGCTATTTCTTTGTGCCTTCGCGGCTTCGTGTAAATATCCAAACTGTTTCTTTGCCGTCCCTTATGTGCCTTCTGTGCTTTTTGTGGCGAATCGTTTCTCCTTCTTCCGTAATCTCCTAATTTCCTGCTTCTTCGCAGCCCGTCTGTTTTTGGACGGACGTAGGAGAGCCCAATCTCGTTTTTATGCCGTCTGCCATCTCCCGTTTACCGTCTACCCTCTTCCATAAGCCATTTCAGCGCATTTTTTCTGCCGGCTATTTTCCCTTTCCACTGCTCCCGCGCCGCCTTGTTGAGTATTTCCGAATAATTTTTGCCGGGTTTAAGCCCGGCTTTCAGCAAATCGCCGCCGTTTATGAACAGCGGCTTCACCGCCTGTTCCGGCAGATCCGGAGTGGAACGCAAAATCACCAGCCGTTCAAGCGGCGTAAGCTCTGTTCTTGAACATAAACCATCCTTCAGCATCTCAACGGCATGTTTTAACTGCAGAAAAATTCCGCGCTCCAACTGCAGGCTTTCCAGAAAAGGAATCCCCTCCTTCATTTTGGACGCAAGAATCCCCAGCCTTCCGGCAGGTCCTATATCCGCGCCAGCCTGTTTGTTCCATTTAAGCTCCGGATGAATAAATCCTGAAATTCCCCATTTTTGCATCAGCCTGAATGGTTTTGAAGAGTCTTTCTCCTCAAGTATTCTCCATAGCTCCGTTTTAAGCCTTTCTCTTGAAAGCAAAGCCGGCAGTTTTTTTCTCACTGCGGACCCTGCCAGTTCGGCGGTAGTCTTATCAAGCTTCCAGCCGAATCTTCCCGCAAATTTCGCGGCCCTGTAAATCCTTGTGGGGTCATCAATAAAACTTGCCTTATGCAAAACCCTTAAAATCCCTTTCTTTATATCTTCTATCCCGCCGTGCAGATCAATAACATTTCCGAAACCGTCGG
>CAZFMJ010000017.1:0-44371 GCA_964520045.1 uncultured Elusimicrobiales bacterium | reverse complement strand
TATAGGAATCCCCTTTTTTGGCAGAGTAGGATTGGCCACAAAAGGCACAGAAAGCACAAAGGTAAAGACAAGAAAGTTTTGGAGTTGTGCGATAAGGATAGAAGTTAAGAAATTTATTTTTGTGATTTATGTGCTTTATGTGGCAAATATCTGCGGTTTATCTTTAAAAAACCCTGCTTAATTTATCTAGGATCCAGCGCGCGGCCGTTCGCAGGGGATTTTTTCCCGCAGGGTATTCAAAGTTCAGCCCGCCCAGCAGTTTTTTGCGTATAAGCAGTGAAACGACTTCTTCTTCAAACTTGTCAAAAAATTCCCTGCCAAGCCGTCCGCGCATTTGGGAAAGCAGTTTCGGCCCCACAAGATCCTTTTCCGTGATAAACCTTTCAAAACCGCAGAATGCCTGCACATAGGGGTTTTCCGCCAATTCGTTAAGGGTGCGCTGGTCGCTGAATTTTTCCACATGTTTGACTATGAGGAGTCCGCACACAAGCCTTGCGTCGGTAGCCGGCCGTCCGCTGTCCGCGGAAAAAAATCTCCGGTAGGTGTTTTCCATCTCCTCCCATGGCACGGCTTCGGCGAGCTTCAGCCACCGGTTTTCCTTATCAAGGCTTCCGCCGAATGGGAAAAGCTCAGGGAAGAGCGTTTGCGTTTTTCTGTCTTTGGGCTGGTACATAATCGATTTGCTTCCGTGCTTACATTATCGCATTTTTTCCGTCGAGGATACAACATTAAAATAAAGCTTTTTTGCCAATGTATATACGATTTATGAGCAGTTTTGCGCTACCCACACGCCCATCCAATAGTCGGTAAAGATATAGCCGGAGGTTTCTTTCTCAATAATATCTTTGGATATCAGTAGGCTTATGGATTTTTTTACAAGCGCGGATGACCTTAGCTGGAATCTGGTAATAAAGGCTCCGCTGAATATTGCAGACCCGGGATCTGCGGCTAGTCCTTGGAGCAACCTCTTTTGGGTTTGAGGCAGGTTTTCCCAAAGGTTTTGGTAAAGCGGGGTGTTTCTTTTGGCTATCAACGCCACTGCCTGTTCGACATCGGCGTTTATAATCTTCTTGTCTTCGGTTTTAATGTCCCATAACTCATGGGCAAGATATTGGATATAGTAGGGTATGCCGCCGGCGGAGCTTACGATGAACCGCAAGGTCTCTTTGGTGCAGTTAAAACCGCCTTTGGCGAAGTTCCCTGCGAGATATTTCTCAAAATACTCGGCGGGTATTTTTTCAAGGTAAGAAACCGGCCCTATGCCGAAAAATGCCCTGGATTTTTTTGAAACCATTTCGCTCATCATCGTCTTTTTTGATCCGCAGAAAACATACCCGACGCCGCGTTGTTTTTGTATGACTGAGCGCATGAGCTTTTCCAGCTGGTCCCCTCCTAGGCTGATTATTTCCTGAAATTCGTCAAACATTACAACGACGGGTTTCTTTTCCCTGACGGCGAATTCCTGCGGGTATGCCAGCAGATTCTCTATCATCTGGAAAACTTCTTTTTGCGGCGGTGAGGCATCGATGCCGAGACTTAGGGAACCGTCCGGATTTACGGAGAACATGGGCCTCAGACCGGAAATAAAATCCTTAATAAAGTTCATCGCCTCGGCAAAACCAAGTTTTCTCATTTCGGCTGTAGCTTTGCCCAGCGCGGCGGCGAACTGTTCTACCGACGCAGTTTTAAATAAATCGAGATAAATAACCCTTATGCCCCTTGCTTTAAGTTTGTCGGCGGCGGCAAGCAAAAGCGAAGTCTTCCCATACCTGCGCGGAGCGATTAAAAACACCTTCTGTCCGTCCGAAAGGTCTTTAACAATAGTTTCAAGCTCCGCTTTTCTATCAACAAAATCAGTATCCCTTACGACTTCTCCAAAAATAAATGGATTCATAGTCTCCCCATTAAACCTAAAGATTGCTAACCTATAGGTTAAGAATACAAAACCCTTAACGCAGCTGTAAAGGATTGGCGGGCGCGTTGCAGATGGCCGGCCAAAAAGCTGTTGCTAAAAAGCTTGCTGGGGGGGGTAAATAAGGGTAGAATACGGAAGAAGGCTGGGCAGCGAGACGGCCAGTCGGCCGGACGGCTGTTTAAGAAGTCATCAGTCGCCCATGTCACCAGACAGGGAAGAGGCGGCCTAGCTACCAAGCCGTCTAGCTGTCCAGCAATCCATTGGGGGAATAATGAAAATAAGAATACCGAAAATACCGGATGAAATAGAAATTACAAAACGGCATATCGGCGTGATCGCGGTAATTGCTCTGCTTTGTATCGGATATGCCGTAATAGACACAGAAACCCTGACCCTGCATGCGTATTATCCTTCGCCTGTGGGAATTTACACAAGGCTTGTGAGCCTAAACAAAGCGACCTTTGCGAGGGAAAAAGGAAACGTGGTGCTGACTTCAGAAAGAAATCCAACCGGCATGGTCGGCATAGGAACCACTGACCCGCAGGCAAAACTGGATGTGCGCGGTGAAATTAAAACAAACAGCAGATTACAGACTGAAAGAAGCATTGTATATAAGCCGCTGAGTTCTCTTCCTGCTACCGATGTGAAAAAAGGCGAATTGGTTTACTATGATAGCGACGATTCGTTTTATCATTACAATGGTTCTGACTGGGTAAAACAAAGCGGAAGCGACGGCGGAGTGTGTTTTACTTACTATTGCCAGACTGTCGTAGGCGGTGGCGGCCGCCCCTGTGTTGATAATGGCGGCATACAGAAGCATTGTCCGGCAGGATTTGAGGAAAAATACGACTTAGGGGCGTGGGGGGGGTGCTTCTACGACTACCAATTTCTCGTTGGCGTCAGTCATTTTATGCCTCCGGGCGGCGGTTGTGTATCCGGTTATATGCCGAACTTTCGCGGCTTTGAGGCTGGCAAGGCGTATCTATGTTGCCAGTAGTTGGAGTATTTGGAGTATGAGGTAGCTGGTATTAAGATTAGGATGTTTACGGTAACCAGCCATCCCAAACAATCCCTAAAAGCAAGGAGTTTGGGGTGGCCCATTCTCAATGACATTTCAACCCGCCTGAACGGCAAATACAAGCTGATAATTATCGACGCGGAAGGCGCTGTTTCGTGCGCGGAGCTTTCATCGCGGGACAAGCTTTCTTTGGTTATTTTGGGCAGGGGAAAATACGGCGAAAAAGGCAGTTTCGTAAAAGGATTTTTACACGAGCTGGGCCATTCGCTCGGCTTGCGCGACGAATGCCTTAATTGCGAAGAGCTGTGTTTGCCGGGAAAACCCAATTGCGCCGGCACAAAGAAAGAGGCGCAGAATTGGTGGGGCGATTTGGTGGGCAAAGAGGAATCTGTAAATTATATCTCCGGCTGCTGCGGCAATAAAAGCCATATCCGCCCCACGACTTCCTCTTTAATGAATGACGCCGATAAGGCGCTGGATTTCGGCCCTGTAAATGAGCGGTATCTGCGGAAGGTTTTGGCGGACACAAAGGTAATTAGCCCGAATAATGCAGTTGGTAAGCTATTGCGTCATGGGAATACGGATTTTTTTATTCACCCCCTCCTCCATCCTCCCCCCTCGAGGGGGAGGGAACGGGTGGGGGGTAAATAAGGGTAAAATTATGAAGACGGTAAATGGGAGATGGTAGAAGGGAGACGGAAAGGAAAATTATGGAAATAAAAATACCACAGAAAATAGTAGTGACAAAACGGCATATAGGCATATTTGCGGTAATTGCGCTGCTTTGTATCGGATATGCCGTAATAGACACTGAGACCCTGACTCTGCACGCGTATTATCCTTCGCCCGTGGGAATTTACACCAGGCTTGTCAGTATAAATAGGGCCGCTTTTGCACGAGACAAGGGGGATGTGACAATAGGCGCTAACAACGCCGCCACCAGGCCCGATGGAAGACTTGGCATAGGCACTTCTCAGCCGCAGGCAAAACTGGATGTGCGCGGTGAAATTAAAACGGATAGCAGATTGCGTACGGCAAGAAGCGTTGTTTATGAACCGTTGAGCGAACTTCCTACTTCTAATAAAATAAAGGGCGAATTGGTTTACAAGGAGAGCGACGATTCGTTTTATCATTACAATGGCGATGGATGGGTAAAACAAAGCGGAAACAGCGGAGTATGCTTTACCTACTATTGTAATACCGTAGCCAATGGCGGAACTCCCTGTGTTGATAGCGGCGGCACACAGAAATATTGTCCGGCAGGTTTCCAGGAAAAATATGCGCTTGGTGCGTGGGGGTGGTGCTGGCACCTTTGGGGAGGTGACGCCGCACTTCCCATGCCGCCCGGCGGCGGATGTCCCAAGCCGGCAACCGAATGGCGCGTGGAACAGCCCGCCGGCAATGCGTATATCTGTTGTCAGTAGTTGGTAGAAAGAATAGGCTGTTTTAAGATGGCAAAATGTTTATTGGGATTTGTTTTTTATTTTCTCTGTTTTACCGGCAGTTGTTTTGCATATGATATTGAGCCTTATTTAAAACAATCCGCCCCTAAATCTAAAAATCTTTTGGATCTTGTGTTTTGTCCTTTGAATTATCAGGATAGAAAAAGATTTTTAAAAGATGTGGACGAGCTTGTTCAGGGTTTAAAGAAAACCAGGCCTTTTGATGAAATTAATGCCGTGGGATTATGGGCTGTTCGTATTTCCACGGATGAAGAAGTCGTAAATTTTAAGCCTGTCCGCGGGTTTCCTCCGCTTAAAGCGCGCCGAGCCTTTCTCAATGACATCTCAACCCGCCTGAACGGCAAATACAAGCTGATAATTATCGACGCGGAAGGCGCTGTTTCGTGCGCGGAGCTTTCATCGCGGGACAAGCTTTCTTTGGTTATTTTGGGCAGGGGAAAATACGGCGAAAAAGGCAGTTTCGTAAAAGGATTTTTACACGAGCTGGGCCATTCGCTCGGCTTGCGCGACGAATGCCTTAATTGCGAAGAGCTGTGTTTGCCGGGAAAACCCAATTGCGCCGGCACAAAGAAAGAGGCGCAGAATTGGTGGGGCGATTTGGTGGGCAAAGAGGAATCTGTAAATTATATCTCCGGCTGCTGCGGCAATAAAAGCCATATCCGCCCCACGACTTCCTCTTTAATGAATGACGCCGATAAGGCGCTGGATTTCGGCCCTGTAAATGAACGCTATCTGCGGAAGGTTTTGGCGGACACAAAGGCAGGTAGCCGTAAAGAGGCGCCAGATGCTCAAAACGGGGAATAAAGCTGTAATAGTTCGTCAATGCAGGGTCTGTACTGCCGGCTGTCCGGGGCGGGAAGAAGAACTATTTAAGTTTATTTCCTGAGCGCGGGTAAGTTCGGTAAATTAGAGGATAATTTTCGGGATTTTGCAGGGACTTTAACTCCAAGTCAACGTCTAATTTCGGCCAATAAAGATGATTTTCATGAAGGAGCAGAAGTTTATAAATATCCGCTACTTTTGCGTTTATAAACCACGGATATTGGGCATACGGAAGAAAATATTCCGCGCCCTTTACATACAGCCAGACGCCGTGCGGAGTTATATCCTGCACCTCAGCGCCTGAAATGTTTTTTCCACGAATGGCTGATTTCATTTTTTCTATTTTCGACTATTTTCTGCAGTTCGTTGAGTGTCTTAGTGTTTAGCCCGTGGCTTTCGCATAATGCCACTATAGGCTCAATCCAAAATTTGGCCTCGCCGGCAGGATTTGCGACATGAACATGAACGCGGCTTTCCTCGCGCGAAAAAAAGAAAAATCTATAATTTTTATGCCGGAATACCGTTGGGCTCATATGATTACGGAATAAATCTTACTTAAATTAAATTAGCGAAGCAAATTCCTTGCTGGGGGGGGGGTAAAAAGAATACAATTGCGAAAGAAGTAATTGAGAGATTGAGCGGGAAAGTGATTGAGCAAGAAAGATAACCGGGGGACGGAAGAAAATAAATAGAAACAAATACGTGGTTGTTTTTCCGTCTACCTTCTACCGTTTACCATCTACCGGGGAGAATTATGAAAATAAAAATACCGCAGGAAATAGAAATTACAAAAAGGCATATAGGTATAATCGCGGTAATTGCTCTGCTTTGTATCGGATATGCCGTAATAGACACAGAAACCCTGACCCTGCATGCGTATTATCCTTCGCCTGTGGGAATTTACACAAGGCTTGTCAGTATAAATAGGGCCGCTTTTGCACGAGACAAGGGGGATGTGACAATAGGCGCTAACAACGCCGCCACCAGGCCCGATGGAAGACTTGGCATAGGCACTTCTCAGCCGCAGGTGAAATTGGATGTAGCCGGGCAAATAGCTACCAGCAGGAGCGTGATTTATAAGCCGCTGAGTTCTCTTCCTGCTACCGATGTAAAAAAAGGCGAATTGGTTTACGTTTATAACAGCGGAGATGATTCATTCTATCATTACAACGGCGCTTATTGGGTAAAACAAAGAAGCGGGAAAAGTGAGGGAATAGAATGGAAAACGGTTGACCTGAGTAATACTGAAAAATTTAATATCCAATGCCAGTATTACTGGCTTACGCCGGGTAATCAGCCGGGAGAACAGCGCGCCAACTCGGCAGTTGAGATTCAGCCAAGTTTTATCTGGAATAATGCTAATCACTGCGTGTTTTATAACCATAAAACGGCGATGAGCAACACGTGGATGTCGTATGCGCCGTTAGTGGACGTCTTGGGTTTATATGAAAGCTGCCCTCCGGGAGCTGAGGGAATTGCTCTGCCGTAATTGTTCTGTCCGAAGTCATTATTTGGCATAGCCGGCGACGTAAAATGCGGGGACGCTTCCGTGTGAAATCTGTTACTGGGTTTCCGGGCCTCTGGGCAACTGGCGGCTTCTTCTTATGCCAGGTCTATCAGGTTTAATTTTTTATTGTAAAGCTCCAGAAGCCGTTCGCGCAGGGGCGTGTGTTTTTCCGAAAGAAGCAGAGGGTCGGACTGCAGTATGCCGTCTTTGTCTTGTATAGCCCATTGCAGTATTCCGGCGTCTTTTATCAAATCCCCTGTTTTAAGCTCCAGACTGCCGTGCTGCATTGTGCCGAGGGCCTCGCCCGGCCCTCTCATCTGCATATCCTTTTCGCCTATCTTAAAGCCGTCCTGCGTTGCGCAGAGGATGTCTATTCTCTCTGACGCCTCCGGAGTTTTGCAGTCCGCCACCAGAATGCATCTTGATTCATAAGTTCCCCTGCCCACTCTTCCGCGCAATTGGTGCAGGCTGGCAAGGCCGAACCTGTCCGCGTTCTGGATTATCATAAGCGAGGCCGAGGGCACGTCTATCCCCACTTCTATTACGGGCGTCGCCAGCAGGATGTCTAATTTGCCCCGCAGAAAATTTTCCATAACTTTAGCTTTCTGGCTTCCCGGCATTTGGCCGTGAGCCATGCCCACCCGCAGGTTCTTAAAGACGCCCTGCTTAAGTCTTTCAAATTCGCATTTTACGGATTTCAGCTCTTTCTTATCCGATTCCTCTATCAGGGGATAAACTATGTAAACCTGCCTGCCTTTTGAAACTTCTTCAAGCGTCGACTGCAGGGCCTGTTCTTCGGCCATGTGAAGCGTCATCACGGGTTTTCTTCCGGGCGGAAGCTGGTCCAGCAGGGATACATCCAAATCCCCGTAAAGCGAAAGGGAAAGCGTTCTGGGTATGGGAGTGGCGGTCATGACAAGAAGGTCCATGGGCGGGCCTTTCTGCCTCAGTATCGTGCGCTGGCGCACCCCGAATTTATGCTGTTCGTCTATCACGGTCAGCCTTAATTTTGAGAAGGCGACGGTTTCTTCTATGAGGGCATGGGTTCCCATGAGGATGTCGACCTTTCCGGAGGCTGTTTCCTGAATAATTTTCTTTTTCGCTTCCGGCTTAACCCGCGAAGTTAGTATCTCGAATCTTACGGGAAGGCCTTTTAAGAATTTGCTGAAAGTCATGTAATGCTGTTCCGCCAAAAGTTCCGTGGGGGCCATGAATGCGGCCTGATATCCGTTTTCAACGGCAAGCAGGAGAGCCGATAATGCCACCACAGTTTTTCCGGAGCCCACGTCGCCCTGCAGGAGGCGGGTCATGGGGTGGGCCGAGCTCATATCTTCAAAAATTTCGTTTATGACTCGCACCTGCGCGTTTGTAAAATCAAAACCAAGCATCTGCTTGAACGGGGTAAGCAGAGTTCTTTTTATTTCATAGCTGTAATTTTTTTTAATTCCATGGGTCTGCCTGTGTTTTATGGCCCAGGCAAGGGTAAGAAACAGAAATTCCTCGTATATCATTCTGCGTTTTGAGATCTCAAGCTCCTGCATCGAATTGGGGAAATGCATTCCCCAAAGCGCCTGTGAGACGGCCGGAAGGCTTCTTTTGGCAAGCAGTCCGTCCGGCAGGGGGTCTTTTATGGTTCCCGAAAACTGCCTCAGGGCTTTGAATGACGTTTCCCTCAGCCATTTTCCGGAAATGCCTTCCGTCAAAGGATATACCGGTATTATCCTGCCCGCGTGCGTTTTTGAGCAGTCGTCGTCCGCCATGTAATATTCTTCCACCCGCACCCTGTGCGCCGCCGGGCCGGAGTCTTCTTTTTTCCCCGCTATCCACACGAGATTTCCCTGCGCCATATCCCTGCGCAGTGGAGCGAAAACATCATAAGAATAACTGAGCCGTTTGAACCAATAGGCTTCAATGCTTTGGCCCGTGCCGCCTATAAGCGTGGCCCTGAAAATGCCCAGAGATTTTCCGGTTTCAATTAATTTTGAGGAGGCCGCGGTTCCCAGAAAAATCACATTGCCTTCCGCGTCCGTATGACAGCAGGAATCCTGCTTCAGCCTGCGGTCCTGCCAGCCGCGCGGAAAATAAAAAAGCAGATCGGACACCGTGAAAATACCGAGTTTTTCCAGTATTTTTGCCCGTTTAGGCCCCACGCCTTTTAAGTATTGAACGGAAGTCATAATAGGGGGAGGGTAGACGGTAAAACAAAGATAAATACAAATTTCCGTTTCATTCTTTCCTTAAATGTTTTGAGAATGGCCTGCCCTTCGTAGCCCGCCATTGGCGGGGCAAAGTAAGGATTATTTGGGCAGTCCAGCAGTCTAGCTGCCTAGCCGTCCAGCCGGTTCCCATTGTTATTCTTAAAATCTAATTGCTCCTGCGGCGGGATATTGGTCCTCCGGCGTTTTTGAGAAGGCCAGATACCCAAGGCATACAA
Organism: uncultured Elusimicrobiales bacterium; assembly: GCA_964520045.1. GTDB lineage: Bacteria > Elusimicrobiota > Elusimicrobia > Elusimicrobiales > CAZFMJ01 > CAZFMJ01. The sequence continues at coordinate 35,212 of CAZFMJ010000017.1, read as the reverse complement.
GAGGGACAATAACTGCAACAAGCGTGCCCGGTATGCCCTGAGAGAAATAGTACAACAAATACGGCAAGGCATATAATGCGGCTATCCATGAAGGCCTGCGCAGGAGGAGGCATATCTTATACAGAATAATAAAGCTGATGCACGTTGTGCTGATTGCGATAATTAAGCCCAGCTTGTTAAAGATAATGAAAAAAATGATATATGCCGGAACATACCAAAGCGATATGCGGGCGGTCATAAGAATTAAAAAAGGATATAGAAACGGTATCCATGCAAACCATGCGTGCGGGGTGGAGGTCTTAGCCGCTATTTTGTACAGGGTGAGGCTGTAAAATACATAAGGAAATGCACTAAGAAAAAAGAGGATCAGAAAAAACCCGAACAGGGGACGCAGCGCCTCCCATGCCGATATTTTTCGTCCTTCCTTCTTGGCGCGGATGCTTAAGTTTTGATACTCGGTTATCTTTTTCATGAACAGACTTATAAGCCGGTCCTTAGCGCTATTTGTGTCTGATTTATCCAGTGTTCCGGCCCTAATTCCCGACTCTGACTGCAGAAGCCGGAGAAATTCATCAGGCGGGACATCCACCCGCGCGGCATATAATTTAAAATTACTGCCGGGGGCGCGCGCGCACATATTGCCGGTTTTTTCCGTTCCCGCGGGCTGGGCGCTGATATCGCGTCCTTCCGCGGAGTTTACAAAAAAGCGGGGCATTTCCTTGTCTCCGTAGAACTCATCGCCCTCTTTCTGGTAAAGCCCCCAGCTCATCAAATCCTCCTCGGTCTCATCGGAGCCTTCTCTGAGCTTTGTCAGGCGAACCTTGAGGATCGGTTTCAGAAATTCCCGCACCGCAGGGTTTGCCAGCACGTTCTTTTCAAATTCGCCGCACTTGGGGCAGCCGGGCTCTCTGATATAAACCGCAAAGGACTGCTTGCGCTGTGCGAGGGCGGTTAGAGCCGTAATATGGTCGCGCTGTCCCTCAAGCCAGCCGTCCCATAGGTTTTCCGGCGGTTGAACTGCGGCAGTCTGCAATACTGCAGGGGCGCTGCTTTCCTGCGTAGAAGATTCCGATTGCGCAGGGGCGTTTTCAGAGGCGGTGATGAACAAGTTGTTGCGTATGTTATCTATAACCTGTATCAGCTCTTCCAGTTTCATGGATGCGGCGACTACGGAATAAGGCTTTTCGTCCAGAAGCAGACAGCCCAGCCAGCCTGAATAGTTTTTGGCTCCGGTATTTTTTCCCGATGAAAAAGAGAAGAAATAGCCGTAATCCCCCTGCTGAAAATTGAACTCTTCTATTTTTCCGGCGTTAAACTTAAGGTTCAGTTTTTTGAAGCGTTTCTTTTTTAAAAAATCCCTGAGTTCCGGCAGGGTCATGGATTTTTTAATGGCCGTTAGAGCGAACCGGGAATTGCCTTTATAGATGTCTACAAAGGCATTCGGATCGGACGAGACGGTTTTCTGCCAGCCCGCCGGAACCTGAACCAATTCAAATCTATCTCCTGAGCCGGCTTGTCCGCGTGCCTGAGAAAAAGTCATAAGCGCGATTAAAAAGGTTGCCGCCATTGTCATAAGTTCTCCTTCATAATTACAACCGTGTTTACCTAAAGTCACTGATTTCCAAGTTGCCGGTTTTAAACCACCGGGGACTGGTCGGTTCTCCCCTGTATGGTCTGGTGACCTTCTCTTAAAATACATCCTGCATGGTTTTTAGAGCGGACTGCGCCGCGCGGATAAGCGGTTTCGGAGATATCCGTTCTCCTATCGCCTGCCGCATCCATTCCGCCGGAGTCAGGCTTCCAAGCCCGCACATGCGTTCCATTTCCCCGGCAAGAGGGTGATCTTTGAAATAGTTTTCGATCTGAAAGGCTATTATATAGCCGAGCGGATAATCAGGCAGATACAGCGCGTGGCATATCATGTGCGAATATACGGCCAGAATGGGACTGTCCAAACAATCCTTGAAGGCGGTGAGTTTGGACTGCCCAAACCATCCTTTGAGGCAATGAGTTTGGACTGACCCATTCTCAGTGCCTTTGAGGAAGGAATGGGACTGCCCCATTCTCAATGCCCTTAAGGAAGGAATGGGGCTGTCCTTCACGCCGAAAACGGGCGCATAATAGCTGTTCCAGATATTTTTTGCTATTTTTATGACGGCGCTTTTTAACTGTTCGGGTTTTGCGGAAGGGTTTTCGTACAGCCAATGCCATACGGCCATATCCACCAGCGAAACTCCGGCTATTTCGCGCGCCGACCAGAAAGTGTCCAAAACCCGCGATTCCTCCGCTTTGTCCTGAGGCTTTTCAACCCCGAGTATGTCCAGGTCCCTTGATTGAAAAACGAATGCAAAGCCTTCGGTCAACGCGGTGTTGGGCACGCCTTCAAGCAGGGTATGGTCTATTTTATATATGGAAAAAATCTGTTCAACGCAGTGCCCCAGCTCGTGCATGGCCGCATTGAATCCCTGATAATCCATTCCGTTTTTCTGGATGCGCGTGCGCAGATGCGCCTTTTCCGTGCGCATGCACGGTCCCCATGCATGGCCGGCTCCGCGCGCCGGGTCGGCCTCTATTCTTTCCGCCAGAAACCTGGCGGTTTCATGGTCAAAGCCGAGTTTTCCGAGTATTGCAGGAAGATCGTCCTGAAATTTTTCCAGCGTGGGATATTTTTCCGAGGCTATCCGGTCCAGTTCCTCCTCTGGCAGGCTGTTTCCCATTTTGAAACTGTCATACCAGATATCAAAAGGCTCAAGATCCCTTTTCAGCCGGCGTTTTATGAAATCCGCAATTTTTTTTCCTTCCGGAGCCGTGAGGATTTCAATCAGCATTCGTTTTACTTCAGGCTCCGGAATTTCGCAATAGAGCTTGAATTTTCTGTCGATATGGCTGGGATAGTCCGGGTAATAGCGGTCTTTGGCCTTGTGGCTCAGGAAAATTTCCAGAAGATGCCTATAGCGCGTGTCGGGCTCTCTTTGCGCTTTTTGACCGTCCAAAGTGTTGGCGGCCGGATTCCATAATTTACTCCGGCTGTTTACCGCTTCCTGCGGTATTTCCTGCGTTATTATCCTTTCCATTACGGCGCAGATCGTTTTCTGCCTCAGCAGGTTTTCCGCCGGACTGGCATAAAGGGCTTTTAACTCGTCGCGCAGTCCCCAGTGGGAGATAAGCCGCAGTCCCTGCCTGAACAAAGGCTTATTGTCCGGACAAGTCACGTTGTCCATGAAAATATTGTAGCTGTTTATATAATTCTGCGCCGCGGTATGCGTTTTGGCTATCTGCTGGATGATGCCGGACGGCACTCTGAACGCGTGAGACTGGGCGAGCCGTGACTGCGCCCACTGCAGTCTTGTCCAGCCCCTGCCCTTTTTAAGCCGTTCTTCCAGAGAGCCGGCGGGAAAATTAAGGAGAGCGGCGAAAGCCAGCTTTGTTTTGAACAGGTCTTCGCTCAAGTGGGCGTCGGGGGCATATTCCGCGAACATTTTGTCCGCTGGGTGCATGTCTCCGGTGTCTTCGTCCACTTCAAGCCGCAGAGCCAATTGCATGGCGGTAAAATGCCCGTTGATTTTCTCATATTTGGCTTCAAATCTTTCAAAAAGAATTTCAAGGTCTCTGCCTGCGAAGAAATTGTTAAGGCAGAAATCCTCCAGCTGTCCGGCCGTACCGTCTTCGCGGCGCCATAAAGAGAGCGTTTGGCGCACTCCCGTCCTTATCCGCTCTTTTTCGGAGGGAAATTTCTTTGAGAGTTTTTTTATTATTTCAGCAGCCAAGGTTTTGTTCATTTTTTAGGCCATACAGGGTTTATTATGGGTGCGGGACAGTCATGAAATTGCCCCTCCGCCACGTAGGAAACCCTCCCGTGGTTTCCCTCCAACCATAAGGGTTGGAGCCTCCCATCCGCTATGTGGCGGCGGAGCAACTCCACGCCCGCCCCTTGGCGTTCATGACAGCGCGATTGATTTACCCGCTGGGAAGCCGGAAGAGCCATTTTTTATAAAAGTTCCGCTACCATCGCCGCCAGCGGGCTTCTTTCGCTTTTTGTGAAAGTTATATGCCCGTACACTTTTTGCCCCTTAAAACGGTCTACGATATAAGTGAGGCCGTTGGATTCCACGTCAAGATAAGGATTGTCTATTTGATAGGGGTCGCCTGTGACTACCACTTTTGTGCCCTCCCCGGCGCGGCTTAAAATCGTTTTGACTTCGTGCGGAGTGAGATTTTGGGCGTCGTCCACGATCATATACTGTTTCGGAAGAGTGCGGCCGCGTATATGCGTGACGGAGGCTATTTCCACCTTGCCGCTCTGGAGGAGATATTCAAACTGCTGGAGGCCTTCCTCCTGATGTTTGCGGTCGGCCAGAAATTCAAGGTTGTCGTAAATCGCGCCCATCCAGACGGTGAGTTTTTCTTCCTTGGTGCCCGGAAGAAATCCTATGTCTCGTCCCACCGGTATTATGGGCCTGCAGATTATAAGCCGTCTGTAGACCGCGTCGTCCACGGATTTCTGCAGACCCGCGGCCAGGGAAATCAGGGTTTTTCCGGTGCCCGCCATGCCCACAAGAGTTACCAGCTGGACGGAATCATCCAGAAGCAGTTCCATGGCAAAACGCTGCTCTTTGTTTAAGGGTTTTATGCCCCAGGTCACAGGCTCGTGATGCTCAAGAATTTTAATATTTACCGGCTGTCCGCTTCCGCACCTGCCGAGCGCCGATTTTTTGGGGTCTTCTTTGGCTTTTATGAGCACAAATTCATTCGGCGACAGCGTTTCGTCTTTCACCGAAATAGATTTGTCTTTATATAATTTGTCGATATCCGAAGAATCCAGTTCTAGAGTCTTGAATCCCGAATAAAGTTCGTCTATCTTAACTTTGCCGGCTTCATAGTCCTGCGCTTCCAGTCCCACCGCTTCCGCCTTCAGCCTCAGATTTATATCTTTGGTGACAAGTATCGCTCTCCTGCCCTTTTTCTGGTACCAAAAAGCGGTATTGAGTATCCGGTTGTCCATCTCCTGCAGAAGAAATTCCTTCGGCAGAACCTGAACATGGTCCAGATCCACTTTTAAAGTGCCTTCCCCGTTCAGTTTGACGCCGATATTAAGCTTGCCCGTTTGCCTTAATTCATCCAGCCGCCTTGAGATCACTCTGGCGCTTTTGCCCCTTTCATCGGCGTGGGTTTTGAAAGAATCCAGCTCCTGTATCACGGAGATAGGAATTACCACGGTATTGTCCTGAAAGTTATTCAGGGAATTTACGTCATGAATCAGTACGTTTGTGTCCAATATGAATATTTTTTTCATTTACAGCCTCCATGACAGGTATACGGCTAATATAGTAAAATTAATTAAACAAAAATATGTACATTTATGAAAGCTATATTCTTTGATTTCGGCGGAACGCTTGATTCAAACGGCATACATTGGCAGGACAGATTCTACCCTTTGTACATACGAGCTGGGGCGGATATTCCGCGGGAGCTGTTCACAAAGGCGTTTTACGATGCCGATGACCATCTTCATGTGAAACACAAGCTGGCCGAAGCCTCTTTTGAAGAAACGATTTTGTATCAGGTAAGGGATGTGCTGGGTTTTCTTAATATTTCAAAAAAGGGAATTGCCGAAACGATACGGGACGGTTTTGTCGGCGTTTCCCGCAGGGCTTTCGCGTTAAACAGGCCCTTGCTTGAAAATCTCGGCAAAAAATTCAAACTCGGAATAATATCCAATTTTTACGGCAATCTGGAGTCGGTTCTTAAAAGCGAGGGGATGCTTGATTTGTTTTATGCGGTCATCGATTCCGGGAGGGCGGGTTTTTCAAAGCCGCACCCCGGGATATTTAAATCGGCCATGGATGCCGTTAAGACAGATCCGCCGGAATCTCTTATGGTGGGCGATTCGCTTAGCAGGGATATGCTGGGGGCGGAAGCGGCCGGCATGCCGCACGCATGGCTTTACGGCGATCGTTTTGCCGGAGGGGAGCCGTCTCCCTGCTGCGGGCGGTGCATAATTCTCAGGAACTTAAAAGAATTACCTGATAAAATAAAATGAACGCGGGAATATTTGCGGCGGGAGAAGGAAGAAGGCTTAAAGACAGCTGGCCGGGGATCATAAAACCTATGGTTCCGGTGGACGGCCGTCCGCTGATAGAGTGGAGCGTGCGTCTGCTTGCGGAATCGGGATGCGGTGACATTACCATTCTGCTTAACAGCCGCGGCAAACCGGCCATGGAGCATCTTGCGCGGACGTTTTCCGACCGCGTGCAGTTTTGTTTCATACTGCAGGATACCGCTTCATCATGGGAAAGCTTCAGACTTCTTGCCAAAGCGCTTTCTTTGAAATCCGATTCATTTATAATGAGCACGGTAGACACTCTTTATGACCCGCGGGAGCTTTCCGCTTTTTGCGCCGGGGCGCGTGAGAAATATTGCGATGCGGTGCTGGCCCTGTCGCATGCGGGGGATGATGAAAAGCCGCTTTTTGCCGACACTAATGAAAACGGGCTTATTACGCGCTTCGGGTCTGGGTGCGTTGACAAAAAATATGCCACAAGCGGACTATACTGGATGACTTCAAAACTTGCGGATGCTATGCCTGAGGCGGTGGAACATGCGGCGCTCAGGGAATATCTTGCCGCGTTGGCGGAGCGCGGCCGCAGAATGGGTTTTTGGCGGCTGACGAGCAGCGTGGATGTCGATGATATGACCGACGTTGCCCTTGCGGAGCAGTTTATAAAAAGCCGGATCCGGGTTAAAGAAGGCGCCATATGAACATAAGATGCCTTGGAATTTTCAGGGAAACCACCAATTCTCCCAACAGGGAAAACGACGACCTGCTTATATTGAAGGGGGTGACGGAAGAGCTTTCAAGGCAGGGAGCGGAAACTTATCTTGTTGAGCCCGCGAATCTGGATCTTATAAATCCGGAAGAATGGGACGCGGTGCTTCCCATGTGCGAAAATTACCCCGCTTTAATAAAAATACAGTCATGGACCAATCCCCCGCTTATGCTTAATCATCCGGATTCGGTGCTTAACTGCTACAGGAAGAAAATGGTCGGCATAATGCAGAGTTCCTGCCCGGAGATGTTTCCAAAAACGGAAATGCGCGGGATAAAGGATATTCCGGGCAAACTTCCGGGATTTTTGGGAGAAGGCGGAGCATGGATCAAGCGCGGAGACGTGCATAATACCTGCGATCATGACGTCGTTTATGTCAAGGACTGGCAGGATAGCGGCAAGGTGCGTTGTGATTTTGAGAGCCGCGAAATCTCGGATGTCGCGGTGCAGGAGCATATCGAAGGCGATCTTGTAAAATTTTACGGGGTCGGGCCGTTTAAGTGGTTCGCATGGTTTTATCACACTCCCGGGCATGTCCGCCAATACGGTTTTGACTGCGGTATTCTGGAAAAAAAGGCGGCCGCTGCGGCTGTCGCCGTGGGATTGGAAATTTACGGCGGGGACGCTATAATAGCGCCGGACGGCAAAATATACGTCATAGATATCAACAGCTGGCCGAGTTTCGCCAGGGTCAGGAACATAGCGCGCGTGCATATAGCCAATCATGTCGTTTCGCGGGTCCGATCCAAAGTAAAGGGGAACAGCGGTTCCCAAAGGAAATTATCATGAAAACACTTGTAAAAACAATTGAAAAACATGAGGAAGTTTTTGCGCCCGGGAGCCGATCGAAAGCCATTTTTGACGAGGAGCAGAAATATATCGCTCCGGGAATTCAGAGCATAGCCCTTTTTTCGCGGCTTGCGATGGACCACGGCAAAGGCGCGGTAATGGTCGATGCGGACGGCAGGGAATATCTTGATTTTTTTGCCGGCGTGGGAGTAGCCAGTCTCGGTCATGCCCATCCCAAATATGCGCGCGCTATTCAGGATCAGGTGGGCCGTATTTCGATCGGGAGTTTTGTGACCGAAAACAGGATGAATTTCTGCAAGACGCTGGCGTCCGTGGCTCCGGGAAATCTGAAAAGGGTTCAGCTTTATTCCGGCGGGTCGGAGGCCGTTGAGGCCGCCATACGGCTGGCCAAAAGCTATACGAAGAAATACGAAGTCGTGGGTTTTTGGGGCGGTTTTCATGGAAAAACGGGAGGCGTGCTGGGTCTGCTGGGCGATGATTTTAAAAAAGACCTCGGACCTGTTATGTCCGGAACGCATCTTGTTCCCTATGCCAACTGTTACAGATGTCCGCTGAAGATGGATTACCCGCAGTGCGGGCTGTATTGCGCGGAATTTATACGCAAATCCATAAAAGTATCCACCACTATGCGGGTCGCCGCGATAATAATAGAGCCTATACAAGGCACGGCCGGAAATGTGATCCCGCCTCCGGGATTTTTAGCGGCGGTAAAGCAGATAGCCCATGAAGAAGGCGCCGCGTTTATTTGCGATGAAATGATAACAGGGTTCGGGCGCACCGGCAAAATGTTCGCCTGCCAGCACGAGAACGTCGTGCCGGATATAATCACCATAGGCAAGGGCATGGCCTGCGGATTTCCGGTGAGCGGAGTGATGTCTTCGGATGAGATAATAGAGTCCAAGCCTTTTGCCAACCCCAGCGGAAGCTCTTCAAGCTACGGAGGCAATCCGCTGGCTTCTGCCGCCTGCAACGCCACCCTGAAAACCATACTGGAAGAAAATCTGGTGGAAAATTCAAGGCAGGTCGGCGAATATATGCTCAATACCCTTAAGACGATGCAGGATAAATACCGTTTTATCGGCGATGTCCGCGGCAGGGGACTTCTGATAGGGGTGGAAATGGTTGAGGATAAGCGGACAAAAAATCATCTTCCTAAACATATTACCAGAGCCCTGTTTGACGAATGTCTCAAGCGCGGGCTTATTTCCATGTGCTACTCAAATACCATAAGGATAAATCCGCCGCTGGTTATAACTAAAAAACAGGCCGAAGACGGACTTGGAAGGCTGGATGAGGCTTTTGGAGCCATAGCGAAAAGATTCGGCCTGTTATGAAAGGGGCTATTGCCGGTTTCGGGCAGGTGGCGGAATTCGGGCATGCGCCTGCTTTTAACAACAGCCGCGGCAGGTTCAGTATAGAAGCCGTGGCTGATAGTTTCCCCGGGCGGCTTAAACGCGCCGGCGAAATATTCCCGCAGGCAAGGCTGTATAAAGGCATTGAAGAGCTTTTTGCCCGTGAAAAAGGCCTTGATTTCATAGACATAGCCACGCCGCCGGTATCCCATCCCGGATATGTTCTCAAAGCTCTTGAAAATGGTTTGCATGTTCTTTGCGAAAAACCGCTTGTCCTTGCGGAAAAGGATTTTGAACGCATAAAAGCCCGCGCAGAATCATTGAAGCGGTGCGTCTTTACCGTGCATAACTGGAAAAAAGCCGCGCCTATTTTAAAACTTAAGGAAATAATAGACGGCGGTTCATTGGGAAATATTGAGCATGCCCAGCTGCATGTCGTAAGGAAAAATCCGGCAGTTTGCGCTTCAGGGGGAGGCTGGAGGCAGAACCCGGCCGTGGCCGGAGGCGGAATACTGGTGGATCACGGCTGGCACAATTTCTATCTGCTTTGCGGCATACTCGGCCGTGCGCCGGTGTCCGTTTCCGCGGTTCTCGGTTTTTCCGGCGGAGCGGGCGCCGAGGACCAGGCTGAATGTTTCGTGAATTTTCCCAACGGCACCGGACTCGTTTCGCTTTCATGGCGCGGTCCGTTCAGGAAAAATTTTGTCTTTGTGCGCGCCGCAAATGCGGTTATGGAGCTCAGGGACAGCGATATTATCGTGGAAAAAGAATCCGGTCCTCCCGAAGTTTTTTTGACGGGCGAGAAACTTTCGGACGGCTCGGCTCATCCCAAATGGATGGCTGCGATTCTTGATGATTTTGCGCGGGAAGTTGAAAATCCGGATAAACGCGGCATAAATCTGGCCGAAGCCGGAATATGCGTTCAGCTTATAACCGGCGCGTATAAATCGTTTAAAAACGGCGGCAAAACAATATTTTTTAAGGAGTTTAAGAAGGAGGATTAAAATGATCAGCGCTAAAAACAGCATACAGCCGGCTAAAGGCAGGCTTGCCGTGCTTATTCCGGGCATGGGGGCGGTAACAAGCACATTTATAGCAGGGGTGGAACTGATTAAAAAAGGCATCAGCAAGCCGATAGGATCCGTTACCCAGCTTCAGCGCATAAGGCTCGGCAAGAGATATGAAAACCGGCATCCTCTGATAAAAGAATTTGTTCCTCTTGCCGGTCTTTCCGATCTTGTATTCGGCGGGTGGGACATATTTCCCGATTCCATACATAAGGCCGCTCTCAACGCCGGCGTGCTTTCCCCCGAGCAGATACAGCCTGTGGCGAAGGAGCTTTCCGCTATATCTCCGATGCCGGCTGTTTTTGACCGGTATTATGTAAAAAACCTCAAGCCCAAACAGGTAAAACGAGGGGCGGATAATTTTGAGCTTGCAAAAGCGCTGATAAAAGATATCGAACGGTTTAAAGAAACTCATAACGCAAAAAGGGCCGTAATGATATGGTGCGGTTCTACTGAAATATTTCTGGAGCAGAAACCTGTTCATAAATCCATTGAAAGCTTTGAAAAGGGCCTTAAGAATAACTCCAAAGATATCGCTCCGTCTATGATATATGCATATGCGGCGATAAGGGCGGGGGCGGCATATGCAAACGGCGCCCCTAATTTAAGCGCGGACATACCCGCTTTGACGGATCTGGCCGTAAAAATGGGAGTGCCGATAGCGGGCAAAGATTTTAAAACAGGCCAGACTCTTATGAAGACAATAATAGCTCCGGGACTGAAAGCCAGGATGCTTGGTCTTGCGGGCTGGTATTCGACAAATATACTGGGCAATAGAGACGGGGAAGTTCTTGCGGACCCGCGTTCGTTCAAAACAAAGGAAAAGAGCAAGATGTCTGTTTTGGACTCAATACTTGAACCGGAGCTCTATCACAATCTTTACGGCAAATATTCCCATAAGGTGCGGATAGATTATTATCCTCCCAGAGGAGACGCAAAAGAAGGCTGGGACAATATAGATATAGTAGGCTGGATGAATATGCCCATGCAGATAAAAATTAATTTCCTGTGCAGGGATTCAATCCTTGCCGCTCCGATAGTGCTGGATCTTGTCCTTTTTATGGATTTGGCGCAGAGGGCCGGGCTTAAGGGCATACAGGAATGGCTTTCATTCTTTTTTAAATCCCCCATGTGCAGGCCGGATTTGAAGCCTGAGCACGACCTTTTTATACAGCACCTTAAGCTTAAAAACACGCTTAGACGCATAATGGGAGAGGAAGTTATCGACCACTCTGGGCTGGATTATTATGACCCGACAATGACTACGCCCGTTCCCGCGCCCGCGCCCAAACCGTATAAACAGAACAAACAAACCGATAAAGCGAAGAAAGGATTTCATGTTCTTAAAACCTGACAACAAAAAGAAGCTTGAGTCATCCGCAAAAATTCATTTTCAGACAAAATCGGGCATTTGTGAAATTGAATCAGCCAGGGCATTAAAACTTTTTGCGGCTATATCCCCTCCCTTAATCCCCCCCCCCGATGCGGGGGAGGGGAGGGTGGGGGGGGGAATCAAAGCTGCTTATTTTTTATCGTTTTTATTTCTGTTTATAGCGGATTCTGAATCTGTCTATGCCCAGGGAGTTGCCGATTCTTCTTCCGCCGTTTCCGGATCTGCCGCAGGGGAGCAGTCCCGGCCTTTATCAGAGCATTCAACCTCCCAAATATCCATGGACTCGCTTCCGGGAATGAAAAATACCGGCAGTGATGATTTGGTTTTAGACTCTTATAAAGAAGGGCCGTGGGAGGCGGGGGAAATAGCGGTGCAGGGCAATATTAATGTAAAAGCTTCCGCGGTATTGCGCGTTGTAAAGGCCAAAAAGGGGCGGCTTTACCATAAAGAAAACATCGACAAAGACATACAGGCGGTATTGGGATTGGGAAGCATGGAGCGGGCCACGGTCGATATTCATGATCTCGCGGATAAACCGGCGGATGAAAAATTTTCAGGCATTTCAATTTCAACCATGCAAGCTAAGATAGTATATCTGGTCAAAGAAAGACCGCAGATAAAAAAAATAGTTCTCAGCGGCCAAAAACAGCTTTCAAAATCCGCGATTCTGGATGTTATGACGCTTAAAACAAAAGACCATCTTGATGAGGCCAAGCTCAGCGAAGATGCGGCAAAAGTATCCGATAAATACCATGAAAAGGGATTTATCGACGCCAGGGTAGAAGCTAAAACCGAAATTGACGAAAAAACAAACACCTGCAGCATAACGCTTGATATTTCCGAGGGTAAAAAAGCGAAGATTAAAACGGTTTCTTTAACAGGCGTTTCGGTCTTTCCGGAAAAAAAATTGGTTAAAAAATTCAAGAACAGGCCGAAGAAAATATATTTGCCTTCGGAATTGCCCAATGATTTTTCCGCGCTTGAGGCATTTTACAAAAACAACGGCTATCAGGATTTTGAAATAGAGCGTTCGACCGTGTCGTTCAATGAAGATAAAAGCGAGGTTTATGTGAGCCTTTGGGTGAAGGAAGGCCCGAAATACTACTGCGGTCAGACATCATTCGCCGGGAATACCGTTTACGGCGATTCAGAGCTGATGCTTTTGCTGGAATATAAAAGAGGCCAGATTTACAGCCAGGAAAAATTTGACGATACGGTGCGCGCCCTGCAGGATAAATACGCCGATAAAGGATATATAAAGGCCGTTATAAAGCCCGAGAAATCCTATAACGCTTCCGCCGCTCAAATGGACGTCCAGTTCCGGATAGCTGAAAATACCGTGGTATATGTCGATCATGTCGACGTGGAAGGCAATACGGCCACCAAGACGCATGTGCTTAAAAGAGAGGTCGTGATAAAAGAAGGAAGCGTGTTTAGTTCGTCGAAAATCAGGAAAAGCTATGAGAAGCTCATGAATCTGCGTTTTCTTGACGCCGTGGATGTGTCGGTAAATCCCACGTCGGATCCCGATAAAGTGGACGTGGGATTTGATATCGTGGAAGGCAAGCCGGGCATGTTTACCGCGGGAGCCGGAATATCATCCCTTGACGGGCTGGTGGGGCAGATGTCGCTTAATCATATGAATCTGTTCGGCAGAGCTCAGCAGGCCTCTTTATCCTGGCAGTTCGGAGCAAGGGTGAATGATTATTCCATAAGCTGGACCACCCCCTGGATTAAAAATTCGCCCACAAGCCTTGGGGCGGACTTGTTCAACACAAGGCGGCTCAGGCCTTTCGGCAGCGCCACTACCGCTTATAATGAAAAACGCGCCGGAGGAAGAATAAGGCTTGGCCCGAGATTTGAGGACGATAAATATCAGGTTAATATCTCGTATACCTATGAAAAAATCAACATATATAATGTGGAAGACGCGTTTTTGGGCAGTTTAAGCGAAGGCACCAGCGTTACTTCAAGCATTTCGCTTGAATTCGCGCGGGATACAAGAGACAATTTTTGGGATCCTACGCGCGGATGCCGCACCTCTTTAGGCTTTAGTCTGGCGGGAGGACCGCTTCAGGGCGATGTTAATTTCTATAAGCCGAATTTCAGCCACAGTTACAATTATAAACTGCTGTCGATAGGCGAGTATCCGCTCGTTATATCTTTTGCCAATAGATTCGGATTTATAGGCAGGTTCGGCGCAACCGGCACGGTACCGGTTTATGAAAGATTTTTTCTGGGAGGCCCCGATACGATACGCGGGTATAATGTCACAGGACAGATAGGACCGGGATTCGGAGGCAAGGTTTATGATGTCTTCAATGCCGAACTTAAATTCCCGCTTGCGCGCGAAAAGAAGCGCACCATAGTTCAGTGGGCTTTTTTTCTGGATATAGGAAATTCATGGGATAATTTCGGCGATATAAATCTTGAAACAGGTTCGGGCGTAAAGAGGCTCAAGGCCGGAGCGGGGTTCGGGATACGGTTTACTACGCCGGTGTTTCCCATAAGGCTGGACTGGGGATACGGATTCAACCATAAGCAGGGCGATCAGAAATCCGAGATATATTTTACTTTGGGAAATTTATTTTAATTTCCTTTTTGGCAAAGAAGTATTGGCCTTCCCAAACAATCCGCAGAGGCAATGAGTTTGGGATGGCCCATTTTCAAAGTTTTTAGGGAAAAAATGGGCCACAAAGAGTGGTTCGACTTCGCTCACCACACTGAGCGAGCAAGAAAGCGAGTCGAAGTGGCACATAAGGCACAGAAAGGACGACGAAGAAATAAATATATTCACACGAAGCCACAAAGACACGAAGAAATTGCAGGTGCGACGATGAGATTGGAAAAAACAGGAAAGAAAAAATCGATCTACATCTCTATGTTAAAAAACCCTTTGCGTCTTCGTGTCTCTGTGTGATAAATTTTATGTGGTTTTTGTGTTTTGAGTGGTTCTTGGCGGCTTTGTGCCTTTTGTGACTTATTGTGGCTAAATTTTTAATAAGAGAGGCGAGAACGTGGTGTTTAATATAATTGCGGCTTTTCTTTTTGCGGTTTGCGGCTTTCAGCTCAATGTTCATGCTCTTGAAATATCCCTTGAGGAGAACAGGGGGGAGCGGGGGGTGATCGGATATGTGGATATAGAGCAGGTTTTTAAAGATTACCCTGAGACTTTAAAGGCAAAAGAGGATTTCCAAGCCAAAATACAAGGGAAAGAAAGGACATTAAACGAGAAAAAAAGCGAGATTTTCAAGTTAAAAGCCGAAATAAACAAACTTAAACAGGAGAGGGAATTCGCCGCGCGTCTGCCTGTGAAAATGGATGTTCCGGAGGAGACTCCTCCTGTTTTTGCGGCTGAATCCAGCACCGGCCCGTTAAACGGAGTCCAGTTTTTATCGGAAATACAGCCGCCCAAAGAATCTACCTCCGCGGTTTCGGTTGAAATTTCTTCTTCGGTTCCTGGTTTTACTGCGGAACAGCCGCAGGCCGGCCAGCTAAAACAGGATGCCGGTTCGCCGCCTCAAAATATTTCTTCCCAGATTCCGGCTTCTACCGCTGTCGTTTCGGTTGAAATTTCCTCTTCGGTTCCTAGTCCTTCCCTGATTCAGGAGTCTACCGCCTCTTCCGCAGGCGAGGCGCCTAAGACCGATTCTCAGTCCATTTTGAATTTACCAGGCTTAAAGCGAAAGTCAGGCGACGCCCCTCCGCCTGCGGTTTCCGCTTCGGTGGCGGAAATGGATTCTGCTATAAAAGAAAAGGAGACCCAGCTTATCGACAAAGAGACGATGCTCAGGGGCCTTCAGAGGCAGGTTGAAAGAGAGCTGCTGGATTATGAAAGCAGAAAAACTGAAATAATTCTGGGCAAGATTTATCAAACACTGAGAGAGCTTGCCGTAAACGAAGGGGTAAGCATAATAGTTGAAAAACGCACCATTCTTTACGGCCAGCCTGCGGTCGACCTTACTGATAAATTGATGAAAAAAATAAGGGGATTTTAAGGAAACAGCAACAGAAGAAATCCTCCTTCGCATAAAGCTATGGAGGGATAAGCGGAGGGAACAGGGGCGGTCTGTTTGAAAAAATATGGAATTTACGGCCAAAGAAATAGCGGAATGGGTAGGGGGACAGATTGACGGGGATGCTTCTGTCTGTATGATAGGACCGGCGTCCATAGATACGGCGGGGCCTTTTGAGGTGGCCTATCTTTCGGATTTGGGAAAAACAGAACTTATTAAAAACACCAGAGCGGGATGCATGATATTGCCGGAATCCGCCCGCGGAAAGAAATTGGGTTTTTCGGGGACCAAAATATATGTTTCCAATCCCCAATGGGCTTTTGTTCAGGTTTTGCGGCGCGTCCAGGAGTCGATCAAAAAGCCCGCCGACAGCGGAATTCACCCTAATGCTGTTGTCGACTGTCTCGCAAAAATAGGGAAAGAAGCATATATAGGCCCCCATTGCGTTATTGAAAGAAACGCCGCGATAGGCGATTCTTCCGTTATATCGGCGCAGTGTTATATCGGAAAAAATGTCAAAATAGGCAAAAACTGCAAGTTCTATCCCAATGTTACCGTAAGGGAAGACTGTGTGATAGGAGACAGGGTTATTCTGCATCCTGGAGTCGTGATAGGAGCGGACGGGTTCGGCTATGTGCAGGTGGAGGGAAAACACGAAAAAATCCCGCAGATGGGAAAAGTTGTGATAGAAGACGACGTCGAAATAGGCGCCTGCTCAACCATAGACAGGGCGGCTTTGGGGGAAACCCGCATAGGCGCCGGAACAAAAATAGACAATCTTGTGCAGGTGGCGCACAATGTGCAAATAGGCCGAGCCTGCATAATTGTGGCGCAGGCGGGCATAGCGGGCTCGGCAAAAGTAGGAGACGGCGCGGTAATCGCCGGACAGGCCGGAATAGGGGATCATGTCAATGTAGGGAGCAGAGCCGTTGTAACGGGGCAGACGGGCGTTATATCCGATATCCCCGACGGACAGGTAGTCTTCGGCACTCCTGCAAGACCGCATAGAGAGGCTTTTAAACTGCTGGCGGTGTACGGAAAGCTTTTGGAAATTTATAAAACCGTGAAAAGAATGGAGAAACAGTTTGCCGACGATAAATAAGGAAACCGGGCTTGAAGGCATAGGTCTTCATACGGGGATTAATAGCCGTATAAGATTTTTGCCGGCAGAGGCCGGCAGCGGAATCAATTTTATCAGAAAAGATATAAGCGGCAGAGATGTGCGCATAAAAGCTTCGCTTGAAAATGTGCAGGCTACGATGAGAGGGATAACGCTGGCCAGCGGGGACTGCAAGGTTTTTACCGTTGAACATGTTTTATCCGCCTGCGCCGGGCTTGGAATAGATGATTTGGATATTGAGCTTTACGGGCCGGAACCGCCCGCAATGGACGGCTCGGCCCTGCCTTTTGCAAATGCTTTGGCGCATGCGGTTCGGGCGGGCAGGCCCATTCCTTCTTCAAAAGCTTTGAGAATGGGTCAGTCCAAACTCATTGCCTTTAAGGATTGTTTGGGCAGGCCT
This sequence comes from uncultured Elusimicrobiales bacterium, assembly GCA_964520045.1. Taxonomy (GTDB): domain Bacteria; phylum Elusimicrobiota; class Elusimicrobia; order Elusimicrobiales; family CAZFMJ01; genus CAZFMJ01. The sequence continues at coordinate 18,227 of CAZFMJ010000017.1, read as the reverse complement.
TCGGCAAAAAAGAATCTGCTTACCATAGGCAGGAAGGTGTCTTTTACCGAAGATAAAGCCGCATATGAGGCGGAGCCGTATGAGGGTTTTCGGATTACCGCCGTGTTTAGGCATGAGCATCCGCTGGTGCGGACTCAGACCAAAGATATAATCATTACGCCTCAAACATATCTTTCGGATATCGCGCCCGCGCGCACCTTCGGTTTCAGGGAGGAAATAGACTGGCTAAAAGCGAACGGTCTTGCAAAAGGCGGGTCGCTTGAAAACGCCGTTATAGTGGATTCCGATAAAATTCTTACCGCCTCCGGAAATTTAAGGTTCCCCGACGAATTTGTGAGGCATAAAATACTTGACCTTATAGGCGATTTATATTTATCGGGACGGCATCCGCGTCTGCATGTGAAAGCGCAGTTCTGCGGGCACAAAGGCAATGTCGGTTTTGCCAAATTTCTCTGCACAAACGATCCTTCCCGCCACATAACTCGGCGAGGTCTCGCCTCTCTGCCAAAAGCAGAGAGGCGGAAAAAGCAATGAGTTTGGGCTGCCATGAGACTTCGCTCATGACTGCCTGCTGGACTGACCCATTCTCAACGCCTCTGAGGAAGGAATGGGGCTGCAGACAGGCAGGATAATATTATGACTCGGGAAAATACGCGGGCTGAAGAAAAAAACAAAGATGCTTCCGCGCTTGAATCCATTCCGGTGCGTATCATGGAGACGCAGGATATACTTAAGGCAATTCCCCACAGATATCCTTTTCTGTTTATAGACAGAGTGGAGATAATGCAGGAAGGAAAGACCGCCGTTGGGATAAAATTCGTAACGGCCGGCGAGCCTTTTTTCCAGGGGCATTTTCCCGGCAAACCGATTATGCCCGGAGTGCTTATTATTGAAGCTATGGCTCAGACGGCCGCGGCTATGATGATGGGAGCGCCTTCCAATGCCGGAAAACTTGCTGTTTTTATAGGCATAGACGCCGCTAAATTCCGAAGTCCGGTTCTGCCGGGGCATACGCTGAAAATATATGTTGAAATACTGCGCGCCGGTTCCAGGGCCGGAAAAATAAAGGGCATGGTTTATAACAACGGCAAACTTTGCGCCGAAGCCGAATTCACATTCGCATTGACAGATAAGTAAGAGTAAACGGAAGGCTTTTACCCTGAAGGCTGTTAGTCTGAAAGTACAAATAAGGAACTAATAGCCTTCCGGGTACCTTCAGGCTAACAGTCTTCAGCCTAAATACCTTAAGCAATTACGATTGAGGAGATGGTATGTCCGTAAAAATTCATCCTACCGCTGTAATTCATTCCGAGGCTCAGCTGGATGAAAACGCAGAGATAGGTCCTTATTGCGTAATAGGGGAAGATGTCAGCATAGGCAGTCATACCTGCGTCGGACCGCACTGCGTAATTGAATTCGCGCAGATAGGAAAAGGGAATCATTTTACCGCTTCTGTTTTTGTAGGCATGCCGCCGCAGGATTTCAGCTATAAGGGCGAAAAAACAAAAATAGTAATAGGCGACAACAATATAATGCGCGAAGGCGTTTCTCTTCACCGCGGCACTAAATCGACATTCCGCACGGAAATAGGAAGCGGCTGCATGTTTATGGCAAATTCCCATATCGGCCATGATTGCAAAGTGGGCAGCGGAGTGGTAATGGTTAATTCCTCCGCGGCCGCGGGACATGTTGAAATAGAAGACAAGGTAATAATTTCCGGCATGGCAGCCATGCATCAGTTTATACGCGTTGGGGCGCTTGTTATGCTCAGCGGCGGATCAATGGCGGTTCAGGACATTCCGCCGTATTGCATAGCTCAGGGAGACAGAGCCAAGCTTGTAGGATTAAATCTTGTGGGACTGCGCAGGGCCGGCATAAGCAGGGACAGCATAAAAGACATAAAGGAAGCTTATAAAACATTGTTTCTGTCCGGACTTGCGCTTAAAGACGCTGTGGCAAAGCTTAAAGCAAGGGCTCTTTCGCCTGAGGCGGTTCATATGGTGGAATTCTGTGAAAAAACCAAACGCGGACTGGCAAGACCGAGAATGATAAAAGAGGCAACGGAAGATTAAAGAGGGTAAATGGCTGGACAGCTGGGCGGCTTGACGGCTGGGTAGCCAGCGGAGGAGAAGGGGCGGGACGGCTAGGCTACTGGCGACTTGTGTTGCTGGTGTCTGGGGGTCTCTTACTTACTGCTTACAACTTATCGCATATCACTTATATATGGCTTCACGGGATGAAATAACGAAGTTTCTTAACAGCTATCTCAAAACGGATAGCATTAAAGACTCTGCTTATAATGGAATGCAGGTCGAGGGCAGGGAAACCGTAAAGAACATCGTGTTTGGAGTATCGGCCTGCCTTGAATTATTCCGCAGGGCTGCGGCAGACCGGTGTGATATGATAATCGTGCACCATGGGCTTATATGGAGTTCGCCTGTCGTGTATGCGGGTTCGGTCAAAAAAAGGCTCGAAATTCTTTTCGAGGCCGGAATCACGCTTTTGGCGTATCATCTTCCGCTTGATATGCATAAAAAGGCCGGGAACAATATCCAGATAATAAAATATCTCGGCGCCGGGAAAATAAAACCTTTTGGGATTTATAACGGTCGTGCTATAGGATTTTGCGGCGCGTTCAGCCGGCCCCGCTCTCTGGATTGGATAAACGGCGTTTTGAGGAATAAACTGCAGGCCAATCCCGTGTCTCATGCTTTTGGGCCCAGAAAGATAAGAACCCTTGGAGTGGTAAGCGGCGGAGCCGCGCGCGTTCTTACGCAGGCTGTGGAGAAAAAGCTGGATCTTTATATCACCGGAGAGACGGGCGAGTTCGCGCAGGAAATGTGCCGGGAAGAAAAAATAAATTTTATTTCAGCGGGGCATTATAATTCAGAAAAAGCCGGAATTTTAGCGCTTATGAAAACAGTGGGGAACAAATTCAAAGCAAAATGCAGATTTATAGATATCCCGAATCAGGCGTAATTTAGGCTGAGGACTGAAGGCTAAAGGCTGAAGGAAGGACGGATGAAAAAAATTGGATTAATCGCAGGCGGAGGAAGGTTCCCTGTTATGTTCGCGCAGGAAGCCGGAAGGCTCGGTTATCAGGTTGCCGTTTTGGGCATAGAGGGTACCACTTCTCCGGAACTTGAGAAAATAGCCCATTCCACGGATTATTTCAGGCTTGGACAGCTTAGCCGTCCCATTGAACTGTTTAAATCCGCGGGTATTAAACAGGCTGTAATGGCCGGCAGCGTGCCTCATGTTTATGCTTTGGGGAAAATAATGCCGGATCTTAAAACGGCGAAGGTGCTGTTGAAACTCAAAGACCGCCGGGCGCAGTCTATCCTCCGAGCGATAGCCGATGAATTCGCAAGCGAAGGAATAGAGCTCATTAATTCCGCCACGTTTCTTGAGCATCTTTTGCCCGAGCCGGGTTTTATAGCGGGGTCGGAGGTTTCTCGGCAGCAGAAAAAAAATATCGCTCTCGGGTGGAAGACCGCAAAGACGCTTTCGGGTCTTGATGTCGGGCTTACCGTTGTGGTAAGAGACTGCGCCGTAATAGCGGTTGAGGCCATGGAAGGCACCGATGCCTGTATAAAAAGGGCGGGCGAAATTTTTAAAAAATTCCGGGTTGAAAATTCTTCGGAATGCGGCATGACCGTGGTAAAAGTCGCGCGTCCGGAGCAGGATATGAGATTCGACCTTCCGGTGGCCGGGTCGGATACGATAAAGGCAATGCGGTCCGCCGGAGCCGATATGCTGGCCGTAGAAGCCAAAAAAACTCTGATTTTGGATAAAGAAAAATTTGCGGCCGAAGCAAAATCCGCGGGTATTACGGTGATCGCTCTTAAAGACGGTGAAATTTAGTAACATTAAGAGTTGATACAATAAAGGATATATTCTATGACGGTAAAACAGAAAGTTAAATTCGGGGTGATAGGAGCCGGGAAAATAGGCACTTATCACGCGAGAACTTTAGCTAAAATGCCGCAAGCCGAACTTGTGGGCATATGCGATTCAAATTTGTGGCGGGCGCAGATGCTCGCATGGCGGTATAATTCGGTGGCATACAAAAATTATCACGATCTGCTGTCGCAGGTGGACGCCGTGGTGGTCGCGGTCCCCACGGAACAGCATGCCGAGGTGGGCATTACCGTCATGGAGAAGGGCATTCACTGCATGGTTGAAAAGCCGCTGGCGTCCTGTGTCGAGGATGCTAAAAAACTCATAGAGGTTTCGCAAAGAAAAAAGGTGGTAATGCAGGTCGGCCATGTGGAGCGTTTTAATCCCGCGGTTTTGGAAACGTTCAAGCATATTAAAAATCCGCGGTTTATTACCATAGAAAGACTGGGGCCGTATGATCCCCGCGTCAGTTCAATAGGCGTTATTCTGGATCTGATGATACATGATCTGGATATACTGCTTACAATGATAGAATCCCCGATAGAAAGTTTTGAAGCCATAGGGGCCAGTCTTCTTTCCCAGCATGAAGACATCGCCAATGTGCGCATAAGGTTCAAATCGGGATGCGTGGCCGATGTCACGGCCAGCAGGGTGTCTCTTGAACGCGCCAGAAGAATGCGCATCTACCAGGAAGAATCCTATATCTCCACTGATTATGTCAGCGCGAGACTCAAGATATACAGAAAGAAAAATCCGATAGTAAAAAACCTCAAGGATATTGAGGTGACATACCCGAAACTTGACAGGCAGGAGCCTATAAAAGAGGAATTGACGCATTTTATCGACTGCATACATAACAGCAAGAAACCATGGCCGTGCGGAGAGGGCGGAATGAGGGCGATGAAACTGGCTCTTCAGATAACGGAAGAGCTTCAGCGCTACGAACTTTCGCATCCCAGACGGCCCAACCACCCGTCGGCTATGTTCCAGTCGCTTATAGACCTCGGCAAGATAACAAAGGTTATGGTGGAAGAAACGCTTAAAGACACGGGGATAAACAAAAGATAATGCCTAAAATCGTTCCCACCACGAAAAACGTGCTTATTATAGCCGGGGATCCCTCCGGCGATCTGCACGCCGCGACTCTTATCCGGGCGCTGAAAAAACTGGAACCCGAAATTTTTGTGGCGGCGCTGGGCGGCTGCAGGATGCGTTCTGTCTCCGACAAGTTTATCTATGATCTGGCTTCCATAGGCGCAGCCGGGTTTTCCGAGCCTGTCAGGCATTTTTTTCTGTGGGCCAAACTTATAAGGGTTGTGCGCAAGTTTATGGAGGAAAGAAGACCCGCTTGTTTTGTGGCTGTGGATTTTTACGGTTTTAATCACCAGATTCTCGGATTGGCGGCTCACAGAAAAATACCCGCCTATTATTATATAAGCCCGCAGATATGGGCTACAAGGCCGGGGCGGGCAAACCATATAGCGCGCCTTGTGCGGCACATGCTGACAATATTCCCTTTTGAAACCGATATTTACAAGAAGGCCGGAGTGCCGTGCACTTTTGTCGGCCACCCCCTTCTTGATATCCTGCCTCCTCCGGCCGCTTTCTGCGGCCGGAACGGGAGCGGTTCCGCGTGGAAAATAGGCATTCTTCCAGGAAGCAGGCCGCAGGAAATCATAAGGCATCTGCCTCTTTTTCTGGCCGCATTCCGCGGCATTTGGGAGGTTTTCCCTAAATCAACGGCGCATATTTTTGCCGTTCCGGAAATTTCCGACGATGAGCTTTATGCGCTTTTCGGAAAAACTGTTTCAGATACCGTCAGAAAAAACGTCGTAATAGTGAGGGAACAGGATTATGAACTGCGCCGCGGTATGGATTTCGCATTCACCTCATCAGGCACCGCCACTCTTGAAAATGCGCTTTTGGGCCTGCCCATGGCCGTGGCGTATAAAATGCCGTGGCTTACCTACCGGATAGCCAAAAAAATAATCCGCGTTCCGTATATTTCGCTGGTAAACATACTTGCGGGCCGCGAGATGATAAAAGAATACGTGCAGAAGTCGGCAACTCCCGAGAATTTGTCCGGCAATGCATTGGCTTTTCTGCAGAATCCTGGAAATCTTTCTGCCAAAAGGGAGGAGCTCCTTTCTCTCCGCAAACTGCTGGGCGAAGCCGGAGCATCCGACCGCGCCGCTAAAATAATCATCGAGTCCTTATGAAAATCCCAGTCAGCCGGCTTGTTTCCTATCTGCGGCCGTATAAACTCCGTTTTTTTCAGGCTACGCTGGCTATGGCCGCCGCCGCTTCCATACAGGGATTGAGCGTTTATATCCTTAAACCTGTAATAGACAATATTTTTATAATGAAGCAGTACTCCATGCTTATGACCGTGGTGTTTCTGCTTCCCGCATTGTTTCTTATCAAACTGGCCGCGGCGTATACTCAGGCGTATCTCATGAGCTGGATAAGCCAGAAAGCCGTTTTGAATATCCGGGGAGACCTCTTCAGGCATTTGCATGATCTTTCGGCGGAGTTTTACTGGCGCAAGCGCTCCGGCGAAATAATGTCTAGGGTTATAAACGACTTAAACAGCGTGCAGTCAATGCTGCAATTCCTGCCGCTGTATCTTGTGCGGGATACCCTTACGGTTGCGGCTGTTCTGGGGGTGATATTTTTTACCCACTGGAAATTTGCGCTTATATCCATTCTGGCCATTCCCATGGCCGGCGGCATTATTTATGTTCTGGGGCGCAAAATGAGAAAGGCGGGCGCCAAAAGCCAGGAAATAGTCGGAGAAATTTCGCACAGATTTCAGGAAAGCCTGCAGGGCATGAATATAGTGAAGGCGTTTAATTATGAAGAAGGGGCTATCGCGAAATTCATGCAGAAAAATCAGGAGCTTTTCAGCCAGATGATGAGATACCTCAGGGCTACGGCGCTTTCCGGCCCGCTGATGGAATTCGGAGGAAGCATAATCCTTGCGTTTATGGTTTTTTACGGAGGCAACGAAGTTATAAAAGGGGCTTTGACTCCGGGACAGTTTTTTACCTTTTTGGCGGGTTTTTTTGCGGCGTATTCCCCGCTTAAAAATATAACAAATGCCAATTCAACTTTCCAGCTGGGGATGGCCTCATGGGAGCGGATACTTCAACTGCTCAATGAGAAGCCTTCGGTTAAATTGCCCGCCAATCCAAGGCCTGTTTTGAGCCTTGCCGGAAATATCCGCCTTAATAATGTCGGCTATAAATATCCGCAGAGCTCAAAATTCGCGGTGCGGGGCATAGATATCGACATAAAACCCGGCGAAGCCGTGGCTTTTGTAGGGACAAGCGGTTCGGGAAAAAGCACCCTTATTCATCTTCTGCTGAGGCTTTTTGACCCTGTTGAAGGAGCGGTTTTGTATGACGGCATGGATTTGCGGGAGATAAATCTTAAGCAGCTGCGTTCGCATATAGGGCTTGTTACCCAGGAAACAGTGCTTTTTGACGATTCTGTCTTTAATAATATAGCTCTCGGACAGCCTGACGCGTCGCTGAATGATGTTATAGAGGCCAGCCGCGCCGCCGATGCCCATGACTTTATTTCCGGTCTTCCCGAAGGCTACAATACTATGCTCGGGGAACGCGGAACAAAACTTTCCGGAGGACAGAGGCAGAGGCTTGCTATCGCCAGAGCGGTGCTTAAGAAACCTTCGGCGCTTCTTCTGGATGAGGCGACCAGCAATCTGGATACGGCAAGCGAAAAGGCGGTTCAATCCGCGCTTGAACGGCTTTTGGCCGGCCGTACGGTTATAATGGTGGCGCATAGGCTTTCAACAATACAAAATGCCGGCAGGATTTTTGTTCTGGATCAGGGGCGCATTATTGAATCCGGCAGTCACGCCGAGCTTTTGGACAGGCGGGGCATATACAGCAGGCTTTGCGAAATACAATCTACGATAGAGGAAGGAAAATAAGTCGTAAGTTATAAGTAAAAAGACTGAATACGGATACGGGCGCTGTAGTAAGCAGCGGCGAGATATAAAGATTGTTTTTTCTCTTAATACTTATAACTTATAGCTTATAACTTAACTATGCTTACCGGTTTTAATATCTTTGCCGTGGCGCTTACTTTGGCCGGAGGTTTGGCCGCCGTGCGTTTTGGAAGCATTAACCGGAGGATTCTCTACGGGATGCTTGCGGCCGGTTCCGGCATAATGACATCCGTGGTTTTTCTTGACCTGTTTCCAGAGGCATGGTCGGCCGGGTCTTCCGCCGGATTGGGAGCGTGCGCCGCGGTTCTTTTTATTTTTATGGTTGAAAACTTTGCGCTGATGCATTCTTGTCCGGAATGCATAGAAGACTGCCATGCCCATGCCCATACGGTGGGAATGGCGGCTTTGGCGGCTATCTCCCTGCATTCCCTGCTTGACGGCTTTAATATGGCCGTTGCGTTTGAATCAGGCTCAAGAGCCGGTATTTCAACGGGAATGGCGATTGCGATCCATAAATTCGCCGACGGGCTGACTTTATCGGCTTTGCTTATAAAGACCGGATACAGCCGCCAAAAAAGTCTCATTTTATGTTTTCTGCTTGCTCTTGCCACGCCTTTGGGCAGCGCCGTCAGCGCGCCGTGGCTGGGGGATATCAGTCCTGATTTGATGTCCGCGCTCATAGGCTTTGCCGGGGGATCGCTTCTTTATATAGCCATGGCCGATATCCTTCCCCAGCTGCATAAAGCCGGAGATAAAACGTGCGCAATTTTTTTCCCGGCAGGGTTTATGGTAACGTTTCTTTTGCACAGTTTCGGAGGGTAGCTTTGTATGGAAATAGCGGAGCTTATAGAGCGTTTTAAGGCTTATGCCCAGCATGTCGATATGCTGGCGCTGGAAAAGGCGTATAATTTTTCCAAAAAAGCCCATCAAAACCAGAATAGGGCGTCGGGTGAAGATTATTTTTCGCATTGCATGGCCGTGGCGGAAGTGCTGGTGGAGTTTAAGATGGATCTCCCCACCGTGGCCGCCGGTCTGCTCCATGATGTTCTGGAAGACACGCCGTTTACTCCCGAAGACCTGAAAAAAGAATTCGGGGAAGAAATAACGCTGCTTGTGCAGGGAGTGACAAAACTGGATTCGCTTAAATTTTCTTCCAGCGATGAAGCGCAGGCTGAAAACTGGCGCAAAATGATACTTGCCACCGCTCAGGATATCCGGGTGATAATCATTAAGCTGGCCGACCGTCTCCATAATATGCGGACGCTTAATTTCCTTAAGCCGGAAAAGCAGATCAGCAACAGCCGCGAAACGATTTCTCTTTATGCGCCCCTTGCCCAGAGGCTGGGAATGTTCGAGCTTAAATCCGATCTTGAGGATCTGTCTTTTCAATATCTTTATCCGTCGGAATACAATGAGCTTTTCTCAAAAGTGCAGGCTCTTTCCGGCATGAGGGTAAAATCCCTGGATTCTTTTAAGAAGGACATTGAAAAACATCTTTCGGGCACGGGTCTGCCGCATAGGGTGCTTGCGCGGACAAAGAATCTGTATTCAATATTCAGAAAAATGCTCAGACTGGACAAACCTTTTGAGGAGATTCAGGATTCTCTTGGAATAAGGATAATAACGGACACTGTTTCCAATTGTTACGCTCTGCTCGGCATAGCCCATTCGGTTTTTAAGCCGGTGTCGGGGACTTTTACCGATTATATCGCCATACCCAAAAACAATCTTTACAGAAGCCTTCACACAACCGTCATGTCGGTTTCGGGAGACCTTATCGAAATACAGATAAGAACCGAAGAAATGCACCGCACCGCCGAATATGGGATCGCCGCGCATTGGCGGTATAAGCTGGGCGCCGGAGGCCATGACGCCCACCTCAACGAAAAGCTGGATTGGCTCAGGCAGTGGATAGAATGGCTGCAGGACCTGACCAGTCCCAGAGAGTTTCTTGAAAGCCTTGAAACCGACCTGGAGCTTCATCAGATTTTTGTTTTTACGCCGAAGGGCGAAGTAAAGGCTCTGCCTGAGGGCGCGACTCCATTGGATTTTGCCTATGCCGTTCATACGGACATAGGAAATACCTGCATGGGAGCCAAAGTCAACAGCAAGATGGGAAAAATAGATCAGCCGCTTAAAAGCGGAGATATCTGCGAAATTATAACAAGAAGAAACAGCGCTCCCAAAAAAGACTGGCTTAAAATTGTGCGAACCGCCGGGGCGCGTTCAAAAATAAGGAAGTTTCTCAAAGAGCACGGACAGACGGAATAAGAAGACGGTAAACGGTAGATGGTAGAAGGTAGACGGCAAAGCAAATCAAGAAGGAGGTGAATGGCGATGGCAGAAGGTAAAACAAAGCGTCTTTTTCGTTTTTCTGTTTATACCCTTTGGTCTCTATTCTTCGTTGTTCCGTCTCCCGTTTACCGTCTTCCATCTCCCGTACCGAGTAGTTGTATATATGACTGAAACATTTACCTGCTGGTCGTGTAAAAAGGGAATAGAGGCTCAAGACTGTTATTGCCGTTTTTGCGGAAAAGGGCAGGGCAGGTTTGTTAAATGGTACTACAAGCACTGGGGAATAATACTGCTGACTTTGTTTGCCCTGGGGCCGTTCAGCCTTCCGCTGGTTTGGCGTTCTCCGGTTATTTCGGGAACCGCAAAAAAAGTTTATACTTTGGCGATACTTTTGCTTACGGTGTATATAGCGCAGAAGACATATAGTTTATATATGTCCATTCAGGCGTTATTGGCCAATATGCAGTTTTAAAAGGGAGAATTTGCTTATGATAAAAACACTGGTGGAAGCGCTCATAGGCACTAAAAGCGAGCGCGACATAAAAAAACTTCAGCCTTTGGTTGACAGTATCAATGCGTTTGAAGAGGAAATAAAAGCTTTAAGCGATTCCGAGCTCAAGGCCAAAACCGAAGAATTTAAAAAACGGTTTGCCGAAGGAACAGCGTTGAACGACATCCTTCCCGAAGCATTCGCCTGCGTGCGCGAAGCTTCCGTAAGAAGCATAGGCCTGCGCCACTACGACGTTCAGATGATAGGAGGCATAATCCTTCACCGCGGCAAAATAGCCGAAATGAAAACCGGAGAAGGCAAAACTCTCGTCGCCACATTGTCGGCGTATCTTAACGCTCTTGAGGGCAAGGGCGTGCATATCGTGACGGTCAATGATTATCTGGCCAAGCGCGACTGCACATGGATGAGCCCTGTGTTTAATTTTATGGGGCTTACCGTTGGGTCTATCCAGCATGACATGAGAAACGAAGAGCGCCGCAGGATGTATGACTGCGATATCACATATGTGACCAATAACGAAATAGGCTTTGACTATCTGCGCGACAACATGATCTCCCACAAGGAAGAACGCGTCATGAGGCAGAGGCATTATGCCGTAGTGGACGAGGTGGATTCCATACTCATAGACGAAGCCCGCACCCCGCTTATAATCTCTGGTCCGGCCGAGGAGTCAACCGATAAGTATTACACGATAAACCGCGCGATACCGCTTCTTCAGGTGCGGTTTGTAACGGAAAAGGAAGAAATCGCGTCTAAATATTCAGGTGAAGATCTCGGCAAAGGGTTCGACGCCATAATAGACGAAAAGGCCCACTCTGCCACGCTTACGGATCAGGGCGTTACAAAGTGCGAAAAATTCCTGAATATCTCCAATCTTTACGACGACGTGCAGTCGGAATGGGTGCACCATATAGCGCAGGCCCTGCGCGCCCACCATCTTTACAAGCGGGATGTGGAATATGTGGTCAAGGACGGGGAAATAGTCATTGTGGATGAATTCACGGGCCGCCTGATGCCGGGCAGGCGCTGGTCGGAGGGGCTTCACCAGGCGGTGGAAGCCAAGGAAAATCTGCGCATAAAAGAGGAAAACCAGACCCTTGCCACCATCACTTTTCAGAACTATTTCAAGCTTTATTCCAAGCTTGCCGGCATGACCGGCACCGCCCTTACCGAAGCCAATGAATTTTGGGAAATATATAAACTTGATGTGGTCGAAATACCGCCAAACAGGCCCTGCGTAAGGAAAGATTCTCCGGACCAGATTTACCGTACCGAGCGGGAAAAGAATAATGCCATAGTGGCGGAGATAGAGAATAGGTGGAAAAACAGCCAGCCTATGCTGGTGGGCACCCGGTCCATAGAAAAATCCGAAAAGCTTTCCGCCATGCTGCGCGCAAAAGGAATTCCGCATCAGGTGCTTAACGCCAAATATCATGAGATGGAAGCCCAGATAATAGCGCAGGCCGGAGGCAAGGGTGCGGTCACGATAGCCACCAATATGGCGGGCCGCGGCACGGATATAGTGCTTGGCGGCAATCCGCCCGACAGCGAAGGCCAGCAGGTGGTGATAAAAGCCGGAGGTCTGCATGTGCTGGGCACGGAGCGGCATGAGGCAAGGCGCATAGATAATCAATTGAGGGGACGCTGCGCAAGGCAGGGCGATCCGGGAAGCTCCACTTTTTATATTTCGCTTGAAGACGAGTTGATGCGGTTATTCGGCTCGGAGAGGATATCCGGAATAATGGAAAAGCTCGGCATGAAGGACGGAGAGGTCATAGAATCCAGCATCGTCACGCGCCAGATAGAGGGAGCTCAGCGCAGGGTTGAAGGCATGAATTTTGACATAAGGAAACAGCTTCTGGATTATGACAATGTGATGAATAAGCAGAGGCAGGCCGTGTATCAGCTTAGAAACTCCATACTTGACGGCGGGGAAATAAGCGAGCGCGTGTCGCAGATGCTGGAGGAATCGCTGGATGAAAGCCTTGCCCAGTGGCTTCCCGAAAACCAGCATGTGCAGATATGGGATTTAGACAGCCTGCAGGCTTATTTGGGAAAAACTTTCGGCATACAGCTGAAATACTCGCGCGACGAGCTTTCCAAAATAGGCAGAGACGCGCTTAAAGCGGAGCTTCTTGAGCAGATCCGCGCCGTGTATGACGAGCGGGTGAAGCATTTTGCCGAGCAGGAGATAGATTTCAAGGAAATAGAGCGCATGCTTATGCTTCAGCTTATAGATCAGGTATGGAAGAACCATCTTTATGATTTGGACCATCTTAAGAAGGGCATAGGACTGCGCGCTTACGGGCAGAAAGATCCGCTTATAGAATACCAGAAGGAATCCTTCAATCTGTATCAGATAATGCTGACCAGAGTGCGGGAGCAGATGACCGAATATGTGTTCAGGATACAGCTTCCTCCCAAGCGCCGTCTCCCGCCGGCCGGACTTAAACAGCAGGAGGCCGGAAAACCGCAGGCAAAAAAGGAAGAGCCCGCGCAGAAGCCCGCGCACGCGGCGAATAAAATAGGCAGGAATGATCCCTGTCCCTGCGGGAGCGGGAAAAAATACAAAAAATGCCACGGGCAGTAAAGCATAATAATTAAAAGAATTGGAATATGCGCAATTTTAAATTAAATATACTGTCTCCGAAATTCGGGCGGGATTTATACGCGCTGGCGAAGGCAATAATGAGTATGCCATGCAATAAAAACCATGCCGACAAGACATTCATTTACGAAAGCCATGCGGCATATAGCGCATATTTCAGAGAACTGAAAAAATGACCATTAATTCCAACCCGTACCTTTCAGCCATCCGGAAATTTCGCCGAAAGCGGGTGCGGTTTGTTTTGGTGGGAGTGTTCGGCATAAATCATTATGCGCCAGTCCCTGCGGCGGCATATTCCACGCTTGATTGCGATATCATGGCGGAGCCGACGCCGGAAAATTTACTGAAAGCGCTGAACGCGCTGGAATCGGACGGGTATATTCTGGAATCAAACGGGGAACCGCTGGGAAAACCGGATGCGTGGCTTGCGGGGAGGATTATCCGCGCCAAAGCGGCCGTTACCGCCATAAAGAACAAGGCGGCGCAGATAGACATCCTGACCAGCGTGGCGGGATACTCTTTTGCGAAACTTTACGCGGGGAAGCGTTTATTCAGGGCTGGAGGAATATTCGTGCCTGTAGCAAATCTAGCGCACCTGTTGGGAATAAAAAAAATATGCGGCCGCAAAAAAGACCTGGAGTTCCTGCGCGTTTATCAGGCTCAACCGGCGCCGCTCAAAACAAGGAAGAGCTTGCGGCATAAGGATGCAGGGAAGTAAAATGCCGAGTTTTTTTCCTGCCGGGTTTGTTAAATTTTTTTTGTCTCCCGCCGGTCTGTCCTGTTTATCCGGCTTACTTCTTTTTTTGAGCTATCCAAAGGCAAATTTAGGTTTTCTGGGCTGGGTCGCTTTGGCGCCTTTGGCTTTTGCGGTTCTTTCCTCTAAAAATTTAACCAAAGCAAGTCTTTGCGGTTTCTTATGCGGTTTGGTTTTTAATCTCGGGCTTTTATACTGGATTTATTACACCTGCCGGGCAGGCGGGGTGGGGCAGGCTGTTTCAATTCTGGCATGGGTTGCGTTAAGCGGTTTGCTGGCGCTTGAATTGCTTGTTTTCGCCTGGATTGCCAAGCTGGTTTCAAAAGCCGGTCCGGAATTTGCATTCGCTTCTGCCTGCGCATATACAGCATTAGAATGGGGCAAAACTGTTTTAGCCGCCAAAGCCGCATGGTTTCCTTGGTTTATGCTCGGCTATACGCAATGGCGCTACCCGGCTGTGATTCAAACCGCGTCTTTAACCGGCGCGGCGGGCATAAGTTTTGCCCTGGCGTTTTCAGGGTTGTCTTTGGGGTATGCCCTGAAGATGAGACGCCCTGTCTTTAACAAAATTATGGCTGTTGTTCCCGCTTTGATTTTAGCCTGCGGTATGTTTTATTACGGAAATCACCGGCTGAAAAATTCAAATCCCGCGCATGACGCCTCGATTAAGATTTCCCTGCTTCAGCCGAATATCGACCAGTATAAAAAATGGGACGAGCGGTATTCCGGCTGGATAAAATCGCGGTTGGCCGGAATAATAAAAAAGGCCGCGGAAAATTCTCCCCAGCTGGTAATATGGCCGGAGTCTTCTGTTCCGGGCTGGATCGAGGAGGATGATCACTTTTTTTGGCTTGCCGGCGCGGCTCAGAATATGAGAGCCTTTCATCTCGCGGGGGCGGTGTCTTCAGGAGAGGGGGCAAATCATGTAAGCGCATTTTTATTCTCGCCTTACGGCAGGCTTGAGGCGGTTTACAACAAAAGACAGCTTGTGCCTTTCGGCGAATATGTTCCGATGAGGGATTTCTTGTCGCGGAAAGTGGAAGTTCTGGGGCAAATGGGCGAATTCACCCCCGGAGACGCAAAACAGCGTCTTATGACCGCGGACGGCGTAAAAATGGGCATAGCCATATGCTATGAATCGGTTTTTCCGGAACTCGCAAGAGCGGATACTCTTTCCGGAGCGGATTTTCTTGTAAATATGACGAATGACGGCTGGTATCTGGACACGGCCGGGCCGTATCAGCATTTGGCGCCTAATATTTTCCGCGCGGTTGAAAACAAAAGGCCGCTTGTGCGCGCCGCAAACACCGGCATATCGGTTCGGATAGATGAATACGGCAGGGTAAAACAAAAGCTTGACCTTAATTCCTGCGGAACCATGGATTTTGACCTTCCTGTTAAAAAAGACGCTCCCAAAACTTTTTATACCCGATACGGCGAGTGGTTCGCAAAAGTCTGCTCCGCCGCAGCCGGCATATTCCTCATCGCAACTCTGATATTTTAGCTCGCGCACGCCGCTGAAAAAGCGGTGCGAATAGTATTTGCCGTTCCGTTGTCCAATATGCGATTATATAACGGTGATAGATTTAAAACTTAAAATCAGTCTGATGAACGGCAAAGGCGAGTCCTTTATGGGAATAGGGCTCGTCTGGCTTCTTCAAAGGATTGATAAATTAAGGTCAATAACCAGGGCGGCAAAAGACATGAACATGTCCTATATGAAAGCGCACGGCATCCTAAGCCGTCTTGAAAAAAATATGGGGCGTCAGTTCCTTGTCCGTAAACGGGGCGGCGCTGAGCGCGGCGGGGCGGAACTCACTTCTTTTGCCAGAGAATTTATCTCAAAATACGACAAACATGAGAAAAGGGCCCGCTCTTATGTCTTCAGGGAATTCTCCGGCATGTTAAAAGAACTTAATAACGAAGCAAAAAAGTGACGGCTGATATTTTTTTACATGGCGATATATAAGAGCGTATATATCGGGACGGGAGAATAATTAAATGAACGGCATTCTTTCGGGAGCTTTAGCTTTAAATCTCATGTTCCAGCCGGGCGGATATGAGCGGAAGAATTCTTTTAGTCTCGGAGGCTTGGATTATCAAACCGAAAATGTTTCCGCTCTGCCGGCGCATAGTCTTGATAAGGGGAATTTTGAAGAAAACGGCGTCATGTCTGCCGCGGATGCGGTAAAAGATATACCCGGGGCATATCTTTCCATAGGACAGCGCAATGAAAAACTGATCTATCTCCGCGGTTTTGAGCCGAGGCAGATAGGGATTCTGTATGACGGCATACCGATATGCACGCCTTATGACGGGTATGTTGACCTGGGAAAGCTTCCGATTTCCAATGTATCCAAAATCGAAATCCTAAACGGCGCCGATTCGGCGTCTTATGGACATAACTCCATTGGGGGCGCCGTCAATATTGTAACATGGAAGCCTGAAAAGCAGTTTGAGGGCGGTATTCAGACCGGATTGGCGGGTAAAGGGGATAGAACAGCCAGCATCAATGTCGGTTCAAAACACCGTTTATGGTACTTCACGCTTGGGGGCGATTTTGCCGATTCAAAAGGTTTTTTTATGTCCAAAAATTTTTCCGGCGCCGGGAATGAAGACGGCGGTCTGCGTAATAATTCTGATTTCATACGGAGAAACGCGTCCCTAAAGGCAGGAATCACTCCATCGGAAGGACACGAATACGCTTTCGGGGTAAATACCATAGACGGAACATGGGGACTGCCGCCAGGTGTTTATGACAGCAAGCCCAGGTTCTGGCGGCTTACGCAGTGGCGCAAGGACACTTTTTATTTTTGGGGCGGCGCTAAAATTGCGGAGGAAATTTTACTGAAAACAGGTATCTTTCTTGATAAATACTTCAATATAATGGATGCTTATGACGACGGCTCATATGCAGCTCAGCTGAAAAATTCCTCTTTCCACAGCGCTTACGACGATTACAGCATGGGCGGCTCGCTGAAAATGGATATAAAGCGCATCCCCAAACATGACATCGCCGTTTCTTTGGCGCACAAAGCAGACACACACAGGGAGCAGGATACCTCGGGAGCGGTTTGGGAGAAATTTCAGGCGGAGTCTTATTCATTAGGGCTGGAAGATGTTTTTCATCCGGAGGAGAGCCTTGAAATATCGGCAGGAGCCGGTTATGACATTCAAAGACCGATATATGCCGATGGCGCTTCATTAAGATCCGAAGCAAAGGCATTTAATCCGCGGATTTCCGCCGGCTGGAATTTTTCAGATGATATCAAGCTTCATATCGCCGTTGCGGACAAGACAAGATTCCCGACCTTGAAAGAGTTATATTCCGGGTATCTGGACAGGAATATCCCGAATCCCGATTTAATGCTGGAGCGCGCCGCGCTTTATGAAACAGGAATGGCGCAGACAAATTTGGTTTTCGGCTTAGATGCGGATATTACCGTTTTCTATTCTAATTTAACAAATCTTATTGTAAACAGTCCTGTCGCGGGGGGGAAACAGCAATATCAGAACATCGATAAAGCTTCTTATTTGGGAACTGAATTCAGAGTTAATTCACAGCGCTCTGATCCTGTTTCTTTTGATTTCAGCTATTCTTACCTTGATGCCGGAAATAAATCTGCCGGCCGCTCAACCGACCGTCTGTCCGATAGGCCGGCGCATAGCATTCATTTGGGAAGTCTGGCGCATATCGCAGAGAAATGGTCACTTTCTTTCGGGGGGCGCTGGTTTTCCGCAAGATATTATCAGGATACGAATACTCTTGTCTGGGGAAAAATGGGGGATTATTGGGTTGCTGACGGAAAACTGTCATGCGTGGTAGCCGGCGGTCTTTCCGCAGAGGCCGGGGTGAGGAATATTTTTGACAGGAACTATGAAACATTCTATGGTTATCCGCAGGAAGGAAGAGCCGTATCCGCCGGAATAAAATATTGGTTTTAACCGCAAAGAACGCAAAGTAAACGCAAAGGACACAAAGTAAATCTGCTGGAGATGACGGAAAACGAATTCTCCAACACGATCATTAGCATGGCTTGTAATCTTTGCGTTCTTAGCGTAAACTCTTTGCGTCCTTTGCGGTTTGGTGTGTTTATTTAGTTTGGAGCAGCATTCTATGGTTTAGTTTTATGGCTCTTCCGGTTTTGTTGTACATGAATAATGTAGTTTCTTAGACGGTAAAAGC
>CAZFMJ010000016.1:14957-44592 GCA_964520045.1 uncultured Elusimicrobiales bacterium | reverse complement strand
ACAGCCGGAGAAACAGCAAAGACGGGCTATAACTGGGGCGATCTGTGGTGAAGATGAAATTTCCAGCGGGCTAATTCTGCAAGGATACGCAAACCTTCATTTACCGATTCATTCGTAGGGAATAATTTTGCAATATCCGGAGCTAATACCACCAAGTTAGCCTGAAAGTTGCAGTTGAAACATGTTTGTCGTTTTTTGACTGGATAAGATATAAAAAAATATACAGCGGGACTGTTGAGCGGGACGGGAAGCTGTATAAAAAATACACCAAAGTGCGCAGATTCCGGATAAGCAGAAGCCAGAAATATATTATTTCCATTATCGGCGTTTTGGCTGTTTTGGCGGTTTTAGGCATCGTCGTTAAACTGATCACTTCTGAAATGCTGTCTTCAATTCCGGCGGAGACGCAAATGGAACAGTGAGAAAGCTGGACAGCTAGGCAGGTGGACGGCGATAAAGACGGGATGAAAATTTGGTAAAATAGTACCGGTGAAAGAGAGACAGGTCCTCCTTCGCCGCTCAACAGCGGGCTTCGGAGAGACAGGAGAATAATTTATGAAAGAACATTTAAAAAAATATAACAGATTATTTATTTTACTGCTGGATATAACCGCGATAACCGCGTCATACTGGCTGGCATTTTTATTGAGATTCGACTTTCACGTGCCGGCCAGCGAGACTTTAGTGTTCCTGAACTCAGTCCTTGTAATTCTTTCCATAAGGCTGGCGGTGTTTTACAAGTTTGATTTATACAGCGGGCTGTGGCGCTACGCCAGCATAGACGATTTAACCTCGATTTTCAAAGCTACGGCGGTAAGCCAGATTTTTATTTTCGCGGTAATTCTGTTCATACAGCATGCCCACTATCCGCGCTCCGTGCTTATCATAGACCCCATGCTGACCCTGATCTTTATCGGAGGCATAAGATTTGCCATAAGAGCCACAAGGGAAATCCGCTATACGCGCAGCTCAAAACATCTTAAGAATCTTTTGATCTTCGGCGCCGGAGATTTCGGGGAAAGCATACTGCGCGACATAAAAAGAGAAAAGACCAAACTTTACCGCGTGGCGGGGTTTTTAGACGATGCGCCTGAAAAATGGCGCCACAGAATGCACGGAGTGCCGGTTTTCGGAGGCAGAAAACTGCTTCCCAAAATAATCGAGAAATATGGAATAGACGAAGTGCTGGTGGCGGTTGAACATTCGCGCGGAACTTTGATAAAGAACCTGATGGATATCTATTACGACTCGAAAGTCAGGCGCAAGGTTCAGTTTAAAACGGTGCCGAGCCTTACGGAAAAATTAAAATACGACCCGTATCTGGGCTCGCGGAATATGCGGAAAATCGAGCTTTCAGATTTGCTCAACCGCCGGCCCGTGGATATAGACATGGCGTCGATATCCGGCATACTTGAAGGAAAAACCGTTCTTGTGACCGGAGCGGGAGGAACGATAGGCTCCGAGCTGTGCCGCCAGATTTTACAATTCAATCCGAAGCGGATACTTATGCTGGAGAAGCACAATACCGCCCTTTTTTACATAAACGGAGAAATGGCCGAATTCGCCGGAAAATGCGAGGCGGTAGCCGTGCCAGGAGACGTTAGCGATGAGATATTCCTGAAGAACCTGTTCAAAAAATACGCCGTCAACGTGGTTTTTCACGCGGCGGCGCATAAGCATGTTCCTTTGATGGAAACAAATCCGGCGGAAGCGGTAAAAAACAACACGCTGGCCGCTCATCTGCTTGCCGGGATCGCGGCGCAAAGCGGAGTAGAGCGGTTCCTCTACATTTCAACCGACAAAGCGGTAAAGCCGTCGAGCATAATGGGCGCCACCAAACGGCTGGGCGAAATAACCATGAGGGCGATGGCTTCAAACGGATATAAAACCAAGTTCATGTCCGTAAGATTCGGCAATGTGCTGGGAAGCTCGGGAAGCGTGATCAAAATTTTTCAGGACCAGCTGGCGCGCGGGGGCCCCATAACCGTCACCCATCCGGAAGCGACGCGCTATTTCATGACCACACAGGAAGCCATACAGCTTATTCTGCAGGCCTGCGCCATGGGAAGCGGGGGGGAAGTTTTTGTGCTCAATATGGGCACGCCCATAAAAGTGGTTGATATCGCGAAAAGCCTTATAGTGCTTTCCGGCCTTGAGCCGGACAAGGACATAGCCATAAGATTTACCGGGCTTCGGCCGGGAGAGAAACTTTTTGAAGAGCTTTTCCGCGACGAGGACGTGCGCAAAGACACGGGCCACTCCGAAATATTCATGGCTCTGCCGGAAGAAGCGGATGCGACGTTTCTGACCGTGGACCTTCCGCATTTCAGGCAGTTATGCGACAGCGACGATGAACCCGCTTTGATCTCAAAGATCCGCAGTATCATACCCACGTATGTTCCGCATCCGAATGATGGGGACGGTAAACGGGAGATGGAAGACGGTAGACGGAACGGCACAGAAAAGATACTGGTTCCCAGTCAGTAACCAGACAGGACGGACAGCGAAGAAGACCGCGAGACGGCGGGCACTACTCGCGTGAAATCTTAAAATAGACAGTAGATAAGCATAGATCTTATTCTTCACTGTTTTCCGTCTCCCATTTACCATCTACCGTTTACCCTCTTCTATATGAAGCGTTATACCGCAACCGCCTGCCTGTTAATGATCTCGGGATGCCTGTCGTATAACCTCGCGGTCAGCTGGAAGTATTTTTCAAAACAGCGCCTGGGAGACCCCGCCGGTTATTCCCTGCTCGCAAAGCAGTCGCGCTGGTTTTATGACAGCGGCACGCGGGAGCCCGTGCCCGTTTTTCTGACCGGACTTTATTCCGGCATTGGTTTTAATGACGACACAAGCGCGCGCGTTTCCGGCATGGCGATAACGGCGGGCATGACCTTACTGCTGTTTTTTGCCGGAAGCAGTGTATTTACGCCCGCGGCAGGCGCGATATCGGCGCTTATTTACGCCTCAAACCCGTATGTGGGCTTTTACAGCGTGCATGGAGCGAGCCAGATCATTCTGGGTTTTTTTCTCGCGGTTTTATTTTTTCTGCTCTGCCGTACTCCCCGCTCCATGAAAATAACGCTGTCTGCCGGAGTTACGGCGGGGCTGGCCTGCCTTACGCGGCTGGAAACGCTGGCGGTAATTCCGTTAATTCTGCCGGCTGATGTTTTTTTAAAAAAGGGCGGTTTAACACGCAGGCTGAAAACGAACGGACTGATCCTTGCGGTCTGTCTAATTGTCACGGCGCCTTACCCCGTATATCAATATGCAAAATTCGGGCATCCCTTTTACACCCATACGGTGCATGCCAAATTCTGGGATAACACCTACGAGGGACTGCCGATTGAGCGCAGATATGAGGGCGGAACGGAAAACATCGCTTCCTTTCTTGCAAAAGGAGGGATTGCGGCCGGTATAAAAAGGTTTGCGCTGGGTTACATTCAGGCCTTCACTAAATATTACCCTAAAATTATCTTTTATTTTCCGTTGTTCATCTTATTTCTGCTGGGCATCGCGGCAAGCTTATTGAGAAAAAAATATTTCATGCCGTTATATCTGGCCGCGCTGATCTTTCCCATAGCCCCGATATTGACCATGGACCAGCAGTATCCGGGGAGCGGGGCCGAGTTCAGGTTCCTTATGCATACGTTCTGGCTGGCGTCGCTTTTCTGCGGTATAGGGGCGGAAGAAATTATGAAGACGGTAGACGGGAGATGGAAGATGGTAAATGGTAAAAGGCGAAGGGGAAAATAAGAAGCACTGGATTCCCTCCAAACAGCCGGCGGGCAGACCGGCCTACGCCGGAATGACGGAAGGGATGGAAAAAGGAAATCGTATGAAATTAAAAATAATATTTTTGATGGTGTTTGTTCCGGCAAACTGCACGGCATGGGCGGGAAACCATGCATCTGAGAAGTATTTTCCGATAGGCATATACGGCGTTACAAAACCCTCGGAGCTTAAAATACTTAAAAAAGCGGGGTTTGACTCATTCCACGCGTATATCAGCGACGCTGAAAAACTCAGCATGCTGGCTGAAGAAGCCGGAAAACTGGGATTAAAAATGACGGCGCCTCCGGACGGAGCGATGAATTCAGCATATTCCGAAAAAGCGAAAACATGGCCGATGCTGGCATGGTATTTATTTGACGAACCCGACGTAATGAAACTTTCCGCGGAAAAGCTGGAAAACCTGGACGACAAAACCAAAATATGGTCGCCCGGACAGCTCACGGCGTTTGTCATAGGAGAAAGCAGTCCCTCGTTAAAATACGGGCATATCGCGGATACCATGATGCTGGATTGGTATCCGGTGCCCCACCTTCCTCTTGAATCCGCGGGAATGCATATTAAATCCGCTATCGAAGGAATGCGCAAAGCCATGGCGGAAAACGGCAAAACGGGACCGAAGCCTTTATGGGCGGTACTGCAGGCTTTCGACTGGAAGAATTACCGCCAGCGGGACCCGTCAAAACCCAGAATAGGAAGATTTCCGTCGCGGGAAGAAATAAGGTTCATGACATATCACGCAGTGTTAAGCGGAGCGGAAGGAATTTTTTATTACACTCTGGACACATCGGACACCGTAAAAAACCTCTATGATTTTCCGCAGGAATGGAAATCGCTTACAGACACGGTTGCGGAGATTTCTTCGCTGAAACGCGTTTTTGAGCGGGGAGAGGAAACGGACCTGCCGTTTAAGACCGAAGGAGCGCCGCCCGCGGCGAAAGCATGGAAGCATAAAAACAGGCGATATCTGATAATCGCAAATCCCGCAAATCTCAGTATCGCCCTGCCCCGGGAACTGCTCAACGACGGAAAATGGAAGCCGCTTTTTGAAAAAAAAGGAAAACTGGCGGACCTTATCGACGACCCGAAAAATCCGCGGATCGCGCCCTACAGGGTGTTTGTGCTTATGAAGAGTGGAAGCTAGCCGCCCAACAGCCCAGTTACCCGGCAACCCAGACGCCTAGCAGTTTTTTTTCTTTCTGGTGACTGGTGACATCTTTATAGCTGTCCAGCCTTTATAGACTTCATCCATTCAAGGAATTTATCCCACCGGCTGGCCTTGGCAAACGCCAAATCAGAGTATTTTGTCTCGAAGATATCGTCAAAACCGGGAGGGGCTTCGCCTTTCCTTGTTATCTCAACGGCAAGCCCGGCCGCATCGGCATAATCATTGCCCGCGGCATCTTTGCCTCCGCTGAAATTGGATATTACGACCTGCTCCGTGATATATTTCAGAAGCTCGGAACCAAGCCGCCGCGCTTTGCCGTCATTGCGCACATTTTCGGTTACAAGCCGTATAAAATGATGCATGTCGGCATATGTGGATATTTTTTTCTCGGGATCTATATTCGGCGCGATATGAAACCGTATAACCTTTTCTATCGCCGTTTTCACCGCCCCTGCCTCGTTTTCTTCTTTAACGGCCGAAGCCCATTCATTAAGCCTTTCCGCCAGCCCGCTCAGAGAATCAGAACGCACGGCGGAGAGAGTCTGGCCTATCACAGAGGTGATAGTTTCGGGGATATACTGAAACTGGCTGGTAAAAGTTTCGACAAACGCCGATCCCGCCTGCTCGTCGCCCATGCCGGGATTTGCGCTGAGTTTTTCAAGCAAGGCCTTATAATTAAATCCTATCGCAAGCATAACTTCCTGCGAACCCACGATCACGGGAGTGAAATCTTTAACTTCATACGCCACTTCAGCCATCTGCATAAGACAGGCGTTTGAGGCGAAAATATTCACTCCGCCGGTATTTCTCAAAATTTCCGAAAGCTGGGAAGTGCGTATGTAATTTTTGGTCTCATCGTCGAATGAAATGCCCCTGGCGGAAACGGAATTTCCGTTTCCGCGGTTCATCTTCGGGTCAAGCCAGCCCAGGCCGTGGTTCCACATTATCAGGATATAGCGCTCCGCCGGATATGTTTTTTTGGACCAGTTGACAAAATCAACGACGCTTTTATAATTTCCCATATCGGCCAACTCTTTGTCTTTGACCGTATCTACGACGGGAGAAGTTATCCAGAACGGTATGCGGTCCTTTTCGATATAGTAGCGCTCCACCGGCGAATTTTTCCTGCCCATCTGCACCACCACGTTGACATCCTTGTTTGAGCCGGCCATTTCCATTTCATTGATATTTATTTTCGTAAAAAGCCCGAGGTTGTTTTTGGCGTTCATGAACACCATAACCGTCCACTTGGCGGGACCGCCCGGCTTTGAAACATGCGAAGGGTTTGCCGGGGAAGGCGCGGCGGAAGGAAGATCTTCATTTACAGAAACTACCGCGGCGTCTCCCGCGGAAATGGAATTAAGTTTAAAATCACCGGCCGCGAAAACTTTTCCGAATGATACCGAGGTGAAAACCAGCGCAAAAAGTATTTTTAACATAATCTGCCTCCTGTTAATTTTAACAACCGGATGTAGAATTTTAGAACAAAAGGGGTTCTTAGCCATGAGCCTTTGGGGACATTTTGAAACAGGCATTAAGCCTCATGAAAATGCGGGCTTTTGACCCATATTCCGTTGCAAACCTTAAGACGGCGGGAAAGCCGGACAACTACGGCATATTTTTATATAATACTCATATACGCTATCCGCAGATTGCCGCGTCAGAAAAAAACGCGGCGATATGTACCGAGGAGGCCGCACATGCCGGAGATAAAAGTTGATGAAACGCGGTGCAAAGGATGCACATTGTGCGTCACCGCATGCCCCAAAGGCTGTATCGAAATGTCTAAAGGTTTCAGCACGACGGGGTATTATCCCGCCACATTCGCAAAAAAGGACGGCTGTACAGGCTGCGCATTGTGCGTTCAGATGTGCCCTGATATCGCGATAGAAGTCTGGAAGTAAGAAGAAGGTAAATGGAAGATGGGAAACGGTAGATGGAACAAACAGAGGAAAATTTATCTCTATTTTTGTTTTGCCGTCTACCATCTACCGTCTACCGTCTACCGGATAATAAACTACCAGTGTAGTCATAGTTGAAAGGAGGCTTAATGGCTCAAAAAAATTTAATGAAAGGAAACGAGGCGCTTGCCGAAGGCGCCATCAGGGCCGGATGCCGGTTTTTTGCCGGCTATCCGATAACCCCGCAGAATGAAGTCCCCGAATATATGTCGTGGAGACTGCCGGAAGTGGGGGGGAAGTTCATTCAGGCCGAGTCCGAAGTCGCGGCTATCAACATGCTCTACGGAGCGGCGGCCACCGGAATAAGAGCGATGACGTCTTCCTCAAGCCCCGGAATAAGCCTCAAACAGGAAGGCATCTCTTACGCCGCGGGAGCGGACATTCCCATATTTTACGCCAACGTAATGCGCGGAGGACCCGGGCTGGGCAATATCGCGGGCGCGCAGGGAGATTACTTTCAATCCACACGGGGAGGCGGACACGGCGATTACCATGTGCTGGTGATGGCTCCGGCTTCGGTGGAAGAAATGGGCAATTTCCCGCTGAAATGCTATGAGCTGGCGGAAAAGTACCGCATACCTTCCATGGTGCTGACGGACGGAATACTCGGCCAGATGATGGAGCCGCTTGAATTCAAATTTGAGCCGGTTGATCCCAAAAATCTCAAAACGCCGAACTGGGCGCTCGGCGCAAACACCGAAGGCAGGCCACGGAGGATGGTGCGCGCTTACGATCTGCGGGAAGGCGCTCTGGAAAAAATAGTAATAGCCCGCGAAAAAAAATTCCGGGAAATCGAGGAAAAAGAAACAGCCTATGAGGGGCGCATGCTTGACGATGCCGAACTCGTGCTTGTGGCATACGGCACGTCGGCTCGGGCATGTTCCGCCGCTCTTAAGATGTCGCGTGAAGCGGGGCTTAAAGTCGGCCTCTTCCGGCCGATAACGCTTTGGCCGTTCCCGAAAAAACAGCTTCTGGACGTCGCCGGCAAGACTTCGCATCTGCTTGTGGTCGAAATGAGCACGGGCCAGATGGTGCAGGACGTCAAATTGTCCGTAAACGGCAAGGCTCCGGTATATTTCTACGGCAGACCTGGAGGCAGCGTGCCGACGGGCGAAGACATTGCGAACACGATAAAATCGATAATTAAAAACGGAGACCGCGAATATGCAACAATTAACTAAAAGACCGGCAAGCCTTCTTGACGTTAAAATGCATTACTGCCCCGGCTGCGGGCACGGAATAGTCCACCGGCTCGTGGCGGAGTGCATGGATGAATTTGCGATCCGCGGGCGCACCATAGGCGTAGCGCCCGTAGGCTGCGCGGTGTTTGCGGATGATTATTTCAACTGCGACATGATACAGGGTCCGCACGGAAGAGGACCGGCGATAGCCACGGGCCTTAAGCGCGCAAAACCCGAGTGCATAGTTTTTTCCTATCAGGGAGACGGCGACCTTGCCTCAATCGGCATGGCCGAGACCGTGCATTCGGCGGCGCGTTCCGAGAACATCACGATAATTTTCATCAACAACGCGATATACGGGATGACGGGCGGGCAGATGGCGCCTACCACCCTGATAGGCCAGCCGGCCACGACATGCGTCAAAGGCAGGGACCCGAAGGTAAACGGCTATCCCATAAAAGTCTGCGAGCTTTTAGCGACGCTGGACGGCGCAAAATATCTTGAGCGGACCTCCGTGCATAACGCGCAAAACGTTATCAAGACAAAAAAGGCGATAAAAAAGGCGTTCCAGACGCAGATCGACGGAAAAGGTTTTTCTCTGGTGGAAGTGCTCTCCATGTGCCCTACGAACTGGGGAGTATCTCCGGCGGAAGGCGCGAAATTCGTCGCCGAAAAAATGGCGCCCGTATATCCGCTGGGAGTTTTCAAAGACCACGCTGCTGGAGGTGAAAAAAATGTATCAGGGAATTAGAATATCAGGATTCGGCGGACAAGGCGTAATCTCCGCGGGCGTGCTTCTGGCTTATGCGGGAATGCTGGAGGGAAAAAATGTCAGCTTTTTCCCGTCCTACGGAGCGGAAATGCGCGGAGGAACGGCCAATTGCTCGGTAGTCATCTCATCGGAAGAAGTGACCACCCCCGTCGTATCCCAGCCCGACACCGTGATAGTGCTCAATGAGCCGTCCCTGGCTAAATTCGAGCCCATGGTAAAACCGGGAGGACTGCTGATTATAAACAGCTCTCTGGTCAATTCAAAGCCGAAGCGCACCGACATCAAAGTGACGTATATACAGTGCAATAAAATAGCCGAGAATGAAGGCACGCTGAAATCGGCCAATATTGCCGCGCTTGGCGCCTTTTCAGCCCTGACGGGAGCGGTTTCTCTTGACGCAATAACAAAAGCCCTGCCTCAGGTATTTAAGAGGGCCAGACCTGAGATACAAAAGATAAACATCAATGTTCTGAAAAAGGGCTCGCAGGCATGCGCTAATTAAATAAGAAACGGGAGACGGCCCATTCTTTCCGCTAAAGCAGTGAGAATGGGCCGCCCCAAACTCACTGCTTTTAAGGATTGTTTGGGACGGTAAACGGTAAATGGTAGAAGGAAAAACGAAGACAAAAAATAAATTTTTTCCTTTTTTCATCTTGTCTACCGCCTCCCCTCTTTTCCGTTCGCAGTTAACCGTCTACCATCTCCCGTTTCCCGTCTACCATCTTTCTATATGCCTATCACGGATAGTTTGAAAAGGCTTTTTAATAAATTTATAGGACGCGGAGCTCCCGAAAGGAAAATAGGGCTGGCGCTGAGCGGAGGCGCGGTATGGACGACCGCCCATATCGGAGTTCTTGAGGCGCTGGAAGAACTCGGAGTTAAGCCCGCGATGGTAGCGGGCACCAGCGGAGGCAGTATTATAGGCGCTATGTGGTGCGCAGGCATGAAGGCCGAAGAAATAAAAAAAATCGCGCTTTCCCTGGGCTGGAAAAATCTTTCAAAATTCAATTTCATCCCCCGCAGAGGAATATTCTCAAACGCCGGATTAGGCGAATTCATGATCTCGCACATAGGCGACATTGATTTCAATGAACTTAAAATACCGATGAAAATAGTCGCGACGGAACTGTCATCCGGCGAAAAACACGTGTTCGATACCGGGAAAGTCGCCGAAGGCGTGCGGGCAAGCTGCGCGATACCGGGTATTTTTGAACCCTTTGAAAAAGAAGGCAGGCTTTATGCCGACGGAATGCTTGTGGAAAAAACTCCGGTAAAAACTCTGCGCGAGGCGGGCATGAATACGGTTATAAGCGTGTATTTCAGGACATTCAGGCATGAAGCCGACGTATCGGGCATTTTCGACATAATACTGCGTTCGCTCGACATAGCCCTGGCCTGGCAGGAAAAAGAGGTGCCGCAATTGTCTTCGGCCGTGATAACTCCGGAGGTAAAGGGTTTAAGCCGTATAAGCTTCGGCGACACAGGCAGGCTTATAGAAGCCGGAAGAGAAGCGGCGCTGGCGAACGCCCCGCTGTTATTGAAGATGCATTAAGAAGGGAGATGGAAAGGATAAGACAAAAGCAAAACAGAAAACGGAGATCAGCAAACAACGGACGGGGAAACAAACATTTTTTTTGTTTCCCCTCTTTTATTTTCCGTCTACCGTCTCCCGTTTACCTTCTTCTTATTTCAGTTCTATCGCTGTTACCGGACAATTCGCTACCGCGGTTTTGCAGGTTTCTTCATTGCCGGCGGGAACGTTATCCATAATAACCACAGCTTTGTCGTCGTTCATTTTAAAAACTTCGGGGCAGTCATTTACGCACAGCTGGCACCCGATGCATGTATCCGCATTTATAATCGCTTTCATTTTCGCGCACGCTCCTTATAAAGAAGTCACCATGTCACCAGCAGACCCAGTCACCAGTTTTAACAACTTAAGAAACTCTGGATGCCGGTTCCCAGTTTGCAGTCAGCCGTCAAGCCGTCCAGCAGTCTCGCTGTCCAGCCTCTTTGTAACATTTTAGCAAATACGGCTGTTTTTTTCCTTATCAAAAAAATGCATATTTTCAAGATTAAACCACACATTGATTTTGCTTCCGGGGCTCTGGTTGAAAAAGGCCTCGGCAATGGCAAGGATCTGCGTTTTCCCGGCCTTAAGATAAAGATTTTCCCTGTGGCCGAGAAGCTCGCTTACCTCAAGCACGGTCTCTATGGCCTGGGAACAATTTCTGCCGTCTTTGCGCTCGACATACACGTCATCGGGCCTGATGCCGAGAACCGCGGGCGTTAACGGAGAGTCATATCCGGCAAGAACCGCATGGGGAACCTGAATTTTTATTCCGTCGGATTCAAAAAGCACGTTATCGCCTTCCCGCTTAAGAGCGCCGTCAATAAAATTCATGGCGGGACTGCCGATGAATCCCGCCCCAAAAAGAATGACGGGATTGCGGTACACTTCGACGGAAGTTCCGGTCTGGTGTATGCTTCCTTTGTTGAGCACTACGATTCTGCCCGCCAGAGTCATGGCTTCCACCTGATCATGAGTAACGTAAACGATGGTGGTCTCAAGCCTCTGATGCAGTTTGGCGATCTCCACGCGCATCTCCTCGCGCAATTTGGCATCCAGATTACTCAGCGGCTCGTCGAACAGAAAAACTTTGGGCTTGCGCACTATCGCCCGGCCTATGGCAACGCGCTGGCGCTGTCCGCCGGAAAGCTGGCGGGGCGTTCTGGAAAGAAGCCCGCCTATCTGCAGTATGGAAGCGGCTTCTCTGACCCTGACCGCGATTTCAGCCGCGGGCATTTTCCTGAGTTTCAGGCCGAAACTCATATTTTCTTCAACCGTCATATGCGGGTATAAAGCATAGTCCTGAAAAACCATGGCGATCTCGCGGTCGCGGGGGGGAAGATGGTTTACTATTTTGCCGTCGATATAAATGCTTCCCTCTGAAATTTCCTCAAGGCCGGCGAGCATGCGCAGAAGCGTGCTTTTGCCGCACCCCGACGGTCCGACAAGGACCATAAACTCGCGGTCTTTTATTTCAAGATCGATGTTTTTCAGCACTTCGCTGCCGGAAAAATTTTTTGAAACATTCCTGAACGAAACTGAAGCCATAAAATCACCCCTTCGATTCGCTTTGCTCACTCAGGGTGATACTGAGCCGTGCCCCCGCTTTAAGCGGGGGTTGGTCGAATGTATCACCCCTTCACGCTTCCCAGGGTAAGCCCTGAAATAAGCCATTTGGAAGAATACAGAAAAACCGCGAGCACCGGCAGAGTTACAAGCATCGAGCCCGCGGCGAACATTCCCCACTGGGTAATATACTGTCCCTGCAGTTCAAAAATCCCCAACGTCCATGTATACTGCCGGGAATCAAAAAGAACCACGCGCGCCACAAGATATTCGTTCCATGCCGTAGTAAAATTAAACAGAAAAGCTATGGCAAGGGCCGGGGCGGAAAGGGGAAGTATAATGCGGTAAAAAGCCCCTATCTGCGAAGCTCCGTCCACAAGAGCGGCCTCCTCAAGAGAGCGCGGGATCGTGTCGTAATAGCCCTTCAGTATCCAGATGCTGAAAGGAAGCGAAGAAACCGAATAGGCGATTATCATGCCGAGATATGTATTCATAAGCCCCAGCTTCATTATCATCAGAAAAAGCGGAAGTATAAGCATGCCGGCCGGGATCATCTGCGTGCCCAGAAGAAGAGTCATGCCCAGCCTGCTTCCGGGAAACCTAAAACGGGAGAAAGCATACCCGGCGGTCGCGGCAAGGCAGACCCCTATAAAAGCGGTGGCGCAGGTTATGACCAGAGAATTCCACAGCCATGACAGGAAATGCGTGTTATGCAGGAGATCAGCATAAGAGGCAAATCCGGCTCCGTGCGGTATAAGTGAAAGATCGGTCGAAATAAGCCTGTCTCCGGGACGCAGTGAGACAGACAAAATCCTGAGAAGCGGATAAATGCATATCACGCAATAGAAAGCAAGGCAGGCATGTATCAAAACAGCTTTGAAGGCCTGTTTCCTGCGGTGCGTTTTAAGTATCTCTGAAGGAATTTTATCTGCGGTCATAGGCTGATTCCGAACCTTTTGTGAATTTAAGCCACAGCATCGAAAATATGAATAAAACCGCAAAGATGATCAAAGCGAAAGCGGCGCTGTAGCTGTAGCGGTTAAAAGTGAACG
The DNA here is from genome assembly GCA_964520045.1 of uncultured Elusimicrobiales bacterium. Taxonomy (GTDB): domain Bacteria; phylum Elusimicrobiota; class Elusimicrobia; order Elusimicrobiales; family CAZFMJ01; genus CAZFMJ01. The sequence goes on along the minus strand of CAZFMJ010000016.1, from coordinate 31,527 downwards.
CCGCCTTATAAAGCGCCGACACAAGGATATCGGCTTCCTCGGTTCCGCCGGACTGGCCGGTGACGAGATATATCACGTTGATATTGTTGAACGTCCATACGGCCCCGAGCGTAACCGCCGGCGCAAGCACGGGTTTTATGAGCGGAAGGGTTATACAGCGCAGTTTCTGAAAATAGCCCGCGCCGTCGATAGAAGCGGCGTCGTAATAGGAAGAAGAAATTGACTGCAGTCCGCCCAGTATGACCACGGCCATAAACGGGATTCCAAGCCAGACATTTATAACGGTGCAGGTAAGGAAGGGATGAAGGCTCAGCCACTGAACGGGACCAAGCCCTATTTTTTCAAGGCCCGGCATAAATTCAATAAGCCTCTGCAGGATAAGATTTACAAAACCGTACTGGGAATGGAACTCGCCCCGCAGGGCCAGAACGGCCACGACCTGAGGCATGGCCCATGGTATCACTATCAGCGTGCGGTAAAGTCCCTTGAACCTTATTTTATTGTTAAGCAGAAGCGCGAGCGCAAACCCGCCCGCGACATGAAAAAATACGTTTATAAACGTCCACCACAATGTCCTGCCCAATAACTGCCAGAATGTGACCTCGGAAAGGGGGGAGGAGGTAAAAACCCTTTTAAACTGCGCCAAGCCGACAAAAGGAAGCTCTCCGGTATTTTTCCATGACATTATGGTGGTCAGCTTAAGGTCATGAAAGGCGAGATAGGTCTCAAAAATAAGAGGATACGCTATCAAAAGAGCCAAACCTATAAACCCCGGAGCCAGAAGCATGTAAGGCAGACTATGCCTGCCCCGCACTATATATTTAAAAAAGAGTGAAACAATAGTCTGAACGCACACGGCATAAATAAACAGCAAAGCCGGATGCTGAGGCTTATAGCCGAAACCGGCGGCCGCCGCCATAACAAGAAACGGAATGCCGGCGATTGAAACGGGGAAAAACCACCGCCTGCCGTAATGCTTAAAATGAATATAAAAATAAGCTTCGATAACAGCCACGGCCAGCCCGATAAGAAGAACGAACTGAATAACCTGAGCGGCTGAACATAATACAGAGTTAATCGACATAATTTCTTTTAAGCGGATAGTAGAAAACATCTGGATTTTCTTTTTGTTGTTTTACCGTCTACCTTCTACCATTTACCGTCTACCTCAATATGACCGCGAAAGCGGTCATATTGACAAGCTACTCATTCATTTCTTTTATTTTACCAACCGCGTCCTCCTGCATCTTTACAACAGCTTCTTCCACTCCCGCCTTTTTCGTAAGAACGCGGCCCATGTGGGGCCTTATGGAATCCCATACCGCCCGCATTTCAACCGCCATGGACATGGGTTTTCCGGCTAGGATCTGTTCCATCGACGCTCTTGAAACAGGGTCAGAAACGATTATATCGGCTTTATTTACCCGCGAAAGAGCGGGAAGGCGCCGTAAAACCTTAAACTGGGCGGTCTGATTTTCACTGTTCGTATAGAATTCAACCAGCCTTTTTACAACGGCGAGCTTTTCGCCTTTAAGAGCGGAGGAAAGCATAAAATACTTCCCGCTTATCATGGGAGACGGCCATCTGCCGGAGACGGAAAGCTTTGGTATTTTCGCCGCGCCGAAATCCCCGCCGAAATGCTGGTAATAAGACGAAAGCGCCCAGTCTCCGTTTATTATAAAAGCGGTTTTGGATTCCTTAAAAAGCGAATCAACGCAATTATAATCGCATTCCATGGGCACATATTTTTTCTCGAATTTAAGATCAAGATAAAAATTCAGCGCGTCCCTCATGGCTTTAGTGTCAAGAGTGGGAGTCTTGTTGTCTATGGGCCAGCCTCCGAAAGCGCCCAGCCACGGCATAAGCCAGAAGGGCTCCGACATGTCAAAGGCCATGCAATAATCAAGCCCGCGTTCTTTTAAACCGCCGCAGTATTTGAAAAGCTCATCGGTTGTTTCAGGAGGTTTCGGCGCAAGCTTTTTGTTGTACATAAGCATGAGGTGGTTGCCGTTTGAAACAGGCACGCCCCATGTTTTGCCGTCCAGAGTTATGGCTTCAACCACGGGCTTGTTGTATACCGATAGATCAAAAAGGCCGTTGACCGGAAGGATAAAACCCGAGACGGCATAAATTCCGGCGGTATCCGGAGGCCCCATAACCAGATCGGGCGGCATGCCGGCAAGGGAGGCGGCCTGAAACTGCGGGCGCAAATCCTCATTGTGATAATGCACTCTGGTTATGCGGAGATTCCTGTTTTCGGGAAGTTTTTCAAATGATTCAAGCACGGAATCGATAAACGGGGCTACGAATGCATCCTCCTGTTCCCATATGACCAGCTGATTCGGGTCGGCGGAGTCATTATTGGTCATTTTCACGCACGCGGAAAAAGTAAAAGAGGAAAGTAATATAAAGACGGTAAACGGTAGACGGTAGACGGTAGACGGTAAAGAAAGTAATATAAAGACGGTAAACGGTAGACGGCCCATTCTTTCCGCTAAAGCAGTGAGAATGGGCCGCCCCAAACTCACCCCTTCGATTACACTCAGGGTAACACTGAGCGGAGTCGAATGTGTCACTGCTTTAAAGGATTGTTTGGGACGGTAGACGGTAGACGGTAAAGAAAGTAGAAAATTTATTTTAGCTTCTTTAGACCTTCTAGCGTTTGCCATCTACCTTCCAGCCTCTCTTGGTATCTTCTATTTTATTTCTGCGATTTTACCTTCTACCGTTTACCATCTCCCGCCCCAAACAATCCTTTAAAGCAGTGAGTTTGGGGCGGCCCATTCTCAACGTTTTAATGGAAAGAATGGGCCGTCTACCTTCCTCATATTAATTCTATAAATATAGCCCGACATATTCAATGAATAAAACATAAAACGGGGCGCTGACAATCAGCGTCCCGTTTTGTTAAGATTCAATATTTAATTTACCGGCTTTTTTCGATTCTGCACCCAAAATCCTCCTGCACTATTTCAAGAGCGGAAGCAAGCTCGGCATTTGTCACATCGGCATTCATAAATATGGGCTTATTTCCTTTGATATTCTGCTCAACGGTGGGGTAATGGACAAAATGCTGTTTTCTTGATTCTCCTTCATATGTGCCCTCAGAAGCGATAACAAACAATTTATTGTCATTTTCACTGCGCGTCATAAGTAGAAATTCTTTCGTGCCTTTGAGCTTTGAAGATTTGGCGCCGGCCGGAAGCACCAAGGAGACCAGTTCCGGAGTTATTCTCAGTCCGCCCTCTTTTATCCTGTCGCCCAAATCGCACAAGACGACCGCCTCTACCGGGTCTCTTTGCTCTATAAATTTAGCCAAATCACTGATCTTTGCGGACTTTTGTTTCTCAGCTTCAGGAGCTTTATTACCGACAAGCTCCGCTATCGTATCCTGCGTTGAAAACGGCTGAGCTCCGTGTTCATACGCAGGCTGAGGCTTCGGCTCCGGCAATACCGTATTCGTTCTCCGCATTGACTGGGGCGTTACGGCGCCCGCATCGGTACCGTCATCAAAATTAAAATCCGCCGCATATGCCCCCGCGCCGAGCGTAAAAACAACCAGCGCCAGAAAAACTGCTTTTACCGCCAATTTGCTATTTTTCATAATCCCTCCTCTTCCCTCTCACTATAATCGTAACAGACACCTTGCATTTGCGTAAGGGCATAAAGTCCTATGCCGCCATAGGAAATTGGACCTATGCCCCGAGAAGACGGCTAGGCGGCTGGACTGCTAGACCGCTGGGCTGCACGACAGCCGGACTGCTGGACGGCTATAAGGGATAGGCTGCCCGCCAAACACTGACGAGGTCTCGTCCTCCTCCGAAGGCGGAGAGATGGAAAGGAGGAAGGTGGAAATAAGAAAAACTGGATTCCGGCATTTGACGGATGACGAAAAAACTAAAGGAAAGAAAGGTGTGAAAACCGGCATCTATTTTTAGCCGTTAAAAGCTTTCTGGCTGTCCAGCGGTCTAGCGGCCTCGCTGTCCAACGCCTTTATATTATTTCTTCCTGCCGGGGGGGAGGGTGGGAGAGCCCATGTAGGACTTATAAATTATTTTCGTGCCGATATAAACTTCGGAATAAAGTTTGCGGGCGGAATAAAGCGTGAGCCCGGCGCAAAGATGGGGAAACGACTCATGATGTTTGACCGCATCTTTTGCCACCGGCCCGTGCAGAATAAGCGGACCGTCGGTAAAAACGACGTATTCGCCCAATGCCTTATTGCGCTCATAAACGCCGGTTTCGGGGGGGCTCCATTTAAGCTTTCCGTCTACCTCTTCAACCTTTCCGCGCTCGGGCCGGGCCGACCGCTCTTTGGAAACAATGCGCATAGACTGAGGCATAGGACGGGATTCTTCGCCGAAAACAAGAATAGGGAAATTAAGGAAAGAAAAGCTCTGCAATGACTGCTCTCCGCGCATGAGATGGATCTTCTGGCCGTCTTCGTCCAGTTCGAGGTATGTATTCATTATCTCAAGCTGTTTTTCAAGAAGACGCTTCTCCTCCTGCAGGGATATGCCGGCCTCATACACCGCCCTTTTTGATTTAGCCATGTCTTTAAGTATCTGCTTATATTTGCGGAGATCCTGCAGTTTGGTCTCGCGCATGGCTTTCAATTGTTCCAGCGATTCGCAGGACAACTGCAACAAATGCGCGGCAGATGCGGAATCACGGTTTAATGCTTCGGCATAAAAAGTCATTTTTTTGTCCAAACGGCGCGCCGCAAACAGCACCGCCAGTCCGGCAAGAATTGTCACAACAGCCTGAGCTTTCTTTGACATATGAAGATTTAAATATTTACCACATAAAGCACATAAGTCACAAAATTTCTCACACAAAGATACAAAGACACCAAGAACTACTCAAGATGGAGATATAAGTACCTTTCACTTGTCGTTTCTTCGTGCCTTCGCGGCTTCGTGTGAGCATCAATTATTTCCTTGCCGCATACTTTGTGCTTTCTATGCTACTTCGACTCGCTTTTTTGCTCGCTCAGTGTGGTGAGCGAAATCGAACCACTTTTTGCGGCCAATCCTATAGTATTGAAATTCCCGATCGAAAATTTATATCTGTTTTTGTTTTACCGTCTCCCGTTTACCCTCTTCTGGCTAATATATATACACCTTTGTCCCTATCGGGGCGGCGGTATAAAGCTTTTCCAGATTTTCCGCTCCCAGCCTGACGCAGCCGTGCGAAACGGGCGTGCCTATGTTTTTTTCATCTTTTGTGCCGTGTATAAGATAGCCGTCGCCGATATCAAGAACATACTTGCCCAATTCCCCTTCCACTCTGCGGGAAGGATCATCACGGGGCGGCAGGGGCTGCTTTGATTCGACAAAAGCCCAGTCGGGTTTTATCCATATGGGATTTTCCATTTTCCACTTAACCCTGAACTCGCCCCTGGGAGTGGCAAACTCCCAAACCTGCCCCGTAGCTTTATCCTTTAATATGCCGCCCTTGCCTACGGAACAGTCCGCCTCCCATAAAAGCTGTAATCCCTGTTTGAAATAAAGTTTGTTCGCCTTTGTATCCACCGCGATATGAAGCCGGTTTCCCAATTTTCTTCCGGCCTCCCCGCGAAGTTTTTTCACTTCTTCGGAGATAACCTTCTGCGTTCTGAGATATCCCCTGTTTTCGGGGTAAATATCCAAAAGACTGTTGAAAAAATCAAGCTCAGCTGTGCTTTCGGTTATATCCCTGGCCATAACGGCGGCTTCCCGCGAATTGGAAGCCGAATGGATGCCGTTTACTTCAATGGCGTAAAAAGATTTAAATATTTTTGAAAAACCGGCCGCCGCATGAACGGTATGCCATATGACAACGGCAAACCACGCTATAGCGATAAGAGTCAAAAAACTAAAATATTTTTTCATAAATACTTATGGCCATCTGGAAGTCCCGCCTCTTCCCTGTTTGCCGTTAACCGTCTACCTTCTACCGTCTCCCATTTACCCCTCGCCTAGTATTTCCTATACATTCCGCGGATCTTCCCGGTTATTGAGGAAACCGGCAGAAAATAAATATGCTCCCCCGCCTCATCCCGCCATGAAGCCGAATCGCGGGATTGGTCCCTGTTGTCTCCCAAAACAAAAACATACCCGGCCGGCACCTGCATAGGCGGCATATTGTCCCCAGACAGGATTTCATCCGGCCGCGAATAGACGACATAAGGCTCATACAGGGACCCACCGTTAAGATACACCTTTTTTGCCTTTATTTCAATGGTATCTCCGGCCGAGGCTATGATGCGCTTAACAGAATCATGGCTTTCGCCCACAGGCGATTTGAAGCACACTACTTCCAAATGGACGGGAGACCTGGTCTTATAGACAATTTTATCAGAAAAAAGATAGACGCCTTTTTTTAAAGACGGCTCCATTGAAGCGCTTGCGATATAGACCGGCTCTACGACATAAAAGCGCACCGGAAGCAAGACCGCAAGGGTCGCGGCGATAATAAAAAACAATCGTTTTACGGACATTAGTTTCCAGATTTAGGTCACCAGCAGAACCAGTCACCAGACAAGAGAAGAGAAAAAATCATAAAGTCAGTGGGTATTAATTTATTTTTGTGCCTTTTGCGCATCTTTGCGGCTAATCCCTCTTTCCTAATCTCGTTCCTCTTTTTCCCTGTCTGGGAACTCGGGCAGCTGGGTCGCTGGTGACTTGGCAACTGGTGACTGGCAGCCTCTGTCCCTACCCTATAATTTGTTTCAAATCTTTTATCTGCTGGCGGCTGCCGAGAGCAACCAGAACCTCATCCTCATGAAGCGGTCTTTCCGGAGAAGGATTTATTTCATAATCTCCGGTATCCTGCAATTTTATCGCCACGACAAGAGCGGAATCTCCCTTTGAGCCTTTTATATCGCCCAAATGCCTGCCTTTCATCTGTGAATTTTTACTTATTTTAATATCCTCAAACCTGAAATCCTTGCCGGTTGCCCCTCTCAGCATCCAGTCCAGAAAACCAACCGTCGCGGGCCTGAGCATCTCCGAAGCCATGCGCAGTCCCCCTATAAATCCCGAATTGACAACGGCGTCGACTCCGCTTCTCAGCAGTTTGTCTTTGACATTTTCTCCGGTCTGCATGCTTATTATCCTAAGCGAAGGATTTATGCCCTTCGCGGTAAGAGCTATAAATGCGTTATCCTTGTCGTTTTCAAGAGCGCAGAAAATGCCGCGCGCCGATTTAACTCCGGCTTTAATGAGAACATCGTCCTCCGCGGCATCTCCAAGCGCCGCAAGATGTCCGGAGTCGGCCAGCCGTTTGAATTCAACCGGATCTTGCTCAATAACGACAAATTCTCTTCCGGTTTTTGAAAGCTCGTCCATTATATTCATAGCCGTATGACTGGCGCCGCACACTATAAAATGCCCCGACAGAGCCCTTATTTTATTTTCCATTTTTTTCCTCCTGAAAGCATCCGTAATATGCCCGCCGACCACAAAAGCGGTCAAAGACGAGAACGCATAAGTCATAAGTCCGATGCCGCCGAATATCAGAAAAAGGGTAAATATCCTGCCATTAAAAGAGAGCGGATGAGTTTCCCCGTAACCTATGGTGGCCAGAGTTATAACGGTCATATAAAAACCGTCCAGAGCGTTCCAGCCCTCTATGAGCATATAGCCGGCAGTTCCGGCCAGCAGAACACCCGCTATCGCCAGAGTGATGCGCAGAATTTCTTTGCTTAATCTTTCTTCCATACCGATAATTATACAACATCAGAAGAGGGTAGAAGGTAGACGGGAAACGGCAGCAGGAATAATAAACCTTCCTTTTTCGTTTTCCTTTTTGCTTCCCATCTTCCATTCGCCTTCTTCATCTTACCGTCTCCCATTTACCGTCTTCCTTCTACCGTCTTTAAAAGTTTTTCAAGATTTTTCACGGCAGGCTGAAAACCCGGGCTTGCCGAGAGCGCCTGCTTCCATAATTTTTCCGCGGAGGCATAATCCTTTTCCATCGCCTTTATGACTCCCATGTCCGAAAGCCCCTGCGCATTGCGCGGATTCATTTCAAGAAGCGCGTTCAATATTTTTTCCGCTTTGTCTTTTTCGGATAAATCCAGCCGCAGCTTTGCCAGCAGACAATAGGCATCTTCCAAATCAGGACTGCATGCTACCGCCTGCTCCAGCATAGCGCAAGCCTGTTTGATTTTGCCGTCTTGCGCGTAAAATTCAGCCCTGTTATATAAGGTCAGGCCCTCGCAGGAACCTTGGGAAAGTATTTCGTCGAGAATTTTTACGGCTTCGGCTTTTCTGCCGAGCCTGTTTAAAACCAAGGCCATGCCGTTCAGATACATAGTATTGCGCGGGTATCTGCCGGATGCCGTCGTGAAACATTCCAGAGCTTTGTCAAATCTGCCGGAAATAAAATATTCCCTGCCCAGATTATAAATCAGCGGGGTTGAAGTCGTGTATTTTACGGCATGCTCATATATTTTAATATCAGATCCGCGCCCGGTTATATTGATATTGGCCTCTGCCGTCCAAAAAACGGCAAATACGGATACAGCGGCATAAACCGCTGTTTTCCGCGCTTTGATCCGGCCGGCCGGCTCAGCGCGGTAAACCGGAGCAAAGCTCCGGTCAGCATATTTCCCAACCGCAAAAAAAACAGCGAAACCCGACAGATAAGCCCAATGATCGATCATAAGTCCGCCCGAAACCAGCAGGGGCATTTTCGGCCCAAGATTAACGATATGCCAAACTATTAAAAATACGGCAAGCCGGTTTTGCTTCCAAATGGAAAAAGCCAGAGCTGAAACCAGAAAAATCGTATAAATCCACGACTCCGGGCCGAAATCGGGCTGAAGCCTGTGCGAATGCAGATTCACGGGGAAAAGAGCGTTAAAGGCATACAACGCGGCTATTTTTGGAATTTTAATGACAGCGCCTGAAATAAAATCCAAAACGCCCGATTCCAAAGCCGGCATTCCTATTGCCAGACCGCGCGAATATATATACACGGGAATAATCAGAAAAAACGGAAGGACGCGCAGATATTCAACGGGCCTGCGCCGCAGATAGAACAGCGAAGCCGCCGCAAGAAAAGGCACAGCCACGGCGTTTTCCTTGGACAAAAGCGCCAGGATAAAAGCCGCAAGCGATGCGGCAAGCCGGGTAGTTCCGTTTTTTAGGAAAAAAATCAGGGAAACCAGCATAAAAAAAACAGACATCAGCTCCGAGCGTCCGGCAATTACGATCAACTGCTCTACTATTATGGGATTGACGGCAAAAAGAACAGCGCAGATAAAAGCGGAATTAAAACACAGACCTAGAGCGGCGGCAAGCAGAAAAACCAAAACCGAACTGCCTGAATGCAGTAGAAGATTCGTCAGATGATATCCGAAAGGATTGAGACCCCACATCGAAAAATCCAGCATATTCGATACGGACAGCAGCGGCCTGTAGTAATTTACGCTCTGGTTTACGACATCGGAGGTAAAGTGGTGGGTAATATTTTTCAGGGTCCAGCTTTTTATGTACGGGTTGGATTCTATAATCTGATGGTCATCCCAGATAAAGCCGAGCTGAAGGGTGCGGCCGAAGGCAATGATGCCGCACAAACAAATCAGAGCGGAGGCGGTTACTACTTTATGCCGCAGAAAAAAATTGGCCACAATACTTTAACGTCTGTTAATCTATGCGCCTGAAAGCGACTGCTCAAGATCGGCTATTATATCGCCGGCATTCTCTATCCCGACTGAAAGCCGCACAAGTCCGTCCGTAATGCCTGCCGCGGCTCTTGCTTCCGCGGACATGCCGGCATGGGTCATGCTTGCCGGATGCTGAATAAGGGTTTCCACTCCGCCGAGACTTACGGCAAGCTGGCAGAGTTTCACGGAATTCATCATCTTCTTGCCGGCGGCAAGCCCGCCTTTAAGCTCAAAAGAGATCATGCCTCCATGCCCCTTATGCTGACGCAGGCCGAGCGCGTACTGCGGATGGCTTTTAAGCCCCGGAAATATCACCGACTTAACTTTGTGATGTTTCTCAAAATACTGCGCCGTTGTCATAGCGGATTCGCAGTGACGGGCCATTCTGAGAAAAAGAGTCTTTATGCCTCTGTGCACAAGGAACGCATTGAAAGGAGCGATAACTCCGCCCGCCTGATTAAGCGCCTTTCTGAACTTAAGATAGGCCGGCTCGTCTTTGACCACTATCGCGCCTCCGATCACGTCCGCATGGCCGTTTAAAAATTTTGTGAGGCTGTGTATAATCACGTCGGCGCCAAGCACGAGCGGCTGCTGCAGAGCGGGGCTCATGAACGTATTATCTACGATAAGAACGGCGCCGCGCCGGCGGCATATTTCCGCGATTGCCGCGATATCGCTTACCGCAAGGGTGGGGTTGGCGGGAGTCTCGACGTAAACTATCTTCGTGGCCGGCGTAAAAGCCGATTCTACGGCGGAATTATCCGCAGTGTCCACGAATGATGTTCTTACTCCCAAGTCCAGCATTATGCTCTGCAAAAGAGTGGCGGTCGCGCCGTAAACCGACTTCGTGCATATTACATGGTCGCCTGACTTGACCAGCGCGGCAAAACAGGTATGCACCGCGGCCATGCCGCTGGCGCACCCCAAAGCCTTATGTCCGGCTTCAAGCCCGGCTATGCAGTTTTCCATAGCCTCGACGGTGGGATTAAGCATCCTTGTGTAGATATAGCCCTTTTCCTCTCCCTTGAAAAGACGCGCTCCATGGTCGGCGTTCTTAAACTTGAAAGTTGAAGTCTGAAACACCGGCGGAACCACGGGCCCGTGCTCATAATCGTCTATTCCGGCATGCACGCAGATAGTGTCGAATTTCAGCTTGTCGATTTTTTTCATAATTCTCCCTAGGACTGATTTTTTAAGATTTACCGCAGATAACTGGTTGCCGTTGGAAACAAATAATCCAATCCTCTTATGAACCTCTGCGGCCTCTCTGCGCACTCTGCGCCTCTGCGGTGGTTAATAATTTAAACTTTTGCGAGCGGCCTCCGGATAAGCCCTAAAAGCTCCGGCTTTTTTTTGCATTCATTTTTAAAGGCGGACTCCCGCATGGCATTTTTATACTCCGGACTCTGGAAAGTATATGTGAATTTAGTATGCACGTCGTATGTCCCCGCGCAAAGCCCCGCGACATCCTCAATAAACACCCTTTCCTCGTCCGTGGGTATGACGAACACCTTAACCTTCGAGCCGCCGGCTGAAATATCGCATTCGGCATTTCTTGTGGCAGCGGCATTATTTTTGGCGGGGTCGTATTCTATTCCCATGTACTCGAGTCCGCTGAGAGATTTTGCTCTTATGATACTGCCCTTTTCTCCCACGCCGGCGGTAAATATCACGGCATCGATCCCGCCTACGGCGGCGGCATAGGCTCCGATATATTTTTTTATCCTGTAGGCTTCTATTTCAACTGCAAGAGCCGCTCTTTCGTCTCCCTTGGCAGCGGCTTCCTCTATGTCGCGCCTGTCTGTAAACCTGCCGGTTATGCCCAAAAGCCCTGATTTTTTATTGAGCAGGGAATCCATTTCCTGAGGAGAAAGTTTTTCCTTTGCCATGACATAAAAATCTATTGCGGCGTCATGATCGCCGGCCCGCGTTCCCATCACGGCTCCCTCAAGGGGGGTAAATCCCATACTGGTATCAAAAGAAAGACCATTTTTCACGGCATTTATCGAAGCGCCGTTCCCTATGTGGCATATAACGAGATTGCACTTAAACGGATCTTTGCCCAACAGGACGGCGGCCCTTTTGGAAACATACAGGAAAGAAGTGCCGTGAAAACCGTAACGCCTTATGCCGTATTTTTCATACCACGCATAAGGAAGAGCGTAGATATAGGAAGATTTCGGCATAGTCTGATGCCACGCGGTATCCATTATCGCGGTATGACATATTCCGGGCATAAGCTCGCGGGCGGCTTCTATCCCCATTATATTCGGGGGATTATGCAGAGGCGCGAGAGCGGAAAGCTGTTTAAAAACCTCTATACAGGCGTCGTCTATCAAAACGGATTTTACGAATTTTTCCCCTCCGTGCACCACCCTGTGGCCTACGGCATTTATTTCCTTAAGACTTTTTATGACGCCGCGCTCCGGATGTATAAGCGTGTCCAGCACCAGTTTTATGGCGGTTTTGTGGGTGGGACATTCCTGCTTTACCGTCACCTTTTCCCTGCCGGCAATTTCATGGTTTATAAAGGAACCGTCTATCGTCACCCGCTCCACTATGCCGTTGGCAAGCGCCTTTTTAGCCTGCCAGTCAAAGAGGCTGTACTTTACGGAAGAACTTCCGCAGTTAAGACACAGTATTATCATATCGCTCCTTGTTCCAGTTTTTTAAGTTCGCGCCGGGCATTCTCAACATACGCCTGCTCCGGTGAAACAGCTATTATATTGCGGTAAATTTCAGCGGCGGTTTTATAGCGCTTCACACGCTTATTAAGAAAAGCCGCAAGCTGTTTTATCATAGTAGGGCAGTCGGGATCATTAACCACCGGAGTGATCATATCGGCCACCTTTTCCGGATTTTTGGCCGCTTTATAACCTATGGCCGCAAGATACGAGTCGTATTTCCATTCCTTCGGATTATATTTTTTTACACGCCCTATAAGCTCAACAGCCTCTTCCGGCTTATTGAGATTAAAAGCGAGCGCGCCCGCGGCATAAAGACAGGCATGGGTAAAATAGGGATCCAGCGCCAAAATATGAGAGGCGCGGGGCAGCATCTCGGGATAATTGCCGCCGTCATAATTATGGTGGTGATGATTATCGCGCTCGTCATGCCCTCTATCCGCGTTATCAGCATCTGCTCCTTCTTCCTCCTGAGCGCCGTAGTATTGGAGAAGCCGTATGAACCATATGTCCGCGGCCAGCCTGCGCATGCCGAGGCTCAGAAAAAAAACGTCGCCCATACCGCTGTCCATGAAAGAGGGGATTTCCGCAGCGGACGGGAACGGAAGAACATATCCGCGCCCCGTCAAAAAGGAAAAGAACAGGGAAACAAAAAAAAGCCCGGCAAAGATTATATCCGTCAAGAAACGCATATTAAAATTAAAATTCTTTTTTGCGGAACAGCCAGACTGAAAAAAAGGAACACGCCGCGCAATAAAGCAAAGTATATCCAAGAACTACCGCCAAGGCGGGGTTCGCGTCGGGGGCCGTAATCCCCAGCCTGTCTTTGAAATTATACAACTGCAGATTCGGAATGATATACAAAAGAGGACTGATGAGCAAAGCCCCCGCCGTCCGCGATTTTTCAACCAGAAACCTTGCTTCGGAAAGAAAATGGCCGAGCGTCCAGAAAATAGAGGAAATAAGCAGCGAAGACAATATAGACGTTGAAAAAAGCGAAACGGTCATGGCCAGAGAACCTATAATTATTGTTTTAAGCCAAATCATAAAAAGTATTTTGAAATACAGCGGAGGCAAAGGAAAACCCTTTGCATAAAGCAGAACCGCATGAAGAACCCCCATACAGGCTATGGACGCCCCTACCGAAAAAAACAGTCCGAAAAGCCTGCCCAGAAGATACGCATGCCTGCTTACGGGACGGGAAAGCACCAGATAAATCGTTTTGGATTCCATATCTTTGAGTATTGTCGTCGCACAGCCGAAAATCACAGCGGCAAAGCCGACTAATTCTATAAGCCCGAATCCGAAATCCGCAAGAGCCCTGTATTCCTGTCCCACGGACACAGCGCCCAAAAGAAGCGCCGCGTATAACATAACGCCGGCAAATATCAACACCAGCTGAAAAAACCGGTTCTTCCACTGTTCGCGGAAAACATGAAACAGTATGACAAAAAATTTCGGCATATCTTTCCTTGCACCTATTCGGGTAGCCAGAATTCAGAAGTCAGAATGGGACTGCGGCTTCCTACTTCTTACTCCTGACTCCTGAATTCTGTCTCCTGACTTCTGTCTACTTGAGCAGTTATTTCTTATTTCCTTACGGCTTCGATGAACATCTGCTCAAGCCCGCCGGGATTTAAATCCCATTCTTCCCGCTTTACAAGGCGCGAAAGCGTTCCTTCCACAAGTATGGCGGCCCTGCGGCATATTTTCTCCACTTCCGAAATGCTGTGCGACGACAACAATATGGTCTTGCCCTCTTTATTAAGCCCGCTCAGCAAATTTCTTATATCATGCACCGCCAGCGGGTCCAGCCCGCTTACCGGCTCGTCAAGTATGAGCATGGCGGGGTCATGTATAAGCGCCTGGGCAAGGCCGAGCCGCTGGAGCATCCCCTTTGAAAATTCAGAGATCCTGCGGTTTGAATGCTCGGCAAGGCCGACCCGCTCAAGCGTCTGAGGTATCTTAACTTTAAGAAGCGGCAAACTCATGCCGGAAAGCCTGCCGTAAAAGGAAAGCGATTCAGACGGCGTAAGATACGGATAGAAATACGGCAGTTCGGGAAGATATCCTATTTTTACTTTTGCTTCGGAAGAAGACGGCGGCAATCCCATCACCGAAACGGAACCGGAGGTGGGGAAAAGAAGGCCGGTTATAAGTTTCATGGCGGTGGTCTTTCCGGCGCCGTTTAAACCGAGCAGTCCGAAGACTTCGCCTTCGGCTATATCAAGCGAAAGCCCCTTGAGGCCGTATGTTTTTTTGACTCTTCCAAGGTGGGTTTTTTTGTAAATTTTTACGGCATTTTCATATTTTACCGCAATTCTTTTCATAATTAAAATCTAGAACGCTGATAACGCAGATTTTTATGATTAAGCATGATTTTATTAGTTTGAAAAAACTTTAAGAATGGGGCAGCCAAAACTCACTGCGGTCAAGAATTGTTTAGAACGGTATCTAGCAGTCAATTTTCTCTGCCTTTTTTCTTCTTCCATCACTTAATATCTTGCCCGCTTTCTTGCTCGCTCACTCTCTTGCTTACTCACTTCTTTTCTGTGTTGTTCCGTCTGCCTTCTTAAGGAACTGTTTCAAGCTTCAGTTTTTTACCCATCCGTTTATTCCGAGAATTTCCGGACGCCAGAGCAATGCGCAGGACATCATCAAGAGTGGAGACCGGAACAAGATTCATCTCATCGCGCACTTTTTTGGGAATGTCTTCCAAATCCTTCTGATTTGATTTGGGGAAAAGCACGGTCATTATGCCTTCCCTGTAAGACGCAAGGGTTTTTTCCTTAAGCCCGCCTATCGCCATAACTCTGCCGGTCAGAGTTATTTCGCCGGTCATGGAAATGCCTTTTTTCACGGGCCGTCCCGACACAAGACTGGCGAGCGCCGCCGCTATCGCTATTCCCGCCGAAGGCCCGTCCTTGGGCACCGCCCCTTCGGGCACATGGATATGAAAATCGCTGCTGCGGAACACGGAAGGGTTTTTTGCTATTTTTATCGATTTTATCCGTGAAAACGCGGCCTGCGCGGACTCCTGCATTACGGAACCCAGTTTGCCGGTAAGGATCAGCTTTCCTTTTCCGGGAAACGACACCGCCTCTATGGCTAGAATTTCTCCGCCGTGTTCGGTCCAGGCAAGCCCCGTGCTTATGCCTACGGCATTGTAAGACGCATTTTCATGGCTGAATTTCGGGATCCCAAGATATTTATTGAGATTATCCTGAGTAACGGCCACCATACTGGACTTATCCTGCACTATTTCCTTCGCGGCCTTTCTGCATAACGCGGCGATTTCGCGCTCAAGACTGCGCACCCCGGCTTCGCGGGTGTATTCCCTTATGACGCGGTCAAGCGCCGCATCGCCGACTTTCATCATCTCCGGAGCGATGCCGTGGTCGTTCTTCTGGCGCGGCAGGAGGAACTGTTTAGCTATGGAAATTTTATCATAGTGAGTATAGCCGGAGAACTCTATTATCTCCATCCTGTCCCTGAGGCTTAAGGGTATTCCCTCCAGCGTATTGGCCGTGGTTATGAACATCACATGAGAGATATCAAAAGCCACGTCAAGGAAATGGTCGGTGAATTCATGGTTCTGCTCGGGATCAAGAACCTCGAGAAGAGCCGCCGCGGGGTCTCCGCGCCAATCCATGCCCATTTTGTCTATTTCATCAAGCAGAAAAACGGGATTCGAGCTCTGCGCCTTGCGCATGCTTTGTATTATCCGGCCGGGCATGGAGGCGATGTAGGTTCTGCGGTGCCCCCTTATTTCAGCCTCATCCCTCACTCCGCCCAAAGACATCCTCACGAATTTTCTGCCGACAGCCGACGCTATTGAACGGGCTATGGAAGTCTTGCCTACTCCGGGCGGCCCTACAAAACAGAGAATAGGGCCTTTGAGTTTTTTAGTGAGCCTGCACACCGCCAGATATTCAAGAACGCGCTCTTTGGGCTTTTCAAGACCGAAATGGTCGTTGTCGAGCACCTTTTTAGCCTTTTTCAAATCCATCATATCCTGCGTTTTGACCGACCACGGAAGACTGGCAAGCCAGTCGAGATATGTCCTGCATACCGTCGATTCGGGGGAAAAGGGCATCATTTTGGAAAGACGGTTTAATTCCTTTTCGGCTGATTTTTCAGCTTCGGGAGTCATGCGCGCCTGTTTTATTTTTTTCCTCAGCTCGTCCACTTCCTTGGCATAGGCGCAGGCCAGCTCGGTGCGGGCCTGGTC
>CAZFMJ010000016.1:14174-14947 GCA_964520045.1 uncultured Elusimicrobiales bacterium | reverse complement strand
CACTTCCTTGGCAAAATCGTCTTTCTGGCGAAGTTCCTTCTGTATGGCTTTCATCTGCTCGTTCAGATAGTATTCCTTCTGGTTTTTTTCTATCTGGGAGCGCACCCGCGTGTGAATTTTCTCTTCAATGCCCAGTATCTCCAGCTCGTTATGCAGGAGAGTTATAAGTTTTTCAAGCCTTTCCCCGGGATTGACGGATTCAAGAAGCGCCTGCCGGTCGGCTATCTTAACTATCACGTTAGCCGCTATCGTATCGGAGAGTTTTGACGGATCGTCGATCTGGCGCAGAAGCGTTATCGCGTCCAGGGCGTATTTCTGGCTGAGTTTTATATACTTTTCAAAAAGTTCCAGAGCCTCCCGCATCAAGGCGGTTATTTCATTGGTCTTTTCGCAGGCTTCCGAAAAATAACTCACCTCCGCCGTCAAACAGCCCGACTCTTTGTCAACCTGTATTTTTTTTATCTCAACGCGGGCAAGCCCCTGCAGGAATACCTTAAAGGTGTTGTCGGGCATCCTCAAAGACTGAGCCACCTCGCTGACCACTCCGAATCCGAAGAGATCTTCCGGCTTAGGATCGTCGATATGCGGCTGGCGCTGGGCCACGGCAAGAATAAGCCGGTTCGATTTAAGAGCCGACTCAAGGGCGCGCACGGCCTTGTCTCTTTCAACCGAAAGAGGCAGAGCCATATGCGGGAACATCACAACGTCGCGCACCGCTATGGCCGGAAGTATTTTGGGAAGTTCTCCCGGGATTACCGGCGGTTTTTGTTCTG
>CAZFMJ010000016.1:3327-14164 GCA_964520045.1 uncultured Elusimicrobiales bacterium | reverse complement strand
CATAATTTAGACCCTCTACCGTCTACCATTTTCCTTCTTCTTATTTCTTTTTGTGCGGAATTACGTCGTCGATGATGCCATAAGTCTTAGCCTCGGCCGCGGACAGATAAAAATTTCTCTCGCAATCGGCCCTGACTTTCTCCTTGGACTGGCCGGTATGCTTTGAAAGTATTTCTATCAGCTTGTCTTTATTATCCTGCAGTTCCTTGCTTTCAATTTCTATGTCAGTGGCCTGCCCGCTTATTCCTCCCCATACCAAAGGCTGATGCACCATCACGCGCGCATAGGGAAGCGCGAACCTTTTGCCTTTCGTGCCGGCGGCAAGCAGAAGCGCCCCGAACGACATGGCCATGCCTATGCAGATGGTGGTTATGGGGGCTTTTATAAACTGCATGGTGTCGTATACGGCAAGCCCGGCCGTGACAAGTCCGCCCGGAGAATTTATATACAGATTTATGTCTTTTTCGTTATCCTCGGCATCCAGATACAAAAGCTGGGCTATTATCATGTTCGCGGAATCGGTGGTGACCGCCCCCTCGGGTCCTCCGATAAATATTATTCTGTCCTTAAGCAGGCGGGAAAATATATCATAGCCCACCATCGCGCCCTGATTCCATCTTTCAATTATTGTAGGAACTAGCATCATGGTTACTCTCCTTTTTTGTAATTACTCAAGTAGACAGAATCCAGAATTCAGAATGAGATGCGGCTTCTTACTTCTGACTCCTGAATTCTGTCCAAACAAACCTTAAAGGCGGTAAGTTTGGACTGTCCCATTCTCACAGCTTTTGAGGAAAGAATGGGGCTGACTCCTGACTAGCTGAGCAGTTAATCTCTTTTATTATTTCTGCTCGTTTATCACCGACTGGGACTTTAGAAAATCAATAACCTTTTTCTCCGTAAGGGCGGACAGGATGTCATCCCTGCGGTTTTCAAACACTTCGCGTATCTGCTTTTTCTGCGCGTCGTTTTGAAGCCGGCCCATGCTTCTTTCAAGCTCATGCTCAAACTCCTGCGGTCCGGCTTTAATATTTTCTTTCTGCGCTATAGACCGCAGAAGATAGCCGAGCCTGACATCTCTTTCAACTGCCGGCTTAAGCCGCTCTTTGAGCATGGCCTCGCGGGAATCATTCCACGCCGCCTTTTCCTCTTCAACCAGCCTGCCTTTTATTCTTTCGGCGGCGGAAGCCAGATGGGCGTCGACAAGAGACTGCGGAACGGGAAAGGGATTTTCCTTAAGCAGATGATCCTCAAGCTGGCGGACTATGTCCTTTTCCGATTTTTCAGCATAGTCCGCTTCCATAATCTGCTTCAAATGATCGCGGAATTTGTCTACAGACTCAAACCCCATGTCTTTCACAAATGCCTCGTCCAGAGCCGGCACTATTTTGCGCTTCAACTCGTTTACCGTAACCTTGATACGCAGTTTCCTTCCGGCCGCCTCCGAATCAAATTCGCGCATTTCTCCCTTTTTCGCGCCCAGAATATTGTCAGCAAGCCCCGCTATAGTCTGGGGAGCGGACATATCCACAAGCTCGCCCCTGCCCCTGCCCGCCGGCGCCGTAGTGGCGGGGCTTCCCTCCGGCGAAGGGTTACCCGCCATCGCAGTAGTGGAGGGTTTGCCTTCTGAAAAAGCCTCGTAATCAACCACGACAAAATGCCCGCTGTTTACGGATTCTGTTTCGTCCGCAGGCTCAAGCCTGGCATTCTGCCCGAGCAATTGATTAATCTGTTTTTCAACATCCTGCTGCGTGACTGCCGAGGGTTTTTTGCTCAGCGCGGCCTTCGTATATTTTTGCGGGGTGAATTTGGGAGCGCAGTCTATGTCGATCGTAAAAACGCATGCCTTGTTTTCAGCACAGTTGAAATCTTTTATAAGCGGCAGAGACACAGGGGCAAGCCCCTGCTCTTTTATAACTTCGGGAAGTATCGCATGGACTATATTGTCGAATGCTTTTTCTTTTATCTGCGCGGAAAAATTTTTCTGTATCATCTGTATAGGCGCCTTGCCCGTCCTAAATCCCGGCAGAGCGGCTTTTGCCTGAATCTGGACAAGAGCGTTCTGCTCCGCTTCGGTGTAATGCTCGGGGGGGACTTCAACCGAAAGAGAAACCAGACAGCCCTCTTCCTTCAGTTTTTTTACTTTCAATTTTGACGGCGCCGTCGTCCAAAAAGCCATATTGCCTCCATAATGGTGGAAAGTCACCAAGTCACCAGTTGCCAGCCACCAGTTTTAACAGTTCAAGAAACTCTGGATGCCGGTTTTCACCGGCATGACAACGTTGATTTTTCCTTCTCTATATATTCCCTCTTCCACGTTTGCCGTTAACCGTCTACCCTCTCCCGTTTACCATCTACCGTCTTCTGCTTCCGTTCTGGACGGGGAGGGACTTGAACCCACACGCCTTTCGGCATACGGTCCTAAGCCGTACGCGTCTGCCAGTTCCGCCACCCGTCCATCATTAGGAGAAGTTACCCAGCAGCCCAGTTCCCCAGAAACCCAGAAAGAGATTACTAGCCAGACGGGAAGACATCTATGCTCCCGGTTCTTAGTTTTGTCGCTTTCTGCCCTGTCTGGGTAACAGGGCCGCTGGGCAGCTGGCCGCCTTCTTTTATATGGGCCGTACAGGACTTGAACCTGTAACCTTGTGCTTAAGAGGCACCTGCTCTACCATTGAGCTAACGGCCCTTTTAAAATCGCGCCTGTTCTATTTTACTATATACTGGAGGATTGCTCAAGGAAACCGTTTCGCGCATAAAATGCGGACAAAAAAAGGCCTTGACTGTCCGGAAATACCTGCTATACTAATATCACGATATGATGCCGTGAAAGACAGATATGAATGGAATCAAAATGTCCCTTCTATGTTGTAAAAAGCGGTTTTTTTTATTGTTTATTTTTTCATGCGCCGCTTTTTTTTATTCATTTTTCAGCATTAACGCGCAGATTAATCCTCAGGCAGGGCTGACCGCTCAGGAAGAACAGGAAATAGCCGGAATCGAAGAAGAACTTGACAAACAAAATCCTGAAACAGCAAAAGAATGCCTGTCCGCCAAAAAGCCGTTAATAGAAAAACTGAAATCTTCGGACCATAAACGAGCTTCTGAAATAGAAGAAAAGGCACATGCGGTAAAAGATATTTCAGAGCTGATATCCCAGTCCGACAAAGATACGCTGCGCAGCGGTTTAATCACGCGGCTGGACAGAAAAAAATTCCAGCCCCACATCATAAAAGCCTTTAATCTTAAGTGGCGGGTGAACAATTGGGAGGGCAATATTCCCCCTGAACTTCTCCTGCCATGGGTGGAGAAGCGCTATCCGCAGAAAGTTGAAGATTATAAAATCGCCGTATTTTCCCTGGAATATATTGAAACCAGTATGCCGGAATTTGCCGCTTACCTTAAGCAGAAAGGCATTGATAAAAACAGATGGAATTCCTACGGCATAGTAAAGCGCGCCCGGACGGGTTATGATTTTGTCAATAATCCGGCTTCCCACGAAAATAAAAAAGCGGAAAAAGAACAAAATCCCGAAGGTCAAAAACTAAATGAGCTTGCCAAACTCTCCCCGAAAGCCGGAATCGACCTGTTTAATAATTTTTTTGACAGCTCCGGCAAATACGGCGGTAATGCCAAGGCGCCGGCGGCCCTCAGGCCAGCGGGATCTTCAGGAGTCCACGCCATGGCCGCGGGAGAGACGTCCAGCACGCAGCCTCCGGGAAAGCCCGCTGAAATCACAAAGGAAGACTGGGTAAAAGTTGCAGGTCCGCTTAAAACCGCGTTAATAAAGGAAATAGCGGATACTCACGCGGGGCAGTTTATTCTTGAATCCCTAAGAAAAGACGGCTGGCCGGCTGTAAAAATTGATAAAGGCAAATTCATAGCGGCTTACAGCCTGAAAACAAAGGAAATAATTTTGGGGGATAAAGTAATAAAAGAATGGATGAAGACGCACTCCTACAGCCCGAATGACTTACTGCGCAGCGACAATCAGGATAAAACAGCTCCGATAGAAAAACTTGCGCGGCTTATGGCTAATTCATTTTTACACGAAGCGACTCATCATCATTTCAATAATTGGCAACAATCAAAAGATTTATTCCGATGGACCAACCCTCAAAGCAACGAATTTGAAACGTTTACAATTGAAAATCTTTTTTTAATTGAAAAAATGTCAAAACAACCTAATTATTTCTCGGGAATGGAATCGCTGCTCGGCGAAGATATAAAGCGGATACAGCTGTTTCTCAACGATCCGCGGAAATTCAAAGATGAAATCCGCAGTATGTATGGCCGATGGCCGTCGCTGGAAGCGGAATCGGCGCGGGCTCTGAACATGGCCAACGCCATGCGCAAAGAGCTAAAACGCAGGGGGATAGACACTATCGAACTTACTTCCTTCGAACAATGGCAGGCAAGAATGGCGACCCCTCTAATTAAACTATTCGGCAAAGATTCCGGAACGAACTTTGACAAAGCTTTGAACGCCGAAATGCATATTCCGCCGCTTGCCAATGCGCCCGCATACGCGCTGAAATATCAGGCGAAATATTTCTACGACTGGCATGCCCAGATGGAAAAACGCAATGAAGAATTCTTCAAAACGGCCGATGAAATGCTCGATAAAATTCTAAAAGGCATTCCGGCCTCACCGGAGAATAAAGTTCCGCCGCCGCAATAAAGAGGGTGCCAGACGCCCAGGTCACAAGTCAAGAGAAGAAAACACCCGCGAAACAGCGGGACGGCCGGAAGGCGGCCGGTCTCCCAGCGCCCGGCAAGAATGAAACTTAAGAATAGGCGGCAGTTGATTTTTTTTGCTCCTTCTCCTCTCTTCCTTCAGCCCTCAGCCTTCAGCCTATCCCCTGCCTTTCCCCATGAGATTGATTTCCGTGTCTCAAATTTATAAAGTTTATCAGCACGCTGATCATTTACGGCATCTTATTAAGGAGAAAAATATGGCAAAAACTTCAACTATGGAAAAACCGCAGACTCAAGACTGCCCCGGACACCTTTATAAATCAGTGACGGCCCAATACAACTTCATAAACGGACAGTGGACGGCTTCGTCAAACGGCGAAACTTTCGAGAGCGCCAATCCGGCCACGGGACAGCTTCTTGATAAATTCCCCAAATCAACCGCCGGAGACGTCGACAAAGCCGTATCCGCCGCGAAAAAAGCCTATTCCTCATGGAGAAAAACGCCGGTTGCAAAAAGGGGGGAACTCCTCCTGAAGGCAATGCGGATACTTACGGACAAAAAAGAAGCCTATGCCTCGGAAATGACAAAGGAAATGGGGAAGATTATAAAAGAAACGCGCGGGGACGTGCAGGAAGCGATAGACACCGCGTTTTATTTCGCCGGAGAGGGAAGAAGGTTTTTCGGCCAGACCTCGACTTCCGAACTGCCGGATAAATTTTCCATGTCGATGCGCATGCCCATAGGCGTATGCGGATTCATAACCCCCTGGAATTTTCCGATGGCTATACCTTCATGGAAAGCCTTTCCGGCGATGCTGTGCGGCAACACGATGGTGATAAAGCCGGCTGTGCTCACGCCTTATTCCGTGGTGAATTTCGCGAAAGCCCTGCAGGAAGCCGGCGTGCCGGACGGAGTTTTTAATATCGTGCACGGTTCGGGAACCCTGATAGGCAAACATATGCTTAAGCACCGCGATATATCCCTCATATCTTTCACCGGCTCCTCCGGAGTAGGCTCTGAAATCGGAGCCGAATGCGGAAGGACTTTCAAAAAATGCTGTCTTGAGATGGGCGGAAAAAACGCGGAAATAGTGATGGAAGACGCGGACCTTGATATCGCGCTTGAAGGAGCTCTCTGGGGAGCATTCGGCACCACCGGACAGAGATGCACCGCCACCAGCAGAGTGCTGGTTCACGAAAAAGTATATAAGGAATTTGTGGAACGCCTCGTTGAAAAAGCCAAAAAAATAAAAGTCGGGAACGGCCTTGATGAAACGACGGAAATGGGGCCGTGCGTAAGCGCCGGCCAGCTTCAGACCGTTCATGAATATGTTGAGATAGCGCGCAGCCACGACAAAGCGAAGCTTCTCTGCGGAGGGAATATCCTTACAAAAGGTGAATATGCAAAAGGATATTTTCATGAACCGACGATCTTTGAAGGCAGCAGGGGCATGCGCATTTTCAAAGAAGAGATATTCGGTCCCGTGCTGACCGTGGTCAAGATACGGAATTTCGAGGAGGCGGTGGAAACGCATAATGACTGCGACTACGGCCTTTCCAGCGCCATATACACGAGAGACGTAAACCGCGTTATGAATGCGATACGGGATTTGGAGGCCGGTATAACATATATAAACGCCCCCACTATCGGCGCGGAGGTGCATATGCCGTTCGGAGGAGTAAAGCAGACCGGCAACGGCCACAGGGAATCGGGGATTACGGCTCTGGATATTTTTTCCGAATGGAAAACCGTTTACATAGACTATTCCGGCAAACTGCAAAAAGCGCAGATAGACACCGCTGAGAAATAAAAAAGTGTTCACTATCCGGAAATTATGGCGGCTATTTCGGCGTGAAAATTTTTTCCGTGTTTGTTTATGAAATTTATCATGCCGCCGCAGGCGTGCATTTTACGCATAAGCTGGGGGATTTCAACCTTCTGCTTCGCGCCCGTTGAAACATTCGCAAGTTCGCATTTGTCCGCGTCAAGCTTTAATTCGTCGGTTTCGCTTATGCCGCCGGTATCTGCTATAACCAGCAGAAGTCCCAGATTTATGCAGTTCCTGTAAAATATCCTTGCAAATGATTTAGCTATAATCGCTGATATCCCCGTATTCTTTAACGCCGCGGCCGCGGTTTCCCGCGAACTTCCGCAGCCGAAATTTCTGCCGGCGACAATAAAATCGCCCTGTTTCACCTTTTCGCCGAACTCTGGCATAATTTCGATAAACACTATTTTCGCCAATTCTTTCGGGTCGGCGGAAATATTATATCTGCCGGGAGTTATGAGATCGGTGTTTATATTGTCGCCGAATTTCCAATTCATACAAATTGCCTTTTTTTTATTTTCTTTCTTCAGCCTTCAGCCTAACAGTCTTCAGTCTTTCTTAATTTAGAAACTGTCTCGGATCCGTTATTTTGCCCGTTATTGCGCTTGCCGCAGCGGTAGCCGGGCTTGCAAGATATATCAGCCCTTTGGGACTTCCCATCCTGCCCTTAAAATTCCTGTTGCTTGTGGATACGCACACTTCGCCGTCATCTATAACTCCCCCAAACCGTCCGAAACAAAGTCCACAGTTGGGAGAAGTTATGACGGCGCCGAATCTGCTGAATTCCGCCAGATAACCTCTTTCAAGAGCCTGCTCCCATACTTTGCGCGAGGCGGGGGTCACTATCACCCTGAGACCATCGCAGGGTTTTCTGCCCTTCCATATTTTATATACGACTTCAAGGTCTTCTATTCTGCAATTGGCGCAGGAACCGACAAATACCTGATCTACCCGCACTCCGTCGCCCTTTTCAAGACATGCCGCGCATTCGACGTTGTTTATATCCGGAGGACAGGCCACATTAGGCTCAAGTTTTGAGATATCAAATTCTATCTGCTGTTCATACCATGCGTCGGGATCGCTTTTAAGATCAAGAAAGTCCTGACCCCTGCCGTTTTCCTCAAGATACCGCCGCGTCTTTTCATCAGGCGCTACTATGGCGCTTTTTGCTCCCATTTCAGCCGCCATATTTGTAAGCGTCAGGCGCGAGGATACGTCCATTTCGTCCACAGCCGGCCCCCGATACTCCACGACCTTATAGACAGCGCCGTCAGGACCAAGTTTTTTGGCCACTTCAAGCGCAACATCCTTGGCATAAACGCCATGCGGCATTTTGCCGTTTATTTTTATGCGCATCGTATCCGGAACCCTGAACCAGCATTTGCCGGTGGCAAAGGCTATAGCGGCGTCGGTGGAACCAACGCCTATGGCTACGGCGCCCAAAGCCCCGCCTGTGGGTGTATGCGAATCGGCGCCCAATACCAGGTCCCCCGGTTTTATATGTTTTTCAGCAAGGATCTGATGGCATACCCCGTCCGTGATTATGCCGATTCCCTGTTTTCTGGCGAATTTGAGTATCTGGGTGTGAAGTTTTGATGAATTAAGCGCGGGGCTGGGGAACGCATGGTCAAAAGTAATTACGATCTTTTTTGGGTCAAAAACCTTATCCGATATTTTTATTTCGCGAAACGGCTCCAATGCCAACGCGCAGGTGGTGTCATGCGCCATTACGCAGTCCAAATCCGCTATTACGAAATCTCCGGCCTTGACTTCTTTTCCGGAATGCGACGAAAATATTTTTTCCGCAAGCGTCCGTCCCATTCATTCCTTAAAATGCTTTGAGAATGGGGCGGTCCAAACTCACCGCTTTTATGGATTGTTTGGACTGTCCCATTCATTCCTTAGAGGTTTTGAGAATGACCTTTAAATATACCTTCACCGGCTTGCGCCGGCCTCTTCAAAAAACTGTTTTATTGGGGTGTCCCTATTCTGACTCCTGAATTCCGGCTTCCGGTTACCGAGCAGTCATATTATATATACATATCCCCGGTGTTTTCAATCCCTTAAAAAATTGATACAGTGATATTCCGTAGTAAAGTAAAGCGGCTAGACAGCTGGACTGCCAACGGAAAAGAAAAGGGCAGGGGTTTGTCCCCCTGTCTGCCTGCCGACTTGGTGATTTTTTATTTTCCGGCAATATTTCCAGCTTGAAGGAAACAGAATATGCTTAGGTTATTCTCAACGATTTTTGCATTTTATGCTCTGCAGGCGGATCCGGCGCTCAGCCAAACCATTGTTATGGCGGAAATAAAAAGCGCGCAGGAAAACGCTTCGGGCGCGTATTTCGACGGAAGACCGGAAGACGCTGAAAATTTTCTGCGCTATGCGGTCGCAATGTCTTCGGCTCCGCAGACGCAGATCGCGTATCTTAAAGAATTGGGAGCGCTTCTTTCTGAAACAGGACAGCCCGACAAAGCGCTTGTCTATTGGACGGCGGCGGCGGCGATAGAACCGGATGATCCTTTTATCGCGGTTCAGCAGGGATGGAATCAGCTGTCCGCCGAAAAATTTGAAGCGGCAAGGATTTCATTTAAAAAACTGCAAAAGGTGCCGCAATGCCCGGAATATCTGCTGGCTGACGCAAAATTCGGGCTGGCCATGGCTGAGACAAAACTTATCGGCAAAAAACGCAGCATACCGCTGTTCCAGGCCATATACACAAAAAATCCTTACCTGCTCTCTTTATCGGCTTTCCTCATCGGGGAGAGTTTCATAAAACTAAAACAAAATATCAATGCGACTACATTTCTGAAACAGTCTCTGATTCATGATCCCAAAAATTTTAAGACCGCGCTGGAACTGGCTGAAATATATGAAAAAACGGGAAATACTACAGCGGCATGGCAGGGTTTTTACACCCTATCCAATCTGGACCCGCACGATCTTGAATTAGCGGAAAAAACCCAAAAAATGTCCCTGCGTCTGAAAAGCAGTCCAAGAGATCTGTTTTATTGGACAAAAATAGGATGGCCCCTTCAAAAAAATCCAAGAACCGGGGCATCAGGGCCGGAGATCTCCGTCGGCCTTTATGCGGACGCAAAAGGCAAGCCGGCCCCGGTCACGGATTTTAAGTTTATATGCACCTCCGATTTCATTATACGCAATGAATCGATGAATTCCATAGGCGGAGGAAAAGCCGATTCGCAATGGAATGTTTCGCTGAACCAAGAAACAAAAATTTATGAAATAAGGGACAATTTCGGCAAACTGGAATATTCCACGCGCCAAAAGTTTTATCTTGAGCCCAAAACAAAAGGCTCAAGCATACTTATAAAAACCGCGCAATTTGCCTCTGAAAAAGGCATAGACATCGGCGACAGGGAAATACGCGGAAGCCTTTTGCTTAAGCCGGCCGACGCAGGACTTGTATTAATAAACAATATACTGCTGGACAATTATATTCCGTCGATACTCGCAAAAGCCGCGCTTAACACGCAGGAACCGGAGGCGTTGAAAGCGCTTGCGGTGCTGCTGCGCACAAAAACGATAAAAATGCTCGCCTTAAAACCGCATGAAGGCTTTGATTTCTGCGATTCGGCCCATTGCCTGCCTTATTCCGGACTGCATACCGAATCCCCAAAAGTTATCGACGCGGCGGACGCCGTTAAAAGCGAAACTCTTGTGCAGACAGGCGGCTATACCGACATGCCGTATCATGAAGCCTGCGGCGGAATAACCGAAGACGGCGTTGACGACGGAGGCGAAAAAATGCCGGAAAAAGGCGCGACCGCCCTGCATGTATTGCGGCGTTCCGCGCGGTTTCCGCCCAAAGGACTTTTCTGCGCCCCGAACGACGACACGGGATGGGCGCGCGTTACATGGACGATATTAATAGACGCCGGCGATATAGCCCGCAGGATAAACCGCGATAAATGGATAGGCAAAATAAAAGCCGTCGTGCCTCTTAAACGCGCGAAGACAGGAAGAATTCTCTCTATGCGCATACATGGCACCGCCGCGGATACGGAAATAAGCGGCGAAGACAAAATATCTTATGCGCTTTTTGCCGGAGCGCTGAGATCGACGCTTTTCAGCATACGGGCTTTATTCGACGGAAAATATCCCGACCGGTTTATCATACGCGGCATAGGAACCGGGAACGGAGAGGGATACTGCATAGCCGGAGCCGAAGGAATGGCGCGCTCGGGAATAAAATACAAGGACATTCTTAAGCATTATTTTCCAAAGCACGAAATTAAAAAACAACAAAGATGAAAACGGTACTGCACATAATAACCCTGCTTGAATTG
>CAZFMJ010000016.1:0-3317 GCA_964520045.1 uncultured Elusimicrobiales bacterium | reverse complement strand
TACGGCCGCCCGTTTGGACGGCAAAAAATTCAGGACGATTCTTGCCTGCGGACAAGGCGGAATTCTGGATGCAAAAGCGCGGGAAGCCGGCCTCTGCGTGCATTATCTTAACAATCTGATACGTCCGGTAAATCCGGTTTTTGACATTCTTGCCTTTTTTGAAATAATGGCCTTTTTGCGCAGGGAAAAACCGGATATTATACACACCCATTCCTCAAAAGCCGGGATAATCGCAAGATTGGCCGCCCGCTGCGCGGGTGTTCCGGTGATAATCCATACATTCCACGGCTTCGGCTTCCACGACCGCCAGCCGCCGGCGGTAAGGAAAATTTATATTCTTGCGGAACAGCTGTGCGCGAAAATAAGCCACGCCCTTATTTTCGTGTCAAACGCCAATATGCAGACGGCCCTCGCCCTGAAAATAGGAAAACAAAGCTCCTACCGCCTTATACGAAGCGGGATAACGCTGGAACAATATCCGGCCAAATCCGCGGAGGGAACAAGAATACGCGCGGAACTGGGCCTGCCTGAAAAAGGCCCGATTGTCACCAGCATAGGGAACCTTAAACCGCAGAAGAATCCGGAAGATTTTATTGCCGCGGCGGAAATAGTTTTAAAAGAATGCCCCGAAGCCTGCTTTCTTTTCATCGGCGACGGCATTCTTCGCCCTGAAGCGGAAAAACTTGTCCGGTTAAAAGGACTGGAGAAAAAATGTTTTTTTCCGGGCTGGCGCCGCGATATACCGGAAATACTTTCAATATCCAGCGTATTCGCGCTTACTTCCCTTTGGGAAGGACTGCCCAGAAGCGCCGTTGAAGCGCTTAAGACGGGGCTTCCCTGCGTATGCTACAAAACGGACGGCGTGGCCGATATAATAAAAGACGGAGTAAACGGCTTCCTGACGCAGCAGAAGGATCCGGCCGAAATGGCCCGGCATATATGCTCAATTCTGAAAGATGAAAATCTTCGGAACAGACTTGCGCGGGGAGCGGCCGAAACCAAGCTTGACGAATTTGACATCGACTTAATGGTGCGACGGCAGGAAAACCTGTACGAAGAATTGTTAAGAAGACGGTAAACGGTAGAAGGTAGATGGTAGACGGAAAAACATTAAGAAAGAAAACGGTAAACGGAAAAAAGGAGAAAACAAAGCAAAACAGAAGGCAATTTATTTTTTATCTTTTCCGTTCCGTCTACCGTCTTCCATCTACCTTCTACCCTCTTTTAAGGATTGGATATTTATGAAAACTTTCTTAAGCATAATAATTCCGGTTTACAATGAAAAAGAAAATATAAAGCCTCTTGCGTCGGAAATTAAGACAATGCTGGGAAATCTCGGCGCAACCGCGGAAGTCATATGGATTGACGACGCAAGCACAGACGGCTCCTTTGAAGTTATACGGGAGCTTTCCCTTTCCGACCCCGTTATGAAAGGAATACGGCTTGGCAGAAATTCAGGCCAGACCGCGGCGCTTGCCGCCGGTATTGCGGCGGCGCAAGGCGGCTTTATAGCGGCCATGGACGCCGACGGACAGAATGACCCGGCTGACCTGCCGTCAATGATAAAAAAACTGGAGGAAGGGTATGATGTGGTAAGCGGCTGGCGGAAAAACCGCAGGGATTCATGGTTCGGCCGCCAATTACCGTCAAAAATCGCGAAC
The DNA here is from genome assembly GCA_964520045.1 of uncultured Elusimicrobiales bacterium. GTDB lineage: Bacteria > Elusimicrobiota > Elusimicrobia > Elusimicrobiales > CAZFMJ01 > CAZFMJ01. The sequence continues at coordinate 1,656 of CAZFMJ010000016.1, read as the reverse complement.
TGGATTATTTCGCGGGTGACAAAAATATATCTGCACGATTACGGATGCACTCTTAAAATTTACCGCAGGGCGTATCTTGAACCCCTGCGGCTTTACGGAGAAATGCACAGATTCCTTCCCGCTCTGGCCGGATTTATAGGCGCGCAAATCGCCGAGATTGAAGTAAACCACAGACCGCGCACGCGCGGAAGATCAAAATACGGATTATCACGCACGCTTAAAGTTATTTTAGACCTTATGACCGTCAAATTTATGGGGCAATATCTCTCAAAGCCCATCTACCTGTTTGGAGGAAGCGGCATGGCATTCAGCGCGATTTCAGCGGTACTGGCTTCGATTACTCTTTATAAAAAGTTCCATTTCGGCATATTTGTAAAAGATCAGCCGCTGTTTTTGGTGTCCATTTTTCTCGCCCTCATCGGAGCGCAGTTTATACTTCTGGGACTGCTTGCGGAAATACTGGCGCGCACTTACTATGAAATAAACAACCGCCTGCCGTATTTTATCCGGGAAAAAACAGGAGAACAAAACGGTAAACGGTAGATGGTAAATGGTAGACGGAAGAAAAAACAAATGATGTTTTTGTTTTGCCGTCCCAAACAATCCTCAAAAGCAGTGAGTTTGGGGCGGCCCATTCTCAAAACTTCAGTGGAAAGAATGGACCGTCTACCTTCTCCCGTCTACCTTCTCCCGATTGAAGATGGGTTGACTTAAAGTATTATAACTTGATATGTTTACATAAGTTATATTTTTATGGAAACAGACGCTTTAACATTCTCATATCAGGAGATAAAGGAAAAGGGCGGACTTGAATGCATTATAAAGCCCGATATAGCGGTTTTCCGGAAATTGCTGGAAATACCGGATAAAATCACCGAGTTGGAAGTTGAAGTTAAATTTTCGGTAGGGACAGATTCAATCCTTGCGGAAGGAGAGGCAAAAGGCATGTGGGAAGTGGAATGCTCGCGCTGTCTGGCGCCTTTTTCCTCGCGGTTTGAAGGCTCTTTTGATGAAACCTATTCCGAATCAGCAGAATCAATAGACATTACGGACACGGCATGCCAGGCTGTTATACTGTGCATGGAAGTAAAATGGCTGTGCATGGAAAACTGCAAAGGCTTATGCCCCATATGCGGGCAGAATCTTAATAAGCATTCCTGCGGATGCAAAATTGAAAAAAAAAGCCCGTTTTCTGTTCTAAAAAACCTAAAAAAGGATACATAAATGCCAAACCCTAAACGAAGACATACAAGATCCCGCCGCGATTCGCGCCGGGCCAGCAATTGGAAATTGGATAATCCAGGCATAAGCAACTGCCCGCAGTGCGGCTCGATGCAGCGGCCGCACCATGTTTGCTCCGCATGCGGATTTTACAAAGACCGCATTGAAATACCCGTTAAAAGCGCAAAAGAGAAAAAGGAAGAAACTAAGTGAAGATAGCTCTTGACGTTTACGGCGGCGATTTCGGGCCGGCGCCTAATCTTGAAGGCGCGCTTGCGGCTTTAAAATCGCTTGACTGCGATATAATCCTGGTGGGAAAAGACAATGAAATACGGGAACTCCTGAGCAGGCTGGATGCGCCGCAGTCCGCAAGAATTCAGGTCATTCATGCGCCGCAGGTTATAGAAATGGCCGGAGAACCCGTTCAGGAATGCA
>CAZFMJ010000015.1:0-45193 GCA_964520045.1 uncultured Elusimicrobiales bacterium | reverse complement strand
TCCCATTTTTCCGACGAGATTTCAAATCAAAAATCTTTTTTCAGTGAGCCCTATTGTAATCCAGACAACAAAGTGTCTCTTGGATTTATGGAAGGCTTAAACAATAAAATTAGAGTGATTCAACGCAGGGCTTACGGGATTAAAGACTTGGAATATTTGCGGCTGAAAGTCATAACATCTTTCATAAAAGAGCCTTAATTTATGTACAACAAAACCGGAAGAGCCAAAAGTTTAAGCAGGAAAACATCTATAGCGCGAGCCCGCGCCTTATATTGCTATTTGCGTAAAATAAAGGGGGGCGTTAGCGGAGCCCATGTAATGCGCGAATTGGGAATAAGTTCCGGCGCTGCGTCATATCTGGTATATCGCGGACGTGAGGTGGCAGAAGTTGAACATTTAAGTGTTTAAGCAACATCCCCTACGCGCGTCCCCTACGTCCCATCATCCTGTCGCCCAAACGGCGCAAAGGCCTGGAAATCGCCCCAAATTCAGCCTCCTGAATTGTGCTCCAAAAATAGCCCAAACAGGCCAACACGTTGCCCCGTTCGTCGGAATTAGGCCTTAAAGGGGTCTTGCTTTCTTCGCAAATTCATTATAGATCCTTCATGAGGCTCGACGGAGACGGGGGAACGTGAGGCTTTATTCCTTACTTGTTTTTTAAAATGCGCTGAATTTGTTTTCTTAAAACCGGCAATTTATTTTTGATTATATCCCACACTACTTCCAAATCAATGCCAAAATATTCATGCGCCAGAACATCTCTAAGCCCGGCAATCTTTCTCCATTCAACTTCCGGATGTTTCTCTCTGATCTGAATAGGAATATTTTTCGCGGCTTCGCCGATAACCTCTAGATTGCGAACAACACCATCAAGAACGAGGGTGTTCTTCTTCAGCTGTTCAATGGACAGGCCTTCGGTATACTTCTTAATTTTTTTTGCCGCTTCTAAAATATCATCAAGATAAAGCTTGTGATCACGCATATTTTACTTCTGAAAGGACATGGCGCTTAATCCTTGGTTTCAGAGCATCCTTTATTACCAAATCAATTTTTCGATGAAAGAGTTTTTCCAAAAAAAACTTGAGATCCATATAATTGTCGAATGTTTTTCTCCCATAGTTAAACTCAACAAGAATATCAATATCGCTTTTAGCGTTCCAGCTTGATTGAGCAAAAGAGCCGAAGAGGCCGACCTTCTTGACCCCACAAGCCTTTAACTCATAAGTGTGCTGCCGTATTGTTTTTAATATTTTACTTTCAGGTGACATAACTATCCCCTTTCGGTTGAAATACTTTTAAAGATTGGTACCACCACCACCAAAGGAGCCAGACCACCCACAACCAAGCTACTGAATCAGCAATAGCTGAATTGGTTGCTTTGGAACGGGGACGACGGGATTCGAACCCGCGATCTTCGCCTTGACAGGGCGACGTGTTAAACCAGGCTACACTACGTCCCCAACGTAGTTTCTTTAGATTCCCCTCCTACGCCAAGGCTACGGAGAGGCAAGCCGATATAAGCCTTTGGGAATGACAAATGCTTATAAAATAGTATAGCAAAACTGGGAATATTATTTCCTGTCTGATTCGGCAAATGCTTTTTCTAATAGATCATCAACGCCGAGTCTGCATGACCATTTTTTTAAATAATCGGCATTAAGTTTGTCTTTTTGCGCCTGCAGAATGCCGATGATATCATCCCACTGCTTGTGCGAAGTTTCTCCGCCTGATTTATACCAGTGCAATTTACTCAGGATGGAATCCTCGGCTGTCGCAAAAAAAACTTTGGTATTAGTTTCCGAATTCGGGACTTCTTCTCTGCGCCGGTTAAATTCTTCCATTGCATAGGCATCATTCTTTTTCAACACGAAGACGTCAACCTTAAAGGCCGTTTCTTGATGTATGACATTGAAAGAAGAGCAGTTTCTTACAGCTTCCCGCGCCGAATCATCATCCGCGTAAAAGTCATTTTTAAGCGCATCGCATAATTTAACGGCTTGTTCTTCTGTTAAATCCGCAATAACATCAGCATCCAGCGTGGTTCTGGGCATGCCGTATCTTGAACTTGCAAACGAACCTACGATGAAATATCTTATTCCAAAACGTTTAAATACATCTATAACAATAAGCAAAATATCTATTGGAGCCATTATTTTTTATCCGGCGGATATGCTTTTAGCGCCAGGTCGCGGCCGTAACACAGCGCGGCTAATTCGCGCAGAAGACCTTTTTTATCCAGATTGGGGTTGCGTTGTTTTATGCCTGCCAAAGTAAGCATTCTGCAGTCATGCGTTAAATCGCTGGTAAGCTTGATTTTCTGCGCCGCGGACATTTTTTGAAGCAGGGATATCTGCAGGGCCTCCATTTTCGGAGAAGTATCGGATAAATTGTTTTTTCGTGGCATATGCTTTTTAAATTTACCGCAGAGACGCGGAGGGCGCAGAGAAATTCCACGAATTAAATCGGACAGGTAAAATGCTCCAGAATTATCACATGAAACTCTGCTGTGCAATTTTTTTGCAATTCCTATATGCTATATACTATCCGCTTTCTACTGCCTTTATAAAATTCCGGTGGCGGAAAGAAGGGCTATTACTATGCCCATTATTGATTCACCCGCTATTATTCCGGAGCTAACGGTAACCACATAAGCCTCCGCCAACTTCGGCTTTTTTATCTCAAGAAGAGTGGCTATCGCCGCGCCGATAAACATCGCAAGCGAATTAAAAAAGGGTATAACCATCGCAAGCCCGAGTCCCATCGCCGAAGGTATATATTTTTTGTGCTTCGGAAATGCCAGGTCAAGAAGCGGAATTATAATGCCCGCTATTCCGCCTACCAAAAGCCCCATCCGCGCCGTGGGATGCAGGGAATTTAAGCCGTTTGAAAGAAGCTTCGCCACCGCCGCCCACACCTGAGCGGACGGAGCCGGCCATTTGTCGGTGCCCAGCACCGAGGCGTCAGGCACAAGAAGATAAAACGCCGGTATGACCACTACCATTCCGGCAAATATGCCGAAACACTGCGCCAGAAACTGTTTTCTGGGATTGGCGCCTACAAGATATCCGCATTTAAGCGTAGTAAGCAGATCCGCCGTGGCTCCGGCCGCGCCCGCCGTTACGCTGGCGGTCATGAGATTGGTTGTTATATTCGACGGCGCAAGGATTCCGAATGTCAACTGTGTTATTTTACCCATTGCTCCTATGGGAGTTATATCAGACTCTCCCGTGGCCCGCGCCGCAACCAGCGAAAGAAAGAAAGTCATAACCACTGCCACGATTCCCATCCATATGGTCGTGCCGAACGCCCAGTAAAGCACCGCTATGCACCCCATTCCGGAAAGCACTACGCCGGAAAGAAACCATGAGCTGGGAATTTCAATAGCAGCCAGAGGATCATCCTTGCTGCTCTGCCTCTTTGTAAAAACATCCGCTATTCCGCTGAAAGCGCGCAGAACGGTTTTCCACTGCAGTGAAAACATAAGCAGTCCCGAAGTGACCATAAGCGCCGCTCCCGCCCATGTGCTCCAGCTGACTATGGCGCGGTAACCCAGATTGGTAGTATCAATAGCGCCTTTGCTTGCGGCCCAAGGGGCAAGAAATCCAAAATTAATTATTGCGCCGACAAGCATTGACCATGCCACTTTCCAGCCGATAATGGCGCCCGCGGCTATCATTATGGCGCTCATTTCAAAAGAAATGGTCCATTTTGCCAAAGGAAATCCGGCTATGCTTCCCGGAAAATTAATAAAGCCTGGAATGGCAAAAGGTTTTCCGCCGTCGCGAAACCAGGCTATCACGACACCTATTACACCGCCCACTCCCAAAGAGCGGGCTTTGCCTGCGGCCTCCTCGCCTTTTGAATAGAGGCTTTTCAGGGTTTCGGCGGATGCGATCCCGCTCGGAAATTTCAACTGCTCTATATTTATCATCTGCCGTTTTATGGGGATGGTCATAAAGACGCCCAGACATGAAAGGAAAAAGGTCCACCATGCGAGAACAGGCCATGGTATGTGATTTCCGGTTAAGATTAAATACGCGGCTATGGCGGAAGTCATTGTTCCGCCGGTGGAATACCCCGCCGAAGAAGCGGTCGTCTGCATGCAGTTGTTTTCCAGCAGGGTCAGTTCTGTTTTGAAAACTCCGGGCAGGACGGCCATCAGGGTTTTGTAAATAGCGTAAGAAAGGATGCATGCGGTTATGGCGACGCCGAGTCCCCAGCCCGTTTTAAGACCCACATAAAGATTAGAAAGCGACATGAATCCGCCCAGCAGTGAGCCGAGCACAACAGACCGCAGTGTAAGCTGGGGAACGTCTCCTTTATAAACCTCGCTATACCACTTCATTTCAACGTCTTCGGGGGTTTTGTGGGGAACCTGACCGCCCACTTCCGGCTCTTCAATAAGTTCTATTTCTTCTTCCGTCAAAGCTTCCACTGGCTGATGGGTCATTGGTTTTCTCCATGGGAAGGATTATTATAAGAGTTAAAATGAATGGGCGGTATAGGATTTGAACCTATGGCCTCTTCCTTGTAAGGGAAATGCTCTTCCGCTGAGCTAACCGCCCGAAGTTCCTGTCCTTATTATACAAAGTTTCTATATTTTCATTGTACGGGGCCTATTCCGCGCATAGGTCCAAAAACCGGAAAATATTGCCCCGCAGACCCATGGTAGGGTAATTGAAACATGAGATAATCTTTGGGGGAGGATGGCGGATAAAATAAGGGTGGATTCCAAATATGAAAAAATATTTTCTGATGTTATTTCTTTCAATAATTACCGGAGCGGCGGGAGCGGGGGGGGCTTTTGAACTGGACAAAATAAAACTTGCCGATATTCCGGCCCCGTCGCAAAAATTCCCACAATCGAACATCGCCGTTACACAGCAGGCGGAAGCCGAATGGACGGTTATTGCTTTTTTAAACGGCAAGAACGATCTGGAAGACGACGTCATAATGGCCATGAACGACATGGAAAAAGTAGGCTCCGGCAGGGGGGTCAATATCATAGCCGAACTTGCCCTACTCAAAGGCTGGGAGGAAAGCGGCGGAGGAATTAAGATACGCCGGTACCGCGTTGAAAAGGACTATGATTACGAAACGATAAATTCGGAAATTCTGGAAGAGATCCGCGATGCGGACATGGGTGACTGGACGCACCTCAGGGATTTCGTGCTTTGGGCAAAGAGGAAATATCCCGCAAAGCATTATGCCCTGATAATGCACGACCATTCCAGCGGGTGGCGCCACAGCCAGGATTATACCCCCGGCAGGGATATCGGGTTTGACGACGATACTATGCATGCTATACGCATAACACAGCTTGGAACCGCTTTTGCCAGCATGGGCAAAATCGATGTTTTTTTCCCTGCGAGTTGTTTCATGCAGAACGCGCTGGTGCTCGGGGAATTATATAAATATGCCGATTTTCTGGCGGGCTCCGAAGAAATGGTCAGCGAGTCTTATTACGCGAAATGGCTCGGAGAGCTTGTTGGAAACCCGCAGGCCGGTCCGGAAGAATTCGCAAAAAGCATAGTTTCCGGATATAAAGGAGACACTGTCTCCGCAATACGGTCCGGGAAAATGCCGGATTTCATACGGCTTGCCGGAGACTTCGCTTCCGCCGCGGAAGCGGCGGCGGGAAATAATCCGCGGGAGGCCGCCTTATACCGCTCCGTCAGCGCCCAATGCCGGATATTCGGGGTGGAGCCGACCTTTGTGTATGAATCAGACTCAAGGGATTTAGGGGAATTCCTTAACATACTTCTCAGGAATAAATCCGCTCTTTCTCCGGAGGTTTCAAGAACCGCCGAAGTTCTGCTGAATTACATAGACAAAGAGCTTGTTATAGCGAAATATTTCAGGCCTGCGTATGCCGGCCTGAGCGGGATATCCGTATACCTGCCCGACGCTGATTCCGACTATAAATATTATGTGGGAACATACAAATTCATACAGCAGACCGGCTGGGACAGATTTTTAAGACAGGTGTTTTTCAGATAAAAGCAAAAGGAAACCACGGAAAATAGGAAGAGGGTAAATGGTAGACGGTCTTAATAAGTTGAAGGTGTTAACTGCCTTACAGTGTCTCCGTGTATTCCCGGACTTCCGTGGTAAATTTTTGTTTTTTGTAATTCAAAAAAGGAGATGTAAAATGAAAAAAACAGCAATGGCGGTAGTAGCATTGATGTGCGCTGGTTCGGCGTTCGCCTCGGATCCGGCGCTGCCCGGCATATATATGTCCGGCCATCAGCGCGGACAGCTTGAACAGATCAAGATCAGAGTGCAGCGCGGATATTCCGATTCCGTGAAGGTCCGTGCTTTTACTTTAGTGGACGCCGCGTTCGAGGTAAAGGGAATCGTGACGTCTATCTTTGACGACAATCTGGGACAGGTGCAGTTTTCCATTCTTAATGAAAAATTCATGGGCAAACTGCTTCCGGGAACCGGCGGAAAGATGCATTTCATCACGGACGCAAAAGCCGGATACAGGCTTACGGTGGAAAAAATTGACAATAAGGCCTACAAAATATACGGAAAACTTCCGCCGTCCTTCTTTGCGTTTCCGGCGCCTCATGTTGAATTCACGGTGACCATAATGGACGATGAAAATTATTCAATGGACGGCGGTCAGAAATTCATGCTCATGGGCAGGAAAAATTATATCGGGGGAACGGTGAATAAAGACAACGTGATAAATCAGAAGCTGACGATCGCCGTGCTCACGGCCGCGGCCGAAGCGGTATTCAACTATTCTCTGCTGAAATAATTTATTCTCCCCGGCGCTCACTAAAACAGGCGGGTCATTTTTTTATGATCCGCCTGTGTTTTTTTGTGTTATCCGCGCAGAAGACGTTCTGTTTCGCAGGGGAAGAGGAATCTCCATTGACCGGAAGGGATATCCAGCGCAAGACCGCCTATTGCCGTGCGCTTTAATTCCATGACTTTCAGGGGCGTGTTGAATTTGGGGTCCCGCAATGCTCCGAAAAGTCTGCGGATGTGGCGGTTTTTGCCTTCATTGAGCGTAATTCTGAGCTTTGTTTTCGGACCGGCCCTGCCTGTTATTTCCGCTGCCTGTGCTTTGCATAGTCCTTCGGGAGTCGGCACTCCGTTCAGCGCCATGGCAAGATGCTCCTGCGTCACCGTTCCCCTGACCCAGACTTCGTAGGTTTTTAGGATTTTTCCGGGGCGGGTGAGCGCGTCAAGAATTTTCCCGTCTTTTGCGAAGAGAAGCAGGCCCCTTGAATCAAGATCCAGCCGTCCGGCGGGAATCCATCTGTCTTTTACCGCCCAATCCGGAAGAAGGTCATAGACCGTTTTGCGGCCCTTTTCATCCGAGCATGTGACGACATACCCTTTGGGTTTGTGGAGCATGAGAAGGATGGGCGCTTCGGACGGTATGGTCATATTATTTTTAAGTATAACCTATGGCGGGAAAAACTTCAACTGCCGTACCGTTTCGGACGGCGGGAGAGATTGCCAAAGCATGAATTATAAATTAGTATGAAGGGACGGCAGGGACAGCAGTATATAGTAGATAGCATATAGCAGATAGCGTAGGGCAGGGGATTGTAAATTTACTATGAAACGCAGAATTCACCGTCATTTTATAAGAACTTTGCCTAAGCGGGAGAGCGTGCTGTTTTTTAAGCCGTACGGCGTGGTGTCTCAATTCACCCCCGTAGACGGGCATCCGGGACTGAAAGGTTTCGGTCTTCCGGAAGGGGTTTTCCCCGCCGGCCGGCTGGACCATGACAGCGAGGGGCTTCTTTTGCTTACCGGCGACGGCAGGCTTAAAAACCGCCTATGCAATCCCAGATTCGGCCATCCGCGCGTTTATTGGGCGCAGGTTGACGGAGAGGTAAGCGAGGGGGCTTTGGAACGGCTCCGGCGGGGAGTGGTTTTAAACGACGGTCCGGCCAAACCTTGCAAAGCTAAAATTATTCCGGCGCCGAATATCGCTCCCCGGCCGGTCCCGATACGCGTCAGAAAATCAATACCCACTTCATGGGCGCAGATCATACTTACGGAGGGACGCAACCGGCAGGTGCGCAGGATGTTCGCGCTTATCGGACATCCCGTCCTGCGGCTGGTGAGGGTCGGAATAGGGCATTTGCGTCTGGAAGGGCTGGAACCCGGAAAATGGCGGAAACTCAATGCCGATGAATTGAAGTATTTAGGCGCAGGTGATTGTCCGCACAAAAGACCCCGATAATTCTAGCGCTTTTATCCGCGCGGTCAAGTTGTATATAATAGTCCGATATGAAATTATTATTTTCAGACCACTCAGGGGGAGCGTTGTTTATGAACGAGATGATTCTTGGTAATTCCGTAATGAGCTATGTTTTGGCCGTTGTTATATTTTCTCTGACCATAGGCGTTCTCGCAGTGCTGAAGAACTTTGTCCTGCGCAAGCTTATTCAGCTGGCCGGCAAGACAGATACCGATCTGGACGATCTGGCGGTGGGGCTTATCGCAAAGATACGGCCTTTTGAATATCTGCTTGCGGCTTTTTTTATCTCTATCCGCCACTTGGACCGCAGTACCGGATTTGACAAAGCTTTTCTATTGCTGATGCTGCTGGTGTTTACGTACAGGGCCGTCACCATAATACAGGATATCGTGTCTTATCTGATAAACAAAATAGCGGTTCAGCGCAGTTTAAGCGAATCCGCAAGGGCTTCGGTGGTGCAAAGCGCCCAGATCATATTGAAAACCATACTCTGGATCGCGTCCGCGCTTTTTGTTCTGGCGAATATGGGCGTCAATGTCTCGGCTTTTTTAGCGGGGCTGGGCATAGGAGGCGTGGCGGTGGCGCTGGCGGCGCAGGCGATACTGGGCGATATATTTAATTTTTTCGTTATCCTTCTGGATAAGCCGTTCATGGTAGGCGATTTTATCATTTCCGATAAGGTGGTCGGGACAGTGGAGCATATCGGTCTTAAATCCGTGCGGATAAGAAGCCTTTCCGGCGAGCTGATATTCATGTCGAATTCAAAGCTTCTCGGACAGGAGCTTAAAAATTACAAGAACATGAGCAAGAGGCGGGTGCTGTTTAAAACCACGGTTACTTACCAGACGTCTCTTGAAAAAGTAAAACACATACCGCTGATGATAAAAGATATCATCGCGAGGCTTCCCAAAACCGCTTTTGAAAGATCGAATCTCACGAACCTCGGGGATTTTTCCATTGATTTTGAGACCGTCTACTATGTGGAATCGCCGGACTACAATGTCTACATGAACGTTCATGAGCAGGTTCTGCTCCTCATCATGGACAAATTCGCCAGAGAAGGCATAGAATTCGCCTATCCCACCCAAACCCTTTTTGTGAATAAACAAGGATAAACTTAGCTGGATTTGTCATTGCGCTTGACAAAACAGCTATTTTGGCATGTCTGGTATATAAGGGGTTTTTCCATTTGCGGTTTTTTAAATTAACTTACTGTGTCCCCAGAATTCCTTTCGCCGGTAATTAAAAGGCTGGACGGCTGGGCAGCGAGGCGGCTGGACAGCCGGATAACTGAATAAAAACGTCCCATTCTTTCCGAAAAAGTGTTAATCTCTTTCTGGGTTGCCGGGCCGCCGGATGACTGGGTGGCCGGTTTAGATCGAAGCCGATATCTTTATCACCGGCGGTTTTTGGAAATGTCTTGCCACAAGGCATTGTTCGGCGGCGTGGATCGCCGCTTCCTTGTATTTTTCGGGAAAATCCTTCGGAAGTTTTATTTCAATATTGATATGGCTGAATAGGCGGGTCGTCATATCCTGTTCGGCTTTTACCAGCAGTTTAAGGCCTTCGGTGGAAAGCTCCCTTTGCCTGAAAAAACCCAGAACATAGATCGCGGAGCAGGTTCCCATTGAGGCAAGAAACAGGTCCAGCGGGCTCGGAGCCGAGCCGTCCCCTCCGTGCTCCCGCGACTGGTCCGTGGCTATCGTAAATCCCTTGTAAAGAGCGTTCACTTTTTTTCCGCCCGGGAAAGCTATTTCCATATCCATATATCTTGGCTCCTTACCTTTTACTTCACGGTTTTATGGCGGTTTTTATTCCGGGGATGGCAGTCGTTCTTTTGCCCGCTCTTGAGTCTTTTTCATAAGACAGCAGTATTTCAGGGTAACTCTTTTCAAAAGCCGCGACAACCGCGGGATCAAAAGCCTTTCCTGATTCCGAAATTATATAGTCGCGCGTTTTCTCGGGGGGCCAGCCGGGCTTGTAGACCCTGGCCATGCACAAGGCGTCAAATACGTCGGCTACCGAGACTATCCTCGCTTCCAGCGGGATCTGTCCGCCTTTGAGCTTTTCCGGATAGCCGGTTCCGTCGTATTTTTCATGATGGGACATGGCGACCTGACAGGCTATCTGAAGAAGGCGGCTTTCGGCGTTCGCCAGAATTTTTGCGCCGAAAGCCGTATGTTTTTTCATTTCCTCAAATTCTTCGGGGGTAAGCTTGGCCGGTTTGAGAAGTATTGAGTCCGAAATGGCCACTTTCCCTATGTCATGCAGGGGACTGGCGTATTTTATATCCTGGGCGTGGTCCTCCGGCAGATTCATGGCCTGCGCCAGTATATGGGAATAATTGCTTATGTGCCTTAAGTGCGTGGCCGTATCGTGCTGGTCGCGGTATTCGGCGGTGATGGCCAGCCTGTATATGGTTTCAAGCTGTGATTTTCTCAGGGTGTCGTAGAGTTTTGCGTTTTCAACCGCGGAGGAGATCACGGAACCCAGCAGGAGAAGTATTCCTTCGTCGTCGGAATCAAAGGGCTTTTCGGAGAGTTTGTTGAGCACTTCAAAAACTCCGAGTATGTCGCCGGTGTGGTTTTTAAGCGGAACGGCGAGTATGGTTTTTGTTTTATAGCCGGTAAGCTGATCCAGCGAGCGGTCCATCTGGTTCTCGGCGTAAGCGTCCGGTATGTTTATTATTTTGCCGGTTTTCGCCGTTATTCCGGCTATGCCGGTGCCCGAGGGAATGCGTATTTCAGTCTGGCCGATTCCGTGCGCGACTTTCGACCAAAGCTCGTTGGTGGCGGTGTCCAGCAGAAAGATGGTGCATCTGTCGCAGTTTAAAATAGTGCGGACCTGGTCGGCCACGAGCGTAAGAAGCTGATCCAGCCTTGTTTCGCTGTGGATGAGCCCGCCGAATTTGACCAGAAGATCAAGTTTTTTTTCCAGTCCCTCGCATGAGAGCATTAGAAAAGTTTAGCATTTTTAAGAAAGACACTGTAGTGCATCACTCGGGCTTTGGGGTACCAGCGTTTAAGCCCGGCGGCGATCTGGATGAGGCATGAGGTGGCGCCCGCGATCACTATATCCGCCTGTACGCCGGCTATGTTCGAGATTTTTCTTCGGAGTATTTTTTCGGATAATTCCCTCTGCGTGAAGGCGAATGCGCCCGCGCCGCCGCAGCAGGAATCGGATTCCGGCAGCTCCGCGTATTTATCTCCCAGTATTTTTCTCAGAGCGGCTCTAGGCGCGGTTCTTATTCCCTGTCCGTGGCAGGCGCGGCAGGAATCATGGTAGGTGACGGTTTTGTCCGTATCCCGGCTTTCATTAAAATGTTCCGGCGGCAGGGTTTCAAGGATGTCTTTTACGCTTTCCGAGAATTTTTTAGCCCGGGGGCGCCATGTTTCATCGTTTATAAAAAGCTGTTCATAGCTTTTCATGAAAGCGGCGCAGGACGAGCAGTCGCATACGACGGGGATGCCGCCGCAGCGGGCTGAAATATTTTCAAAACGCGCGATATTTTCTTTCGCCGCGTTTCTGGCGTCGCGGATATTCCCGTAATTGTACGCTGTAAGCCCGCAGCATGAATGGCCGAAAAATTCCCCTTGTCCCATAAGGTTTTTGAGCAGGCTTACCGTAGCTTTTCCCACTTCCGGATACAAATAATTGGGTCCGCAGGGCGCAAAGTATATCCATTTCGCCGGTTTGGCCGCGTTTTGCCTGGGGGCAAGTTCGTGGTCTTTTGATAATATCTCGAATAAAAACCGCGTGGGGGCGGGGGTCTCTCTTTCAGCGTCCGCCAGCCCCGGCATGCCGATAAGGCGGAACATTCCCATCGTTCCGGCGAGCCGCGCGGCGCCTGTTTTCCGCAGATAGTTGGACGCCTTAAGCCAGCGCGCCGTCGCGAGCGGGTGCCTGAGAACGGTTTTTATGGCCAGCTCCGCCGGGGAAGACTTCTGCTCCATCATGCTTCTGCGGGCTTCAAGAACTATGTCCGCCGTGGGTACTTTCGCATAGCAGGCCGAAGTGCAGGCTCCGCATAAAAGACATGTGGAAATCGTTTCGTCAGCCTGATTTTTTTTGAGTTTTCCCTCAAGAAGCATTTTTACGGTCTGGTTCCTGCCTCTGCCGGAAAAATTTTCGCGGTTTACCGCTATCTGCGTAGGGCAGACGGGAGCGCAGTATCCGCATCTGTTGCATTGGCTTACCGCGTCGTAAAGACTGCGTTCGCCCAGATCGGTAAGGAGCCTCCTGAGCCGGCGCTCCTGATTTTCAGATTCAAACGGAAAATTATCCTGCGGATTATTTGTCATCGCGGGCTGTGAATATCCAGGGATTAAAAAGATTGGCCGGGTCAAAAACCTTTTTGAGCCGGGTATGGTATTCGCACGGTTTAAATACTGCCGGAGCGCCTTCGGTTTTGGGTATTTTAAGGCGGGAGGCGGAGGAATGCAGCCTGAGAGTGGCCGCGGTTATTATTCCGTATGCCCCCCATGAGCCCAGCATAAGTTTCACAATGTCGTAGCCGGCCACGTTCTTCATCGTTTTGCCGCCGAAATCCAGCAGTTTTCCGTCCGGCAGAAGTATCTGCAGACCGAGAATTAAATCTCTGGTCCAAATCCACTGCTTTGCCGCCAAAAATCCGCCCAGCGTGCCTTTCGCGTTCGGCGTCATAAGCCTGAATCCGGCCGTTTCAAGTTCATTCTTCAAAATCGCCATGCCTATTCCGGCTTCCGCCGTCACCGTATAATTTCCCTTGTCCAGTTCTATTATCCGGCTCAGGCCGTCCGTCCGCAATTCCTGCTGTTTATTATAGCGCCCCGCCGCTTCCGGAGGCAGTTTTGTGCCGGAGCCTGTTATTATGCTGGGCAGGCTGTTTTTAAAGCGGGATTTAACCTCATCCGCCAGTTTTGTCGAGGCGGGGGAAAAATGTTTCGGGAAAGGGCGCAAAAGGACCTGCTTATTCTCCGCTTCTCCGGACACGGGAATTATTTTGTCGGGATTTGCCAGAAGCTTCGGGTCAAGGGCCTTTTTGACCTGCCGGAAAATATTCAGGGTGTCGGCATTATAAAGCCAATTCATGGCCACGCGTTTCTGCACGCCTATGCCGTGTTCTCCGGATACCGTCCCCTCAAGAGCCACGCAGGCCTTGAGCATTTCATAGCCGGCTTTTTTAACACGCCTCGTTTCATCCGGATTGCGTTCGTCGAATATAATATTCGGGTGAAGGTTTCCGTCCCCGGCGTGAAAAAGAAGCCCGACCCTCACGTCATGGGTTTTGGCTATTTCGCGCACCCGTTTAAGGGCTTCGGAGAGCCGCGGCCTGGGCACCGCGCCGTCTTCAACCAGAACGTTGGGCGCCAGACGGGCCATTGAGGCATAGGCGCCTCTTCTGCCTTCCCAAAGTTTTTCCCGCTCTTCGGTCCCGGTGGCGGTCTGCCAGCTGAGGCATGAATTTTCCCTGCATATCTGTTCGGCGATATGTATATCCTGCCCGGCTTCGCGCTTGGAGCCGTCGGATTCAATAAGAAGAACGGCTTCGCAGTTTTTGGGATAGCCGGCGTGCAACTGCGCCTCAACCGCGGAGATCGTCATTTTATCCATCGCCTCAAGCGTTCTGGGAAGAATCCCCGCCCTGATTATACCGGCGACGGCGTTTATGGCGGCTTCCATATCCGCAAACGCGGCAAGCGCCGTGTGTATGCAATCCGGCTCCGGAAGAATTTTCAGCCATATCTTTACGGCTATTCCGAAAGTCCCTTCCGACCCCACAAAAAGGCCGGCCAGATCGGGGCCTCCGTCGTTAACGGACCAGTGCGCGGTTTTGCCTTCGGCCGTGACTATGTCCATTTCCAGGATATGGTTGGAGGTGACTCCGTATTTAAGACAGCGGGGGCCGCCGGCATTTTCTCCGATATTCCCGCCCAGACTGCAGACTTTATGGCTGGCGGGGTCCGGAGCGTAGAAATAGCCTATTTTTGATAATTCATTCTGAAGCTTGATGTTTATAACTCCGGGTTCAACCACGGCGTAACAGCCCGCGGTGTCTATCTGAAGTATCCTGTTTAATCCGGCAAGATTCAATATTGCCCCGCCCTTGAGCGGAATGCACCCCCCGGAAAGATTCGTTCCGCAGACTCTGGCGATATAAGGTATGCCCGCTTCATACAGGAGGCGCACGGCCGGAGCTATCTGGCCGGCCGTGTCGAACTTGATTACGGCTTCCGGCCTTGCTTTATCCATGCCTGAATCATAGGAATAGGCCATGATATCGGCTTCGGAGCAGAAGACATTGCCGCGGCCTACGATGTTTTCCATGTCTTTTTTTACGTTTTCAAATCTCGGGGCTGCGAGCATAGTATTTGCCTAAAGAACCGGTTTTAATTTGGCTGTGAAATGAGCAAGAGCGGCCGGGGCGTAGACGACTTTAAGTCCGCGGATTGAATTTTTCCTTTTGGCGATGCGCTGAAAAACTTCTATAACAAAATCAATATGGCTTTGGGTATAAACCCGGCGCGGAACCGCCAGCCGTACCAATTCCATGGGCGCCGGAATAAAATTTCCGTCCGGCTGCCTCCGCCCGAACATGAGAGTGCCTATTTCCACCGATCGTATTCCGCCTTCCAGATAAAGTTCGCAGGCAAGCGCCTGCGCCGGAAACATACGGGAAGGTATATGCGGCAGAAATTTTTTGGCGTTTACGTACACCGCGTGTCCTCCCGGAGGCTGAACTATCGGCACGCCAACCTTCAGTAGTCCTTTTCCAAGATAGGCGCTGGAGCGTATCCTGTATTTAAGGTAATCTTCGTTGACCACTTCTTTTAACCCGACGGCCATGGCCTCCAAATCTCTGCCTGCCAGTCCGCCGTAGGTGGGGAATCCTTCGCCCAAAATAAGAATCTGTTTGGCTTTGGCCGTCCACTCCGCGTTATTGAACGCTATGAATCCGCCGATGTTTACGAGCGCGTCTTTTTTTGCGCTCATCATGCATCCTTCGCAGTATGAAAACATTTCACGGGCTATCTGGAATACGGACTTTCCGGCGTATCCCTTTTCCCTGAGTTTGATGAAATAGGCGTTTTCGGCAAACCTTGCGCAGTCCAGTAAAAGAGGTATCCTCCGGCTTTTGCATATCCTGCTTACTGATTTTAGATTTTTCATGGAAACAGGCTGTCCACCGAGAGAATTATTCGTCACGGTCATTATGCACAGCGCTATGTTCGGGGCGCCTTTTTCCGCAATGAATTTCTGTAGAGCCTCAATATCCATATTTCCCTTGAATGGGCCCGGTTTGTCAAAATCAAAAGCTGTTTTTACCGGCATATCGACCGCCTCGGCGCCCGAAGCCTCCACATTCGCCCGTGTGGTGTCAAAATGCGAGTTGGAAACGACATAGCGTCCCTTTCCGCCCGCAAAAGAAAAAAGTATCCGTTCCGCCGCGCGGCCCTGGTGCACCGGGATGACTTCTTTGTATCCCGTCAGTTTTTTTACCGCCGATTCAAAAGCATAAAAGCTTTTTGCCCCGGCATAAGATTCGTCTCCCCGCATTATCGCCGCCCATTGATTGCTGGACATGGCGCAGGTTCCGCTGTCCGTAAGCAGATCTATAAGAATTTTTTCGGCGCGGATGTTAAAAAGATTATAGTGAGCTTGTTTCAGTATGCGCCGGCGCTCAGGGAGGCTTGTAAAACCGAGCGGTTCCACACTCTTTATTTTAAACGGCTCTATTATCGTTTTCCATTTTTGTTCGGGTGTCATGTCTTTGTCTCATCTCCTGGTTTTTAAATGTTCACAGAACAGGCGGATAGCGGTGAAATATACCGCGCTGGTTTTACTTTTCAATCCTTATTCTTGCGTCCACCGCCGTCACCGTGTTCCTGCTTCCAAGCAAAGGATTTATGTCCAATTCGAAAATTTCCGGAGCCGCGGTCACCAGCGCGGATAATCTTGCCACAATATCCGCAAAAAGTTCTTCATTGGCGCCTTCCCGCCCCCTTGCGCCTTTGATAATTCCATAACCCTTCAAATTGCGGATCATGCCCAGGGCTTCTTCCTTAATAAGCGGGGCCAGGCCGAAGCTTATGTCTTTGAGCGTTTCTATAAAAATTCCTCCCAATCCGCAAAGTATCATATGTCCGAACTTGTCTTCCCTTTTTGCTCCGGCAAATAGTTCGATTCCGGCCAGCATGGGCTGAATAAGGACGGCTGAAGTGTCTTTTATTTTCATCATCCTTTCGAATTCAGCGCGCAGAATGCCGTCGTCTTTGATATTAAGAGCCACGCCCCCGACATCCGATTTATGCACCGGGCCTATTACCTTCATGGCCACCGGGAAACCCGTCTTTTCAGCGGCTTTTACGGCTTGTTCAGCGGTTCTTGCCACGGCCTCTCCGGCTCTTGCTATCCCCGACGCGTCAAGCAGGGTCTGCACCTCTTCGGGGGGAAGATATCCGTTTTCGGCGCGGTCCATAACCATGCGTATTTGTGCCGTATTGATCTTCGGAGGTTCGATTTCCCCGCCTGCGGGTCCGGGCGTAAAATAAGTTTTTACCAGCGCGTTCCCGAACAGGCTTTCATCCGGGAAGCAAAGTCTTCCTTTGGATAAGAAGGCTTTTATTTCTTCGCCCGCATTAATGACGGACGGCAGCACCGGGTATATCGGTTTTTTACAGCTTTCCATTTTTTTATCCAGCAAATCGTAAACGTCATGAATTTTAAATAGGCCCGGACTTCCGAAAATTACCGCCATGGCGTCGATCGCGTGAAAATCGTTTTCGCAGGCGTCTATAATTTTGCCCAATTGCCCGGCTGTGCCGGTGGCGAGAAAATCTATGGGATTGGACACGGAGGAGCCGGGAAAAAGGTTTTTGAGCAGTTCTTCGGCTTCGGGTCCTTTGATGCGGGGAATTTCAAGCCCTCCGTCCGAAAGAGTGTCTGTAAGCATTACCGCCGGGCCGCCGGCATGGGTAATGACGGCTATATTTTTCCCCGGCAGTTTTTTGTGCATGAACACGCAGGCCACCGTGGCAAGCTCTTCCCTGTTATAACAGCGCACTATCCCCGCCTTTCTGAAAAGCGCGTTTACCACCGTGTCCGGGGAGGCCAGCGCTCCGGTGTGGGACGAAGCGGCCCTGCTTCCCGCCTCCGACGATCCGGCTTTGATGGCGGCTATCCTGCATCCCTTGCGGATAAGCGAAGAGGCATGTTTTAACAAGAGGCCGGGTTTTTTTACATTTTCAATATACAGTAATTTTACTTTGGAACTCTTTGCCGGGTCGAAGCTTTCGTCGAGATATTTAAGCACTTCTTCCACGCCCAGCTGCGCCGAATTTCCCACGGAATAAACGCTGGAAAAGGTCAGTCCTTTGGGAATGCCGGATTCCATGATAAACACGGCGGTGGCGCCGGAGCCTGAAATAAAATCGCAGCCCGCGGGATTAAGAGCCGGGATAGGCGTTGTGAAAACGCCGCTGTAATTTGAATTAAGGAAGCCGATGCAGTTCGGGCCTATCAGGGCGCCGTCGACGCTGTCTATGATTTCCACGATCTGTTTTTCAAGAAGCGCGCCTTCTTTGCTTTCCTCGCTGAATCCGGCCGACAGGATGATAAAGGCTTTGGCGCCTTTTTGTTTTGCGAGCACTTCCACGGTTTCCACGCAGTATTTGGCCGGAATCGCAAGTATGGCCAGATCGACGGGAGGGAGTTTCTGCGCATCGGCAAAAGCCTTCACGCCCTGCACCTCGGGTTCTTTGGGATTTACGACATATAAAGCCCCCTTGAAATGCCCGTCTTTGAGATTAAATAAAACTTTTCCTCCGGGTTTATTGACGGCATTCGAGCCGCCGATCACGGCTATGCTTGCGGGATTTAACAATTGGTCGTTTATCATATGGTAATTCCCCCGCGCTTCCGGCTATAAAGCGATCATAAGAACAGCGAAATAAACCAGCATCATGGCCGTTCCCAGCGGAACGGCCGTTTCTGCCCATTCGCGGCTTTTTATTCCCAATTTTGAAGAACAGATGATGTTGGGTATGTTGCCGGGAATGAGCATTCCCCCTGAAATGAGAAGTCCCATTAATATGAAAATTAACTGCTTTCTGCTCATCGAAGGCACTATTTCCGCCGCGACCAGAGTGGCGTTGTCAAGCACCGCCGAAATTGAATTTATCCAATAAAGCGCCCAGACCGGAGCTTTGGCTACGGTCTTTTCGGCGATCGGAGAGATGCCCGTTCCCAGAAATATCAGCGCCATAATGAAAAGATAAACTTTAATGGAGCGCAGTATTATGTCTTTTGAGGTTTCGACGTGGTCTTCCGCGAGACTTTTCCCTTTGCCCGCGCCGTGGCCCATATTCCGGCATGCCGCCGCCGCGCAAAGGAATATTCCGGGAACCACCCACATCCACAACAGTTTAAGCAGATAAAAAAAATCGGCGTTATGCGGAGTCGTCCGCAGTTTGGCCGTAGCTATGGTAGACAGCGGCTCTCCCAGCGGAGTAAATACCGCGCCCAGCCCTATCGCAAAACAGGCGCAGACTACCATCCGTATTTCATATTTTCTTTCGAGGCGCAGGGCGGTCGCGACCTCGGCAAGTATCAAAGCGGATATTATCGCCGTGATAAGGCTGGAGGCGAATCCCAATATGATAATTATTATAAAAATCGCCGGGCTTAAGCCGGTTGTTTTTATCAGAAAGTCTACGGAGGACGATATGTGTTTCCGTAAATTGCGGAACAGGAAGCCCGCGGCAAGCACCGCCAGTGTTATTTTCAACGGCTCGGCCAAGGCCTCTTTAACCAGATGCAGGCTCCATTGCCCTGAGACGCTTACCGCAAAAATGCCCATTATAAAAAGGAAAGCTTCAAGCTCCTCTTCCACTTTTTTTACGGAAAACGGGAGCAGAAGAACGACGCCCATTATCAGGGCAAGCCCCGGGATTACAAAATATTCTTTCATGAAATTTTAAAACTATTCATCGCAGATTGGTAATATGCGGCGTTTAAAAAAATTCTTTCCGTGGTTTTTTCCGCCGGGCAGCTGCGGATTTCAGAAGAATCTGCCGGCCGCTAAAACCCTGTTCTGTATAATTAAGATTCCCACAATAATAAGGATTCCGCCCGCGCAAATTTCGCTGTATTTTAAAAATCTTTTGTATTTTGAAATCGTTTTCATAAATCCGGCCGTGGCGAACCCCGCGGCTATAAAAGGCAGTCCGAGCCCCGCGGAATAAGCCAGCAGAAGCCAAAATCCCTGCGATGAGGTGGATGAATTGGCGGCTATCGCAAGTATGCCGGCAAGAACGGGGCCTATGCAGGGAGACCAGCCTATTGCAAAGGCGAGCCCCATTAAAAAAGCGCCTATATGGCCGGGTTTAAAACCGCCCATTGAGACTCTTCTTTCGTAATACAGCCATTTTAAGCTTAAAATTCCAGTAAGGTGAAGCCCGAGTATAATAAGCGCTCCTCCCGAAATTTTTGCCGCTAGCAGGCGATGTTTGAATATCGCTGCGGAGAATGCCGAGGCTGCGGCTCCCAGCACGGAAAAGGCGAGCGAAAATCCCGCTACAAATGAAAGCGACAGCAAGCCGGCTTTTAACGCCGTTGCGGAGCGGCGGTCCCGCGTTTCCAGAAGTTCTTTGGCGGAAATCCCGGACATGAGGGATAAATAGCCGGGGATCAGAGGAAGCACGCACGGCGAAAAAAACGTCGCGAGTCCGGCCGAAAACGCCGTTGCAAAGTGTATATTGTTCATGCGCGCTTATGATCCAGCCGGCCGGGTTTACTTTTTATCTTCGGGCGTTTCGGGATATTTTACGGGCTTTCCCGCCGCTTTCCTTAGTATTATCGCCGAGATATCCAATCCTCCCCACGGAGAAGTTTCAAGGTTGAATTCCACGGCATACTTTTTGGATCTATCGTCTAAAAAAACCGCGTCGACTATCCGTTTGCCGGTTTCGTCGGATCCCACCTTTTTATTTATGCTGTCAAATTTAAGCTTTAAAATTTGATTACTTTCCGGATTGAGCATGAAAAACCCCCGCTTAAGACGGATCTCTTTCCGCACGTAATCCTCGATAATGGCGATGATATCTTCGTCGGTTTCCTGAAGCACCATGGGCGGATATTCCGCCGTTCCGTTGTCCGCATTATCTTCGGGAAGAGGCTGCTGGGCTTCCTCCGCGCCGGTAATTACTTCCTGCTCCGGCTGTTTGGGTTTTTCTCCGCACAAGCATATCCCGGCCGGAACGCAGGCGATTAAAAACAGTAGTATCGGCAGCTTTTTATTCATTTTTTCTCCTTTATGTTCATAGCAGAAGATCTGCTGACTATTTTGATTTCCTCTTTCGCAAGAGGAGCCCATACGGCAGATTCTACCAAATCCATTATTTCTTTCCATCTGCCCTGGCTTTTCAGTATGAAATCGCATACTTCTCTTACGGCGCCGCCGCCTCCTTCCTTTATCGTAACAAAATCCGAAGCTGTTTTCACTTCTTCAAGGGCATTGCAGGGAGCGCATGCAAAGCCCGCCCGTTTGAGCACGGGTATATCCGTCCAATCGTCGCCTATATACGCGGCTTCATGCGGTTTAAGGCCGGCGTCCGCCAGTATTTCTTCAAGCGGCTTAAGTTTTGAGAGAAACCCCTGATAAACATAATTCATTCTCAGCATTTTGGCCCGGCGTTCCGTAGAGGGGGATTCTCTTCCGGAAATAACCCCGGTCATAATGCCGAACTGTTTAAGCAGTCTGAGCCCGATTCCGTCCAAAGAATGGAACGCTTTTACCTCGACCATGCCGCCGCCTCTGCCCGGCAGATAATACATTTTTCCGTCGGTCAGGACTCCGTCTACGTCCATCAGCAGAATTTTGATCTTTCCGGCTTTTTCTGCCGCGTCTTTGCGTATGACGGGTTTTAATGGAAATGCGGTCATATATATATAGCCTCCCTCTGTAATTCCGCGATGATTTCCAGCTCTTTTTTTCTGCCGGAGTAATTTTCGGGGCGGGGGCCCGCATATTGCGAAAAAAAACAGTCTATGGATCTTTTCATCCAGCTTTGCAGGGGTTCGGATGTCCAGTTAAATTCCCGCTCCGCTTTTGATATGTCTATGACCTGGTCCGAAACGCAGGAATAAGGGGAAAAATCCGCGGATATGTTTCTTTTCTCAAGCCAGTCCCATGAAACGGGTATTTTCTCGGCCTTCCTGCCCATTATTTCCGCGGAGATGTCCACCCAGTCGGACAAAGTTAAGACCCGCGAATCCCCGAAATTAAACACATTGCTTTTTGAATGTTTCGAGTATGCAGCGGTTTCAACGGCGTTAACCGCGTCCGCGCTGGAGATAAATCTCTGTTTTGAAGCATAACCCGGAAGAAGCAGGGGGCTGCCGTCCGCTATCCTCAGCCAATAGGAATATGCCCTTAACGTCGGGTCGTCCGGGCCTATGACCGCCGGAAGCCGCAGTATGCAGGCGGGGAATTTTTTTTCGGCGCAGGCGGAAAGAAAAATTTTTTCCGCCGCTCTTTTCCCGAATGCATAGCCGCATCCGCCGGAGGCGCGCTTCGCGCGGTCTTCCTCCAGCGTGTCGGCATGTATTTCCCGGAAGGGAGACGCCGCGCCTTTCAGCACGCGGTAAATCTCCGAGGAACTGGTGAACAGCCAAAGCCCCGTTCTGCCGGAAAAGGCCTCCACGGCGGCTTCGGCCTCATCGGCGCCGGAGCAGATATTGTCTACGACTATATCCCACGTGCCCAGAGACATCCGCAGGAGATCCTGTTTGAGCCCTCTGTCTCCCCGCGTCTGTTTTATTTCAGGCGGCAGTCCGTCTATGGGACATTTTCTGGAAAATACCGTGACCGCGCAGTTTTTTTTACTGCAGGAAACAGCCAGTTCCTTTCCGAAAAATCTTGTGCCGCCCAAAATAAGTATTTTCATGCCGTTCCTTATTATAACAATTTATGTCCGTGTCTCTGTCCAAAGCTTTTAAGGAAGGAATGGGACTGTCCAATCGTCCTGAAAAATTGCTATCATTATTTCAGGATAATAAAAATCAGGGTTGGAAATTTTTTTAAACATATTTTTTGGCGCGAATGTTTAAGAAAATTGCGCCGGCTCTAATGCATGAAAGGGAGGAACAATGATACTCAAAGGAAAATGTTTTGTGACATCAGAGTCCGTAACCGAGGGACATCCCGACAAGGTCTGCGACCAGATATCTGACGCGGTGCTGGATACGATAATGGCGCAGGATCCCGCCGGCCGGGTAGCCTGCGAAACTTTTATAACAAGAGGGCTTGTTATAGTCGGAGGCGAAATAACCACCAAAACTTATGTGGATGTAGACGAGCTTGTGCGCAGGGTCGTGAGAGAAATCGGGTATACCGACAGCAAATACGGGTTTAATTATGAAACATGCGCGGTTTTGAACGTCATAGGCCGGCAGTCTCCCGATATCGCGCAGGGAGTTGACACGGGGGGAGCCGGGGATCAGGGGCTGATGGTGGGCTATGCCTGCCGCGAAACGCCGGAGCTTATGCCTCTTCCCATAAGCCTTGCCCATAAATTGTCCATGCGGCTGGCGCAGGTGCGCAAGAGCGGGACGCTGCCTTATCTCGGGCCTGACGGAAAAAGCCAGGTTACCGTTGAATATCTGGACGGCAGGCCGTTGAGAGTGGACACCGTGGTGGTGTCAAGCCAGCATACGGATGAAATCCTGGATAAAACCGGAAATAACATAACGGAAAAATCCAGAAACGAGATTATCGACGCCGTGGTCAGGCCGGTGCTGACAAAAAGGCTCATAGATTCAAACACGAAGTTTTTCATTAATCCCACCGGCAAATTCGTGATAGGCGGCCCCCAGTCTGACACTGGCATGACCGGCAGGAAAATAATAGTCGACACTTACGGCGGAAGGACCCCTCACGGCGGCGGAGCGTTTTCGGGAAAGGACTGCACGAAGGTGGACCGCTCCGCGGCGTATATGGCCAGATATGCGGCCAAGAACATCGTGGCCGCGGGCCTTGCGGAAGAATGCACCATTCAGGTCGCCTATGCGATAGGCGTTGTCCAGCCCGTAGGCCTGTACGTCGACACGCACGGCACCGGTATTACGGAAGATACGAGGATATGCGCTCTGATCAGAAAGCATTTTGATTTCACTCCGCGCGGCATAATAAATACCTTCAAACTGAGAAGGCCTATATACAGAAAAACCGCTTCATACGGCCATTTCGGCAGGACGGAAGCTTCTTTTGCATGGGAAAAAACCGACAAGGCGTCCGTATTGAAACAGGAAATCCTGGGCAAAACATCGGCGTCCAAAAAACTTGTGACGGCCTAAAATTAAGGGGGAGTTATATGCAGGTTCAGACAAAACCCATGAAACAATCACAGCAGTGCAGATATCATGTAAAAGACATCACTTTGGCGCAGGCAGGCCGAAAGAAGATAGAGTGGGCGAGGCGGGATATGCCCGTTTTATCCAGCATATGCGAGCGGTTTAAAAAGGAAAAACCGCTTTCGGGCTTGACTGTCAGCGCGTGCCTGCATGTGACTTCCGAAACCGCGAATCTGATGCAGACATTGCAGGCCGGAGGCGCTAAGGTCGTGTTGTGCGCGTCTAATCCTTTGAGCACTCAGGATGAAGTGGCCGCAAGCCTTGTAAAACATGACGGTATTTCCGTATTTGCCATAAAGGGCGAGGATAAGCAAACCTATTACAGGCATATACAGGCCGCCATAGACGCAAATCCTCATATAACAATGGATGACGGCGCCGACGTAATTTCCACTGTGCATCAAAAATGGAATTCTTCCATGCATATTCTCGGCGGCACGGAAGAAACCACGACCGGCGTTATACGGCTGCGCGCCATGGAGAAAGATAATGCCCTGAAATATCCGGTCATTGCGGTGAACGATGCTTTTACAAAACATATGTTCGACAACCGCTACGGCACGGGGCAATCCACTCTGGACGGCGTTCTGCGGTGCACCAATTTCCTGCTGGCCGGCAAGACGGTCGTTGTTTTGGGTTACGGCTGGTGCGGCCGCGGGGTTGCAATGAGAGCCCACGGCATGGGCGCCAGAGTAATTGTGACGGAGGTGGACAATCTTAAAGCGCTTGAAGCCAGCATGGACGGATTCTGGGTCATGCCGATGAAGCAGGCCTGCAAATACGGCGATCTTTTCCTGACCTTGACCGGCGATATTAATGTTATCGATACCAAGCATTTCAAGATGATGAAAAGCGGGGCCATAATAGCCAATTCAGGGCATTTCAACGTGGAAATAAACATAGACGGCCTTAAGTCGATCTCAAAATCTTCCAGAGAGGTCAGGCCTTTTGTGGAAGAATATACTCTTGCCGGAGATAAAAAACTTTATCTTCTGGCGGGAGGAAGGCTTATAAATCTGGCTTCCGCGGAGGGCCATCCCGCAAGCGTTATGGACATGTCTTTCGCCAATCAATCGCTGTCCGCTGAGTATATCGCCAAACACGGCGCAGCCATGGAAAAAAGGGTTTATAGGGTTCCGATGGATATCGATTCGCGCATAGCGATGCTTAAGCTTAAGACGATGAAGATATATATAGACAAGCTGACGGCTGAACAGAAAAAATATCTCAGCAGCTGGCAATCCGGCACGTAACTAGTGACCGCTTTTGCGGTCATGTCGGGGTAGATGGTAAACGGTAAAATAAAACCGCTTTATTGCCTTCTTCCCTCGTACTTCTGCCATCTTTCTTAAAAACGGTCATAGTTGAGTAATTAAGATTCCGAGGTCGTATAATTTTACAGCCAGTGTGATATATCAAACAGGCTGTAGTTGCGGTTGTCGGGTCGGTTCGTTCTCCGAATCTCGTTATACCCCCTAAATCCGCAATATCGGACGGTGAAAAATGGCGCGGGTTCTTATCGTAGACGATTCACTGCTTATCAGAATCCTGATAAAAGAAATTCTGGAACAATCGGGACATGTTATAACGGGGGATGCTACGAACGCCGCCGAAGGCCTGTCCTTGTTTTCCTCTGCGCGTCCTGATTTGGTGGTTATAGATGTAATTCTGCCCGATATGTCCGGATTGGAACTTCTTAAAAAAATACGCATGATAGATGAGGATGTGAGGGTATTGGTAATTACGGCGGTTACCCAGGATGCCCTGGATTCGCAGATTTTAAAATTGGGCGTGAAGCGCGTTCTGCATAAGCCCTTCAGCAAGGCGGAATTGGACGCCGCCGTGTTTGAGGCGCTTAAATGATCGGCGATAAATTTTTATCAATAAAAAATAATCTCCTTTGGCGCGACGTTGTTTTGAAAAGCATTGATAAAACCGTGGCCGGTCTTGTAAAGATAACGCCAAGCCGGTGGAGCGTGGCCTGTTCTAATTTAAACTGGCATCCGGCCGGCGGATTGGCTAAATTATACAAAGGCGGACGAGAGACGGCCGCCGGCGTTTTTTTTGACGTCGCCGGCGATATTCCGATAACCGTTGTGCTGAGTTTTTCGGCTGACGACATCGGCACTATTTCCAGATCTTTTGTGGGGCAGTCATATGCGAAACTCAACCGGCTTAACCACGTTGAGGAACTTGTAATAGCCGAGTTTGGAAATATAATAGTCAATTCTTTCATCGGAGCTTTGGCGAATATGCTTAATACCGTGCTTATGCCCTCGGCGCCGAGATGTCTTCAGGGCACAAAGCCCGATCTTATCGACGTCCTTTTAACGACGATGCCGGTTAAGTTCGAGGAAATATTTACCGCAGAGCTCAAATTTAACTGTGAAGAAGGCCATGCCTGCGGAGAGTTCTTTGCGTTTTTCCCTGAGGAAGCGTTAACAGCTCTTGATAAAATTTTAAACAAAAAAGCATGAAATTATCCGCGATAATTCTATTTCTGGCGGTTTCCTGCGCATCGGCGGGGCCGGACATAGCGGAGATTAAATGGCAGGTCCCCCTGCAGGAAAGCCCGGGTAAAAAAACCTCATATATAACAATTTCGGAATGGAAACAGGGTTATCTTAACCAGTCTCCGGGGCATATGCGTATTCTTGTGTCGGTGGCCAACAGAAGCGGCAAGCCCATAGAAGGCAGCGTTATAAGATGCGCCGTGAGCATGCATCTGGCGCCCGTGGACCAGCCCGGAACACAGGGGGTGTGGGCCGTGCCGTTTTGGGTAGAGCAGCGCAGGGTGCCTAAAATAAAACCTGCCCAGGCCTTGGATGTGGCGATTCCCCATATTGATCTGCAGGGTAATCTAAAAAGGCTGCGCGGAACCGGTTTCTGGCCCGATGCTTTTAAGGTGCAGATAATGGCCGAGCCGCGTTTGGGAGATAATCTTGAGAAAAGCGTGGTGGAATCCGTTATCTCTGTAATCGAAGAAAAAAAGCAATGATCGATATAAAACTGATACGCTCCGGCGCCGACAAGGTCATACAGGGGATAAAAGACAGGGGCGGCCGTTATCTTCCGGCGCTGGAAGAGCTTACAGCCAAAGATAAAAAATATAAATCGCTTTTGACGGAGACGGAAAATATAAGGTCAAAGCACAATGAAATCTCCGCAAAAATAGGCAGGGCTAAAAGCGGCGGGGAAAAAACGGTTTTGGCGGATGTCTCGCGAGAAGCCGAGCAATTAAAAGCGGCGCTCAAAGGCAAGGAAGAGGAACTTTCCGCGTTAAAAAAAGAGATAGATTTTTTATCGCTCGGCCTGCCTAATATTCCACATCCGTCGGTAATAAAAGGTCTTTCGCCGGAAGAAAACCGCGTGATAAGAGAGGACGTTTCCGGCAGGAAACAATTTTCTTTCAAGCCTTTGGACCATCAGACCGTGGGCGAAAAACTCGGAATTCTTGATTTTGAAAGTGCGGGTAAAATCTCCGGTTCAAGGTTCGCGCTTCTTAAAGGCTCGGGCGCCTTATTGGAGAGAGCTCTTGTGAATTTCATGCTGGATATCCATATTAAAGAACATGGATACACCGAGATCTTTCCGCCTTTTCTTGTCTCCGCCCAGACTATGACCGGCACCGGACAGCTCCCGAAATTTGAAGATGATCTTTATAAGGTGCAGGGAGACATCCCCATGTACCTCATACCTACGGCGGAA
This sequence comes from uncultured Elusimicrobiales bacterium, assembly GCA_964520045.1. Lineage (GTDB taxonomy): Bacteria > Elusimicrobiota > Elusimicrobia > Elusimicrobiales > CAZFMJ01 > CAZFMJ01. Next base: position 17,865 of record CAZFMJ010000015.1, on the reverse strand, counting down.
GTTCCCGTCACGAATATGCATAGGGAGTCGGTGCTGAAGGAAAATGAACTTCCTTTCAAATATTGCGCGTATACCGCGTGTTTCCGCCAGGAGGCGGGGTCTTACGGAAAGGATACGCGCGGGCTTATCCGAAACCATCAGTTCAATAAGGTGGAACTGGTCTGGCTGACAAAACCAGAGGATTCCATGAACGCTTTGGAAAAGCTTACCGGCGATGCGGAGACAATACTCAGAAAGCTTAACCTGCCTTACAGGGTATTGGAATTATGCTCCGGAGATTTGGGATTCGCCTCATGCAAAACGTACGACCTTGAAGTGTGGATGCCGGGTGAAAATAAATTCAGGGAGATATCATCCTGTTCAAACTGCTGGGATTTCCAGTCAAGAAGAATGAACACGCGGTTTAAGCGCAATGCGGGCGGTCCGCCTGAATTCGTTCATACTCTTAACGGAAGCGGTATCGCCGTAGGAAGGACGTTCGCCGCTATTCTTGAGAATTACCAGAATAATGACGGTTCCGTGATGATACCGGAAGCCCTGAAGCCCTATGCCGGAGTTGACGCAATAAAATAACCGCTTAGGCTGTAAAAAAGGAAGAAGAAGGCAGACGGAAAAGAGTAAATGGAAGGGAGGGAAATAAGATTTGTTGTGACTTTTGCCGTCTGCCGTTTTCCGTCTACCTTTTACCGTCGCTGTTGAGGCTAAACAATTTTAGTGACCGCAAAGTATGAAAAAAATATTTTTAGCTTGCTTGTTTTCGGGGACGTGTATTTTAAATCCTCATTCCGCTGTTTCAAAAGAACTTTCCGAGGACCTTGACGCGCGGATAATGAAAGGCCTTGAGGGGATATATTCGCTTCATTTTGAGGAATCGGAGAAAGAGTTTAACGGCATTGTGGAAACGTATCCGGGGCATCCTTACGGATATTTCGGCAGAGCGCTGACCGCGTGGGCAAGGCTTGAATACGAAAACGAAGAAAGCAACCCCAAGCTTGCGGAGATGTTCGCAAAGCTTACCGAGGAATCCATTGTCAAAAGCAAGCAATGGCTGAAAAAGTATCCGGATGATTCCTATGCCCATTTGTGCGCCGGCGGAATTTACGGTCTCAGAAGCAGGCTGTCGCTCATGAGGCACAGATGGATAAGCTCTTATTTGGACGGCAGAAAAGCGATCTATCATACAAGAAAATCCGTTGAGCTTAATCCCGTGCTTTATGACGGTTATCTGGGCATGGGCATGTATGAGTATTATGCCGGCACCCTTCCCGGTATAGTCAAGATACTCGCAAAACTGTTTTTGCGGGGCAATCCCAACAAAGGCATAGAATATCTCAATACCGCCAGCGAAAAGGGGCGCTTTAATGCGACCGCGGCCAAGCTTATGCTTATAGAGATATTTACCCAGACAGGCAGTAAGTATTCAAATCCCGTGCTTGCTCTTAAATGGTCGAAGGAGCTCAGGCAAAAATATCCCCAGCATCCCATGCTTCATTTTGTCGAAATAGTTTCATTATATGAAAACAAAAAGTGGGCCGAGGTAAGAGCCGAAGCAAAGGATTTCTTGAAACGCATAGAAAAAAGCGAGCCTTTTTATAAGGACGTCTATCGACCAAGGGTGCTTTTGGCGCTCGGCACAAGCTATTTGGCCGAGCATGACTGGGATTTGGCCGAACAGTTTTTTTATCAGTCGGCGCAGACTCTCCAGACTTCGCCCGAGCCGAACAGATGGGCCGTCTGGGCGATGGTCAGGCTGGCGCAGGTCTATGATATCAAGGGAAAGCGCGATCTTGCCGTAAACACGTATAAACGGGCTCTTAAGCTGGGCGATACGTGGGGGTACGGGGATTACATAAACAGATTTGTTTCAAAGCCTTACCGGTTGAGCGAAGTCCCCGGCCAGCTTCCGCCGCCGTAATTAATATGATCAGCAACGAAGAGTTTTCCTGCCGAGAGTCCAATCCAAAACGGGTATCTGCCGGACAATCCCCCGAAACAAAAAATTTGGAAAAGATATTTCTTTCCGACGAATATTCGCAGGAGCTTCGCGGCAGGCAGCGCGAATATTTTGAATCCGCGGCGGGTAAAAGAGATTTTTGGAGAAAACGGAACCGTTACTATCATGAAGAGGTGCTCCGCCTTTTTAAAAAATTGATTCCGCTTCCGGCGGAATCTTCGGCCGCGGAGGCGGGATGTTCTACCGGAGGGCTGCTCTCCGCGTTAAAATGCAAGCGGTCGGTGGGCATAGATTTTTCTTCAAACGCCGTGAAAACAGCTTCCGAAAAATATCCGGAAATAGCTTTTATAAAAGCGGATATTGAAGAACTTGAAATAAAAGAAAAATTTGATTATGTCGTATGCAGCGACACTCTTAGCTCGTGTGTGGATGTTTGGCGGGCACTGCGCAATCTAAGGAAGCTATGCCATGAGGAAAGCCGCGTTATTATCACAAATTATAATTATCTTTGGGAGCCGGTTCTCAGGGCCGCTGAAGTATTAGGGCTCAAAGCAAAACAGCCTCTTCAGAACTGGCTGATGATACAAGATGTTAAAAATCTGGTTAAACTCAGCGGTTTTGAAATTATAATCACCGGACAGGATATTCTTATACCCTTTTATGTGCCGGTTCTTTCCGGATTTATTAATAAATATTTGGCAAAAATAAGCGTTTTTAAATATTTTTGCCTAATGCAGTATATAATCGCCAGACCCGAAAAAAGCACATGCATCCGGACCGATTTAACGCACATGGTTTCGGTTATAATTCCCGTTCTCAACGAGTCCGGCAATATCGCGCCGTTAGCCGCAAGAATACCAAGAATGGGGAAAATTACGGAGCTGGTTTTCGTTGACGGCGGCTCCTCCGACGGGACGCTTGAGCAGATAGAAAAAATAATCAGTTCGGCGGCCGGCGGGTTTCAAATAAAGCTGGTTCATCAGGGCGGCAAATTCGGAAAGGCGGATGCCATGCGCAAAGGCTTCGCCGCCGCGGACGGGGATATTTTCATCATACTTGACGGCGACCTGTCTGTGGCGCCGGAAGATCTTCCTAAATTCTATCTTGCGCTTGCCGAGGGATACGGCGAGTTCATAAACGGCTCCAGGCTTAATTATCCCATGGAAACCCAGGCAATGCGGTATTTGAACAATATCGCCAATCATTTTTTCGGCAGGGTTTTTACATGGCTTTTGGGCCAGCCGATAAGGGATACGCTTTGCGGCACAAAAGCTATTTCTAAGGAGAACTATCGGAGAATACAGGCGCAGCGCGGTTATTTCGGCGAGTTTGACCCCTTCGGGGATTTTGATCTGCTGTTCGGGGCTGCGCGCCTTTTATTGAAAACGGTAGAAATACCGATTAGATACAGAAACCGGTCATACGGGGAGACGAAAATATCCAGATTTGTGCATGGCTGGCTACTGCTGAAGATGTGCTTTGTCGCTTTCAGGAAATTGAAATTTTCATAACGATGCCGGTTTTTCAGCGAAATCGGGAATTCGGGATATGGTTAACGGTCTTTCGCGCCGTTTAATAGGGGCTTATGCCCGGCGGAGGATTGACAAAAACGGAGGCATAAATTTAGGGTAAAGCTGATGAAAAAAATATTTCAATATCTGATGCCGGACACAAAATCCGCATATATTGTTATCTTCCTGTTATTAGCTGGTTTGGCGGTCAGGATCGCTTTTGCGGCGCATGCGTACGCCTCTCCCGGCTGGTATTTCGCGGATGATTATGAGGTCCTTGCGCTTTCTCTGCTGGACAGGGGGGAATATGCCAACCTGCCGGGAATACCTTCTTTGTCGCAGTCTCCGGGATATCCGCTCTGGATCGCTTTTGTTTATGCGATGTTCGGCAAAAGCAGGTTTGTTTTGCTTGTGTTTAACGCGTTCTTAAGCGTTGTCACAAACGTTTTGATCTTCCTCATAGCGCGCAGGCTCTTTTCTCTCCGGACGGCGATGTTGTCGCTATTGGCCGCAACGGCGTATCCTTTCGCGATTTATTATTGCGGCTATTCATGTCGGGAAACATTTATGATATGTGTTTTTACGCTGCTGATGTTCTTTCTGACGGGACTATACAGAGAATTAAAGTCTTCCTGCGCCGCGGTTTCCGGGATCCTTGCCGCTTTGCTGGCGCTTACAAATCCAAGCTGTATGTTTTTCGCGGCCGCCGCGCCCTTCGGGCTTTTTCTTAAATACGGTTTTCGGCCGCTGCGCAGGACGGCGTTCCCGGTCTGTCTATATCTGATAATGTTTTTGACGGCTTATTCTCCATGGGTGATCAGGAACTATTCCGTATTCGGCAGGCTGCTGCTTACAAATCTTCACGGCGGGATAAATTTATATCAGCCGCTGATCGTCCCGCCGGACAAGTTCGCTACTCCGGACGAGCTTAAGATCTACGCCGAAGATCCTGTTTCTGTCGCGGCTGAACATTTAATATTGGAGAGCAGGCATCTGGAAGCATATGACATGTATATGGAAGCCAGCCGGAAGCTGATTCTGCTCGATCCGGGTAAATATTTTAAGGACGTCCTCTACAGAATCATTAAATACTGGCGTCCGGTTCCGTATAAAAGGTCGTATAACGTGGATTACGCTAAGGTTTTTTGGGCCAGTCTTTTATCGGACGGCATTATAATTCCTTTTGCATTATTCGGGATATTTATTACCAGAAGAAGGTGGCGGGAGTTTATCCCCGCATATCTGGCGCTGCTTTTATGGCCGCTTGCGTATTATCTGGTTTATGTGGTCGTGAGATTCAGGCTTCCCGTAATGATGATCATGATAATTTTTGCCGCAGCAGCCGCGGAAAGACTTATTTTTAAAAATCAACCGCCGGGAGGAGAAAAAACTCATGTCTAATCCGATGAATCATTCCGCTGAATATAAAAAACGGCGGTTTCTTAACTGGTTTCCGCTGGGACTGACTTACGCCACGTTTTATATGGGCAGGTACAACCTCAATGTGGCAAGCAAGGATATGATGGATATGTTCAGCCTTTCCAAGGCCGAGTTCGGAACTATCGCCACCGCCGGGTTTTGGACATACGCCTTGTCGGTGATGTTCAACGGCCCTCTTGCGGACAGGATAGGCGGAAAAAAGGCGATCTTAATAGGAGCGGTAGGAGCTTCGGTTCTTAACCTTATTATCGGCTTGCTTTTTCTCAGCGGATGGCAGACAAAGCTTGTGGTGGGAATGTCGCTTCTTTACGCCGTGAACCAGTATTTCCAGTCTTTCGGCGCGCTTTCGGTGGTAAAAGTCAACGCTCCATGGTTCCATGTAAAGGAAAGAGGGGTTTTCGGCGGAATTTTCGGGATAATGATATCCAGCGGCTATTTCCTGGCCATGACAGTGGGCGGATGGATACTGGCGTATCTGCCGTGGTACTACGTTTTTTTGATACCTTCCGCCTGTATATTGATAATGTTCGTAGTGGATTTATTCTTTGTGAAAGATACTCCCGCGGAGGCGGGTTTTGAAAATTTCGACACCGGAGACGCCACCTCCTATGATGAAAACAAAGACAAGCCTATTGACTGGAATCATATGGTGCAGAAGATTTTCAAAAATCCTGTAATAATGACGCTTGCGGTTTCAGAGTTTTGCACTGGTTTTGTGAGGCAGGGCTTGATGCTTTGGTTCGTGCCTTTTCTCAAAGAGGTCCACAATATAAGCCATGGCTCGGCGCTTTTTTCCGTGGCTACCATCGGCGTGACGGTCGGCGGAATCTGCGGCGGAATTTTATGCGGATATCTGTCCGACAATGTATTCGGGTCGCGCCGTCCCCCCGTGGCTTTCATATTTTACATCGGGCAGATAATATCCCTTTTTATTCTGGGCTACACAAAATCGCCCGCCGTGGCTTCCTTTATGATAGGTTTTACCTGCATGTGGATATTCGGCGTGCACGGCATGCTTTCGGGCACCGCTTCTATGGATTTCGGAGGCAGAAAAGCCGCCTCTACCGTTACGGGAATGCTTGACGGCGTTCAGTATCTGGCTTCGGGTCTGACCGGTTTTCTTCTTGGCCATCTTCTTGATAAGTTCGGCTGGTCTTCGTGGACATGGATGCTTATGCCTTTTTCTCTGGCGGGAGCCTTTCTGATGACGAGGCTGTGGAATGAAACCCCGCTGAGAAAGACGGCAGCGGAAGGGAAACAGCTAGACCGCTAGACCGCTGGACTGCTTGACAGCTAAAGAACGGGGAACGGGGAAGAAAAAATATAACTACGGCGACGTTCTAATGTTGATTATCGGATTTCTTGCTTTCGCAGTTCCCTGCGCCCGCTCTTTTTATTTTGTCTTTTAAATAGTCGTCTAGCGGCCTGGCAGTCCAGCTGTCTTGCTGGTGGTTGTGGTGTACAAAGAGGAAGGCACGCTCACAAGCCTGTTTTAGTAGGTGTTCACGTGCCTATGGAATTAGTATAGCAGATAGTTTGTTTTTGTCAAGACCTAATTTTATAAAGATTTTTCCGCGGTAAATCCGGAAGGGGTTGGTTGAGTTTTATGATTTATAAAAAAATATATGCGGCGTCCGCTGTCTGCGTTTTATTCGCGTGCGCGGGCTGCGGCAGGTTTTGTCCCTTTGAAAAAAGTAAATTAAATTCCGCGGAGTCATCCGCCGGCTTAAACAGCGGAGATAGCGATAAGGCAGAGGAAAATATTATGAAATGGGAAGGCTCTTACAGCAATAAGGATACGCAGGAGGCGTTAATAATAAACAATGTGTCCGCATGGGAAACGCTTTGGAAGAAAGCTGTGGGCGAAAACGCTCCGGCTGTTGATTTTTTCAGATATGAAGCCGCGGCGGTTTTTGCCGGTAGAAAAAATACCGGCGGATTTTCGGTGGAGTTTTCCGAGCCTGAAATAAGGGGAGATAAAAAGGTAGTGCGGTATGTAATAAAATCTCCGGGAAGCGGATCTTTTGCGGCGCAGGCCCTTACTCAGCCGTATTGCATGCGGATTTTTGAAAAGGACGGAAAGCGGATTTTACTTGAGGAGATTAAATAAAGGAGAAAAAATAAATGAAACTGCTTGAATATGAGGCAAAAAATATTTTCAGGTCATACGGCATATCCGTGCCGCCGAGCGGAGGGGTCATAAAGACCGCCCCTCAACTCGCCGGCGCCTTAAAAAAAGCGGGCAAAGGTCCGTGGGCGCTTAAAGCGCAGGTGCTCGCCGGCGGCAGGGGCAAAGCCGGCGGGATAAAGATAGTAAACACACCAGCCGAGGCAAGGACCGCCGCAAAAGCCATGCTCGGCATGAAGCTGGTCACGCACCAGACTCACGGACAGGCGCTTGTCGTGCATGAGGTTCTTGTCGACAAGGCCTCGGATATAGTAAGGGAAATATATATTTCCGTCGCGATGGACAGAAAAGAGGCGTGCCCTACGGTTATCGCTTCCGCGGAAGGCGGGATGTCAATTGAGGAGCTTGCGAAAGAAAAACCGCAGCTTATAATTAAGGAACCGGTGGATCCTTCGACCGGACTTTCCGGTTTTCAGGCGAGACGGCTGGCATTTCAGCTGAGGATACCCGCGGACAAACTGGGCGATTTTGTGAAGTTTGCGCAGAGGCTTGCCAAGGTTTTTATAGATTACGACGCGAGTCTTGTGGAGGTAAATCCGCTCATAATCACAAAACAGGGCGAGCTTATCGCTTTGGACGCCAAAATCGTCACGGACGACAACGCGCTTTTCAGGCACAAGGACCTGCAGGAAAAACCTGACCATGAATCATCGCCCATAGAAAAGGAAGCCAAGAAGGTGGGCATATCCTATATAGGACTGGACGGAAGCATAGGATGCATGGTAAACGGAGCTGGCCTTGCCATGGCCACGCTGGATACGGTAAAGCTGGCGGGGGGCAGTCCCGCTAATTTTCTCGACGTGGGCGGGGGCGCCACCGCGGAGCAGGTCACAAAGGCCTTTCAGATAATATTGAGGGATTCCAAGGTCAAGGCCGTGCTTGTGAATATTTTCGGCGGAATAATGAAATGCGACGTTATCGCTTCGGGCATTGTGGAAGCCACTCAAAAAATCAAGCTTAAAGTCCCGCTGATAGTAAGGCTTGAGGGAACAAGGGTTAAGGAAGGCAAGGCTATTCTGAAGGATTCGGGGATAAAAATAGAGCAGGCGGACAGCCTTTGGGATGCCGCGCAAAAAGCCGTAAAAGCCGCGCAGAATTGAATAGGCTGAAGACTGAAGGCTGAAGTCTGAAGTCGCTCAAAGACCGGAAAGTTGCGGGTAAAAAGCAGGTAAAAATAAAACAGGCGGAAATACTTAAGATTTTTACTTACAACTTATCGCTTATAGCTTAATACGTATAAATCGTTCAAAAAAGGAAACAGTTATGTCTATATTACTTGATAAAAATTCAAAAATCGTGGTTCACGGGTTTACCGGAGGGCAGGCGACTTTTCATTCCCAGCAGTGCCTTGAATACGGGACAAAAATCGTCGCGGGCATGACGCCGGGCAAGGGCGGAACTTCCCATTTGGGAATACCGGTGTTTAATACGGTGCGGGATGCCGTGGAAAAGACCGGCGCAAACGTCTCATTGATATTCGTTCCTCCGCCTTTTGCGGCCGATTCGATATGTGAAGGCGCGGACGCCGGAATAAAAACGATAATCTGCATAACGGAAGGCATTCCGGTTCTGGATATGGCTCGGGTAAAAAAATTCCTGCAGAAACTTGAATATGAAGGCAGGCCAATCCGGCTTATAGGGCCCAATTGCCCCGGAGTTATAACGCCGGGACAGTGCAAGGCCGGCATAATGCCCGGCTACATACATAAGCCCGGTTCGGTGGGGGTTGTTTCCCGTTCCGGTACACTTACTTATGAAGCCGTATGGCAGCTGACATGCAAGGGATTGGGGCAGTCTACGGTCGTGGGAATAGGCGGGGACCCGATTCAGGGTTCCAATTTTGTGGACATGCTCAAACTCTTTGAGGCCGATCCCGAGACCAATGCGGTTGTGATGATAGGCGAAATAGGCGGGTCTGCGGAAGAAGAAGCGGCAAAATTCGTGAAAGAGAAAATGTCCAAGCCGGTTTTTGCCTTTATAGCCGGAAAGACCGCTCCTCCTGGAAGAAGAATGGGGCATGCCGGCGCCATAATAGAAGGCGGTTCGGGCACACATGCTTCCAAGGTTGAAGCGCTGAAAAAAGCCGGAATAACCGTGGTGGAAAATCTTTCCGAAATCGGCGAAACCGCGGCCAAAAATATGTTCATGGGAAGCACAAAATAGACAGCAAAGAAATTTCACACCGCAGAGACGCAGAGCACGCAGAGGATACGTTGGGGTTGGTTTTAACCTTCAGAAAAAAGCCGGAGATTAAACGCAAAGGACGCAAAGCAAACGTAAAGGACACAGACCCATTCTTTCCTTGAAAGGCTTTGAGAATGGGTCAGTCCAAACTCACTGCCTTAAAGGATGGTTTGGGCAGAGTGAATCTGATGGAGATGACAGAAAACGAATTCTCCAGCATAATTATTGGCATGGTGATGAAGGTACAGTTAATGGTTTGTAATCTTTGCGTTCTTAGCGTAAATCCTTTGCGTCCTTTGCGGTTTGGTCTGGTTATTAAGGCAAGTTGTTTTGTCTCATTATAAAATCTGCGGTATCAGCGTTCTATGTTTTTATCCATATTTTCAAGGAGGAAAAATGTATTTCATGGTATGCGCGTTTGGAGACCCCAGAGAAGAAAAATACCTTCCGGTCTTGAATGGGATGGGGATCGGGGTTGAACTGCAGAATTACGGCCTGACGGGCGTAGTCTCAATGCCCGCATGGGAAGAGCGTTTCTCGCTTCATAAGGCGATAAGGCCTAAAATAGCGGGCCGTGTCGCCGTTCACGGACCCTATATGGGGCTGGCGTATGATTATGCCGATTGCCTGCTGAAAGAAGCGGTGCGCAAAAGAATGGATATGATCTATGAGGCGGCGAAGGTTCTTAAGCCCGATACTTTAATCATGCACTCTGGATATAACAACACCAATCCGCAATTCGGAAAGGATGAAATATGGATGAAGGCCATAACCGGTTTTTGGCGGGAAGAGATAAAACGCTACAGCGCCATAGGGACGCGGGTCGTGATTGAAAATATGGAAGAATCGGATCCTGACCTTCTCATAGAAGCCGTCGGGCAGGTCAACAGCGGATATCTGGGGCTGTGCCTGGACGTGGGGCATGCTAATATTTTTTCGGATTTAAAGCCCTCGGAATGGGTAAAGCGTATGGGAAAATGGCTTATGCATCTTCATGTTCACGATAATAAAGGCGATGCGGATAATCACATGCCTCTTGGAAAAGGAAATATCGATTTTCAGGATTTATTCGGAGCTTTGCATCAATATACGCCCGATGCCACGGTGTCGCTGGAGGTTGACTCCACTCCGGAAACGGTTGTAGCCGATTTACAGACCATAGTCCGTTTCGGAAACAAATCCGTTAAAGCTTAATGCACATTGCGTAACGGGATGTTTCTGCCGGTTTCGCTTATTGCCCGCCCTATTTCTCCGCTTGGCGGAATAATTCTAAAACAATTGGTTTTTTTGGGTCAAATTAATTTTGCAAATCTAAGGAATAAATATGCGAAAGAAAGATTACACAAAAAACGAGCGGTTGGTGCGGGAGCTTTGGAAATGCTTTCATGAATTGCGGTTTGACGATGCTTATAAATTGTTCCATAAGGATTTTGCGGCGCAATGGCCTCAGTCACGGGAGCGTTTTCGCGGAGCGGAAAATTTTGTGGAAATGAACCGCAATTACCCCGGAAAATTCCGAATTGAAGTCCTGCGGACGGCGGACTGCGGTGATTTTGTGGTTTCCGAGACATTGATAAAACCAGAGAAAGGTTCTTCGCTGTTTGCATTGTCTTTTTATGAATTTTCAAGGGGCAGGATTTTAAAGGCGCGCGAATATTGGTGCGACATATATGACGCACCCGCGTGGCGATCAAAATGGGCCGGGAAATTTTAATAATATGCCGATAACGACAAAAAATATTAATCCGCAGTTGTGGCCGTCAATTAAAAAATTATTCGGCGAAACAGGCGCCTGCGGCGGTTGTTGGTGCCAGTCATGGAGAACCGCAAAAGACGAAAAATGGGACAAGATAAAAGGAAATACCGCCAAGAAACGATTTAGGGCCCAAATTTTGGCGGGCAAAGCGCATGGAATAGTAGCTTTTGACGGCAAAGAACCTATCGGTTGGTGTGCCTTTGATAAAAGAACGGATTATCTGCGGTTAGACCGCGCTCCCAGCTTAAAATGCGACGATGCCGACATAGTGTGGTCTTTGCCGTGTTTTTTTGTAAAGAAAGATTACAGGAAAACCGGCATTTCAGGGCTTATGCTTGGGGAGGCTTTAAAAACCATGAAAAAACTCGGCGCAAAGATAGCCGAGGGCTATCCCCAAAAACCGCGCGGAGATATGCCTCCGCCGTTTGTGTGGACAGGGCTTTATTCCACATTCCAAAAATTGGGTTTTAAGCCCGCTTCCGATAAAATGATCGGCAAAATACGCACGAGGAAGATACTTTCCGTTTCGGCAGTATTGTTTTTAATGAACAATGTCTTCGCGATGCCTGATTCCGGTAAAATTTCTTTTTGGGACAGCCAAAAGCGCGGCGCCAATTTTTTTAACGCTGTTGAAAAAGCCGAGCGGATTGAAGCGGCTAAAAAATTCGGCATTCAGTTTATCCGTCTTGCGCCCAATAAATGGCTTAACGGCCGGCCGGAATCAGAGACAGGGGATTTTCTTATCGGCCGTCCAAGCTCTTTTACTGTAATAAGCGAAAGTGATATTAAATATTTAAAAAGCATCCTTGGCGAAGCAGACAAACGAGGCGTTAAAATCGTTTTGACCATGCTAAGCGTTCCGGGGGGACGCTGGAAACAGCATAATAACGGAGTTGAGGAAAGAAAAATCTGGCAGGACTACAAAGCGCAGGATACCGCCATATCTTTTTGGAAACAGCTTGCCAAAGCGCTCAAAGGACATCCAACTGTCGCGGGATATAACATCCGCAATGAGCCTACCCCTGAATTTGCAGCCCCGCGCTTGGCGGACTGGTATACCGGCGATTACATTTCGTGGTATAAAAAAGCAAAAAACACCCCCGCCGATATTAATCAGTTCTACATGAAGGCAGTTAAAGCCATCCGCGAGGTTGATTCTGAAACGCCGATAGTTCTTGACACCGGTTTTTATGCAACTGCCTGGGGTTTTAAGGTTTTAGAACCGGTTTTAGATGACAAAATTATTTATTCTTTTCATATGTATGAGCCGTTTTCATTCAATAGCCAATACAATAAGGGCAAATATAAATATCCCGGCAAAATTCCGCTTGGCGAAAGCGAAAATCCGCCTGTTTTATATTGGGATAAAACCCAATTGGAAAAATATTTAGAACCTGTGTCCGAATGGCAAAAAACTCACAATATCCCGTCAAATAGAATTTTGGTCGGCGAGTTCGGCGTATTCAGAACCAATGCCGGCGCCGAGCAGTATTTGCGCGACGTTATAGATATTTTTAATTCAAAAAACTGGCATTGGAGTTTCTATTCATTCAGGGAGGACACTTGGGCGGGAATGGATTATGAGCTTGGGACAAAAAAACCGAATTGGGAATATTGGCAGGCTATTGAGCAGGGGAAAATACCCGGCCCTGACGTCTATAAGCCTAATACTCTTTCTGATATTCTCAGGAAAGCGCTGAACGGAAATAAATAAAGTGATAATGAATCTCAATTACAGTAGAAGTTTCTGGGTGCTGGTAATCGCTGAAGCCGCGCTTACTGCGGGAGCCGCTCTTTCATTGCCCTTTTTTGCCGTGTATTTAAGCGTAAAAAAAGGCATTCCTCCGGCTGTTACCGGAACCTTGCTTGCATGCTCCATGCTTACCTCCTCGCTTGCCGCCGCCGTAGGAGGCGAGTGGTCGGATATGGCCGGCAGAAAAAGGGTTATGCTCTTTTCGTTGTTGTTCCGCGCCGTTCTCATAGGGCTGACAGCATGGGTAATGGCTGGTGATATGAATTGGCTGTGGCTGATAGCTCTTGATATTACAGGTTCTTTTGCAGGCATGCTTTTTTGTCCTTCCTGCCGAAGTTGGGTGGCGGATTCCATTCCTTCGCATAAAAGGCTGGCTGCGTATGGTCTGTTAAGAATCGGCACCAATGTCGGATGGGCGATAGGCCCTGCTTTTGGAGGTTTCCTTGCGCTTAAGTCCTATCCTTTGATGTTTTCGGTTACCTCTGCGGCTTATTTTATGGTTTTTATTTTGATACTTTGCTGTCTCAAAGACTCGCCGCATAGACGGCATGAGAGCACTCTTAAATTTAAGGAAATGGTGTTGGCTCTTTCGGATAAACGGTTTGCGGTTTTTTGTTTTTATTCTTTGCTGATATATTCCGTAATGAGCCAATTGGCTATTTCTCTTTCATTATATTCCATTAAATATCTCGGCCTTGCAGAAAACCATATCGGCATACTTTTTTCAATAAACGGCATTGTTGTGATTCTGTTCCAATATGGCGCGGGGAAACTGCTTGAAAAATTCAGGATAACTTTAGGCATGGCTTTTGGATGCCTGCTTTACTGCGCCGGTTATACGGCAATAGGTTTTGCCGGCGGTTTTATTTCTGCGGCCGCAGGCATGTTGGTGTTGTCTCTTGGGGAGGTGGCTGTAAGTCCCGGTATGAATGCGCTTGCGGCAAACCTTGCCCCGCCTGAATACAAAGGGAGATACTTAGGCATGCAGGGATTTGCCCAGCAAATAGGCTGCGCGCTCGGCGTGATATTGGGCACTTGGGGAGTGCAATTTTTATGCCCCATATGGAAACCTGCTCCATGGTGCATTGTGGGCGGACTTGCCCTTTCGGCTGGTTTTGGATTTTATGGTTTGCGAAAGTTTTTAACCAGACAGGAGGACGGCCTTAAACATGAATATCTGGTAATTCAAAAAGAAACGACCTGCAGTATAATCGCTTAATCCGGCCTATAATTATTTTCCAAAATGCAAAACCAATGAGGTAAGCCAGATTATAGTATTGGATTTAATGCCGGATTTCGGACGGCTGTCATATTCGTCTATCCATGAAATTTTTGCGCCTAATTTATCCTTGAAAATCAGGGTGTTAAGCGCTATCTCGGCATATATGTGATAATCGCCGAATTCAGTGAACTTGGGGACATAAAAAAAATCTGCGGATATTTCCGCGGTGTTGGAAATCTCAAAAGCGGATAAATTCCGGACAGAAAGTCTTGCCGCCCGCTCAATCAATCCCGCCTTGAAATTTTCATATTCATGCGTCACCGCTATGCTGAACCCGTGGTTTGCCGCGTTATGCGCGAAAGCGTACCACAGTCCCAAACCGGACGTTGTCCTGTAATTTAGGCGTATAAAATCATTGTACGCGTTAGTGTTAAAAATAAACACTTTTAATGGTTTTCCAAAGCATTGATCATAGCGGATACTTTCCATTCCCTGGTTAATGGTTTTTTGAGCTCCGGAGGTGTTATAAAGGACAAAACCTTTGATGTATACGCTGCGCCGCTCCCAAAATTTAAATATGCCGAAATTTGAATTCAAATAATTAATATCCGCATTCCCGCGGATAAAATTTCCGCCGAAAGCGAAGTCCCCGCCCAATTGCTTTCTTTCTCCAGCCATAAACTCCACGAGCGAAGTCCTTGTGTCCGAGCCGTAGAGATAGTTGGATTGCGCCGGGCAGGTTTGCGCGATGAAGGGCAGTAAGCCTGCAAATATTAAAACAAAAAACAACCGTTTTTTGTCGCCGCAATATCCCGTGATTATGTCTTTATTCATCACCAATATAATATCATATAGAAATGATGGGGGGAAAATAGCGCGGATAGAGCGAATATGACGGTAAAGATACGGGAAATAAAAGCAAAAACGATTTTATCCAAGTCGCAGGTCGCGGACTATGCGGTAAATCCTTATGTGGGATGCCGGCACGGCTGCGTATACTGCTATGCCAAGTTTATGAAGCGGTTTACCGGGCACCGAGAAAAATGGGGCGAATTTGTCGACGTTAAAATGAATGCGGCGGAACTGCTGGCGGAAGAAATAAAAAAGAAAAGGAAAGGCCGCGTGTGGGTAAGCGGCGTATGCGATCCCTATCAGCCGATAGAGGAAAAATACGAAATTACAAAAAAATGCATTGATGTTCTGGCGGAAAACAGCTGGCCTGCGACGATTCAGACAAAATCGTCTTTGGTTCTGAGGGACATCGGGATATTAAAGCGATTACATAACAGCGAGGTCGGATTTACAATCACAACCGCGGACGAGCATCTTGCTAAAAAATTTGAGCCGGAAGCTTCCCCTCCGGGAAAAAGAATCGAGGCTTTGGGGATTCTCCGTTCGGAAGGGATTCGAACCTTTGCCATGATAGCGCCGATTCTTCCGGGGGCAGAAGCTTTGCCGAAGGAACTTAAGGGAAAAGCGGATTATGTGATATTAGACAGGTTGAACTATCATTACGCAGACCGGGCATACAGGGAATACGGCATGATGAAGGTGGTGGAGGCTGATTTCTTTGCGAGGCAGGCGGATAATTTAAAAGCGGAGTTCAAAAAATCAGGGATTGATTGCAGGGTGCTGTTTTAAGATCGGGTTTGTGGGATTTTGCGGAATTATCAAAAAACTCAAGGAGTTAAAATATGGGTGAAGGCAAAGGAAAATACTGCCATGATGAGATCAGATAAAAGCGTCCGCGGATTATGGGTAGAGGAATTCCCCGCCGGAATTACCGTTTGCGATAAACACGGGATTATTATTGAAATGAACCGCAAAGCGCAAAAGATTTTTGATAAATACGGCGGAAAAAGACTCATAGGCAAAAATGCGCTTGACTGTCATCCTGAGCCCGCGAGAGCAAAATTAAAGCGGATGCTTAAATCCGGGGCTGTAAATGCTTATACTATTGAGAAGAAAGAAGAGAGAAAGCTTATCTGGCAGGGTCCGTGGCATAAGAACGGCAGAGTGAAAGGCATCGTGGAGCTTTCCATGGAAATCCCAAAAAAACTTCCGCATTTCATAAGAAAATGAACTGGGAGGAAAAATATGAGAAAAGAGTTGATGCCGCATAAAACAATTGAAGATAAAATTTTGTTTATCCGCGGGCACCGTGTGCTTATTGATTCCGATTTGGCAGAATTATTCGGTGTATCAACAAAGCGGCTTAATGAGCAGGTTAAGCGAAATCAAAACCGTTTTCCCGATGATTTTTTGTTGTAGCTTACGGAAGACGAGAAAAGACAGGTGGTCGCAAATTGCGACCACCTTAAAAATTTGAAATTTTCTCCAAATTTGCCGTATGTCTTTACCGAACATGGCGCAGTAATGGCGGCAAATGTCCTAAATTCGTCTACGGCAATTAATGCCAGCGTGCGGATAGTGCGGACATTTATAAAACTGCGCGAAATGGTGTCTGCGCATAAAGATTTATCACGCAGGCTTGATGAGCTTGAAAATAATTATGACCAGAAATTCAAAATCGTTTTTGATGCCATACGAGAGCTTGTCGGTGTGAAGAAAAAATCCCCTAAGCGTATTGAGGGTTTTAAATTAACTGGCATATGATCAGCGGAATTGTTTTGGCGGCGGGGGATTCTTCAAGGATGGGGACGCCTAAGGCTTTGCTTAAACTGGGCGGGAAAACATTCCTTGAAATTATTTGCGATAATATCAGACAGGCGGGAGTTGGGGATATTGTTGTTGTGCTTGGAAAGCATGCGGATGAAATAAAAAAGGGCTGGAAACATGCCGGCGAAAAAATGGCGATAAATCCGCATCCCGAAAAGGGGCAGATCTCTTCTTTACAGGCCGGGGTAAAAACTATTTCAAAAGATACGGAGGCTGTTCTTATGGCCCTTGTGGACCAGCCTTTTGTCGAGTTGAAGACTTACAAAGCATTGATAGATTGCTGGAGGAAAAATTCCGAAAGCATTGTTATTCCCAAATATAAAGGAAAAAGAGGGCATCCCATAATTTTGCCTGCAAATGCGCTGAATTTATGTCTGGAATGCCCGCCGGACAAGGGGCTTCACTGGGTGACGCACCATGAGTCCGTAAAAGTAAAAGATTTTGAAACGGATGACGCAAATATATTGAAAGATATCGACACTCAGGATGATTACAAGTCGGTAACTGCGCATTAGCAATATGTGGAACGCAGATGACGCGGATGAATATGATAAACGCGGATAATCATAAAGTTTTTTCAAACTAAAAAAATCATGTTCAATCATAGAAATCTGTCCAAACCATCCATAAAGGCAGTGAGTTTGGACTGACCCATTCTCAACGCCTTTGAGGAAGGAATGGGACTGCGTTATCAGCGTTCTATATTTTGGTAGCCGAGTAGTTGCAATATTTCAGTGTTTCTGTGGTTAATGGTTGACATTACGATATTTGCAGGAGGAGTCACTATGATGGAAGACAAAAATCCGGTAAAACTTTTTGCCGAAGCTATTGAATCGGGCGCGAACGCGGCTTTGGTTACGATCATCTCCGCGGAGGGATCGTCTCCGAGGGATTGCGGAGCCAAAATGATCGTTTATGAAAACGGTTCCATTGCCGGTACCGTGGGGGGCGGAACCCTTGAAGCGTTATGCATAAAAGAAGCCGTCAAAGCGGTCAAGGAAGGATTCGGCAGAAAAGCGCAGTTTTCGCTTACTCCCGGCAAAACCGGTATGCTTTGCATGGGAAAAGTAGAGGTTTTTATTGACGTTTATAAAGCGGAACTCAACATCCTGATTCTTGGCGCCGGGCATGTGGGACAGAAGGTGGCGCAGGCGGCCTCTATGGCGGGAATACCGTAT
>CAZFMJ010000014.1:24121-46440 GCA_964520045.1 uncultured Elusimicrobiales bacterium | reverse complement strand
TTATCTGCAAGTATTTGGTTAATGACGCCTGCTCTATGCTCGGCAAGCCCGACGTTTCGGGGAGCGTATACCGTTTCGACGGCCAGATCTCGGTTTTCAACTTTGAGAAAGGGCCGTGCTACAGATGTTTATATCCGGAGGTTCCCCCGGATGAAATTAACGCGGACTGCGCTCAAACCGGAATTTTCGGGCCTGTGCCCGGAATAATAGGCGTTCTTCAGGCGCTGGAAGCGCTTAAAATTATCACGGGCAGCGGGGAGGTGCTTGCGGGAAGGCTTTTGATCTTCAGCGGTCTTGCCATGGAATTTGAAACGGTAAATATCGCTAAAAATAAGAACTGCCCTTTATGCGGAGGCAATTCTTCCATCGTTTCATTGCAGAACATCAAATCACCGCGGTCATGCGGTAATTCTATTTTCAGGCCCCGCAGGATAAGCCCTGAGGAATTAAAATCCGTTATTGAGGAAAAGGAGAAGATAATTATTTGGGATGTGCGCTGCGATTGGGAGCATGAGCTGTGCCGCATAGAAGGCGCCGTTTCGGCGCCGCTTGACGCGTTAAAAGAAAAAACCGCGGGTTTGGATATGTCCGAAAGGATAATCGTTTACTGCAAGGATGAAAGCCGGTCATTAAAAGCCGCGGGCATTCTCGAGAACGCGGGTTTTAAGCATGTAAGGGTTCTTACCGGCGGTATTGACGCATGGGCGGAAAAAATAGATAAAAAAATGCTCAGATATTAAACTATGGAAAACAATAACGAATCTATTGATAATGAAAAGGCAGAGAAGGAATATTCCGTAAAAGATGCAGGAGCTCAACCTGTTGCGCCGCGCGGACGCGGCAAATGGTTTAGGTTTATTTCCGCATGCGTTTTGCTTTTTTTTGCGGCGGCAGTTTTTGCGGGATGGTGGTTTTATAAGAAATATGCGGAGCTCAAGGAGATTGTCGATGAAGCCGGCTCAATGTTGGAATCTAATATGGCCGCCGCCGCGGTTTCAGCCGGCATTCAGGGCAGCCGGCGATTAATGGCGGTCGGACTCAGTTCCGGCTCCGCGGCGCAGGGCGGGATCGCGGTGCTCCCGTTTTCTTCGGGCTATGATCCGCAGAAAACATATGAGCGGGAACCGGCGCAGATTCTGCGGGATTCCGCACGGATGCTTAACGCGGTCGCGAAATACGGCGAAAAGCCTCTTGTGAAAGAATTTATAAAAGACCTGAATTCCGACCCTGAATTCAAAAAAATCTGGGAAAGCAGGTCCTCCGGCAATCCAGTGGGTCTTTTTATGCAGGCGCACAATATGAAAGGTCTTTTGCCTCTTTTGACAAAATATATGAATAAACCCGGATTTAAGGAACTTCTTATGGAAATAGCGGGCGATCCCGATATGGCCCCGTATTTGAGCGGCAGCGAAGCAGTCTCGCGCAGCGCTTCGACTCCGCTCAGTGTGGTGAGCATGTCGAACCATTTGCGGGGCATCGCTCCCGGCAAGTTTAAGTCAGCCGGCGGTTCGGGTATGGACGCCTTACCTAAACCTTCCGGCAGACGCAAATCAGCAAGCGGAAAAATAAGGGGGGATGCCGAATCAAAAGATTCCGGCGGCTCCGTAATCGACCCTTCTCAAATTCAGAAAATGTCCCAAAACGGTTCGAACTGAAATAATTCCGCAATATACTGTCTATAGTATACTACAATGTACTTCGGCGGTAAAAAATACGAGTCGAAGAGTTGACTTTTCTATTTAAGGATTTGTATAAACTAAAAATGCTGTCACAGCTCCGCAAGTCTTTGCGCCGGCAAATTACCATCCTGATAGTTCCGCACAGCGGCCTGCCTCTGTGGAAACTGAAATTTTCGCTTTCCTTCATTGTTTTTTGCTGTGTATTATGGTCAGCTCTTACTCTTTGGTCCGGATATATAACGGGCAGATATTTCGATTACTGGGTTACAAAGGCCGACAACAGCGTTTTGCGGACAAGAATGCAAAATATGGCCGATCGCGTTTCCATGGATTTGGAGTATCTTGAAGTGACCAGAAAAACCGACGAGCAGATGAGACGAATGCTGGGAATGGGCAATAGAACCGTGATAATCGAGAAAGAAGCTTTAGGCGGTCCCACTTTATATGACCATCAGAATTTCCGAAAAGTTTTATCCGGGAAAGTGTCCGAATGGAGCGAGGCTGTTTTTCAAAATACAATGCTGAGGATTAAGGAAGAGTCCAGGCAAAGGCTTGCCAGTTTCCAGGAAATAGCGTGGTATATAGCGAATCAGAGAAATCTTTATAAGGCCAAGCCTTCAATATGGCCTACGATGGGCAATGTGACGTCGCCTTTCGGTTATAGACTGCTTTCAATAAACACGCCCGGAGAAGATAAATTTCATTCGGGCATAGATATTGCCAATAATCCTGAGACTCCCGTTTATGCCACTGCGGACGGAGTCGTGCGTCATTCAGGGTGGGCCAGCGGCTACGGAGAGGCGATATTGATAGATCATGGTTTGGGGTATTCAACTTTATACGCGCACGCTACGGAACTGCTGGTAAAGGAAGGCGGCAAAGTTCTGCGGGGACAGGTAATCGCCAGGATGGGGACCACGGGCCGTTCTACGGGATGCCATCTTCATTATGAAGTATGGCGGGATGGAGTTCCCGTAAACCCGATGCGGTTTATACAGGTGGGAAGCATGGATTCCGTGCCTTCATTATCTGCCGGCAATTATTCCGATTAATCGCAAAATGGGCGGGGAGATTATATGAGTTTTTTCAAAAAGCGGAAAATGGGTCTGTCGTTTGATTCAAGCCATGTCGTCACGCTCATAGGAGGGGAAGCATATTTTCAGGGAACTCTCACGGCGAAAGGATCGCTGCGGGTTGAGGGCAGGGTCGAGGGCTCGATCGTTGATGCCCAGACGGTAGTGATAGGAGAGACAGGCAAGGTCAAGGGCGATATTTCCGGGGAGACCATAATAGTGAGCGGTGAAATCAAGGGCAATATAACGGGGTCTAATTTTGTGGAGCTTCTTTCCAAAAGCAAAATTCAGGGAGACATAAAGACTCCCAGAATACTGGTGGAAGAAGGGGCTGTTTTCGACGGGCAGTGTCTGATGTCCGGGCGCGCGCCTGAAGCGGCGGCGTCTCCCAGGCAGTCCAACTCAAGAAGAGAGGAAAAAGCATGATAGCCTTTTTTTCAAAACACAGGAAGTCGATATTCGTGGGCACGGTGGCTGTTTTTTTGGGCGGGATATTTGTGGGATTGGGCGGCTATCTTTTTTCCGGCGCGTCAACTTCCGGGGCCGTTGCTTCCATAGGAAACAGGAAAATTCCATATAGCAGATTCCAGCTTAATGTGAGGAATGCCATGGAAAGAATGAGTTCCGAGGCTGATTCCACCGGGCTTTACGATAAGATAAAAGGCGAAATCTTGCGGGATATGCTTTCCGAGGAGATTTTTGCGCAGGAAGCGGAAAAGATGGGAATCAGCGTTTCGGATTTTGAAGTTTCAGCGGAAATACAGAGCAATCCTCAGTTCCAGCAGGACGGCGCTTTCAGCCATGGACTTTATTTTCAGGCGATACGGCAGAAATTTCACATGATGCCGGAAGAGTTTGAAGCATGGCGCAAACATTCCCGGCTTTCCATGAAAATGCGTCAGCTTCTCTGGAGCGCCGTTAAATTTTCTCCGTCCGAAATTCAGGAAAATTATATCGCCATGACGGGAAGCCTGAAGGATTTTGACAAGGCGGATAAGGACGGAGTTAAGGGGAAAGATAAATTTATGCAAAATTTATCTCAGCAGACGTTCGTTCAGTCCGCCAACTATTTTCTGCGGCAGGCGACCGCCAATAAGGAAATAAAAACGTTTCTTGAGCAGAGGGAAAAGGGATTGTGAAAAACACGATACTTGTAGTGGGGTCGGTGGCGGTTGATTCGGTCGAGACCGTGCATGGCAGGGCGGAACGGGCGCTGGGGGGGTCTGCCGTTCACTTTTCTATGGCCGCGTGCCAGTTTGCGCCTATAAGCGTAATCGGAGTCGTGGGAGAGGATTTCCCAAAAAAATACCGCGCTATTATGGACCGGAAAAACGTGAATCTCAGCGGACTTAAGACCATGGCCGGCAAAACTTTCCACTGGAAGGGCCGTTACGACAGGGATTTTAAAAATGCCGTAACCATAGCCACGCATCTTAATGTGTTCGAGCGGTTCAAACCCAAATTGTATTTTTTTCATAAGATGTGCGAAACGCTTTTTCTCGCCAATATCGATCCCGATTTGCAGAGCGATGTTCTCAGGCAGATGAGAAAGCCGGGCCTTGTCGCCTGCGATACCATGAATTACTGGATATCCTCAAAAAAGCCCTCTCTTAAAAAACTTCTTTCCAAGGTTGACATCTTCTTTGTCAACGAGGAAGAGGCGCGCCAGCTTTCAGGGGAGTATAATCTCATAAAAACCGCCGGGATGCTGTTTTCAATGGGGCCGAAAGTTATTGTTATAAAAAAAGGCGACAGCGGTTCAATGCTGTTTTTTGAAGACGAGATTCTGGCTTTGCCGGCCTATCCGGTCGACAAGGTGGTAGACCCCACCGGAGCCGGCGATACCTTCGCCGGCGGATTTATGGGGTATCTGGCTTCCTGCGGGAACTGGCGCAATTTTGACGCTTTGCGAAGGGCTATGACATACGGCACCGTTATGTCTTCCTTTAATGTGGAAGACTTCAGCGTAAGAAAGACGGCCAATCTGACAAAACTGGAAATATACACCCGGTATGTGAAATATGTCCAGTCTCTTGCTATAAATTAATCTCCCGTCCGAAAATTAGATACTAACAGACTTTGGACCAACAGTCTTCAGACTAACAGCCTTCGGCCTTTCCGTATGATAAAAATAGAAAATCTTACCAAACGTTTCGGCGGTTTTGCCGCCGTCGATAATCTTAATCTTGAGATCAAAGCCGGAGAAATATTCGGGTTTTTAGGCCCGAACGGCGCGGGCAAAACAACAACGGTCAAACTGCTTTCGGGAATAATGAGGCCGACTTCGGGAAGGATATTCGTGGCCGGTTTTGACGTCGAGAAGCAGACAATGGAAGCCAAAAAAAACATGGCTTTGGTTCCCGACGAGCCTTTTGTTTATCCAAAGCTGACCGGAAAAGAGTTTATGCAGTTTACGGGCGATTTGTATTCAGTGCCGCGTTCTGTGCAGGAAAACAGGATAGGCGGATTGCTGGAGATGTTTGAGCTGTCAAAATGGAGCGGAGAACTGCTTGAATCTTATTCGCATGGAATGAGGCAGAAACTTGTTATCGCAAGCGCGCTTTTGCGCGATCCCAAAGTTCTGCTTATGGACGAGCCTATGGTGGGGCTTGATCCGAAAAGCGCCCGCATGGTGAAAGATATGCTTCTTTCTCTGGCTGAAAAGGGCGCGGCAATTTTTATGTGCACCCATATACTTGAAATAGCGGAAAAACTCTGTCATAGAATCGGCATAATGTCAGAGGGCAGGATGATAGCGCTGGGCGCCATGGACCAGCTGCGCTCCATGGCCAACGCAGACAGTTCTAATTCGCTGGAGGATATTTTCCTGAGTCTTACGGGAAGTTGATACATTTTATGATCCTTTTGCAACGCAGGCTTAAGAGCATGGGGAATGCTCTGGCATGGCTGGATAATTGGGAGATAATTAAAAGGGGATTGTTCACGGCGGCAGGGCTTGCCATACTTCTGGGACTTTACTCGGGGTTTTTAAGGGTTTTTCGTTATCTTGACGGGGTGGCTGTAATAGGGCCGCTCCTCGGCTGGAAGCTGACCGCCATGGCTTTCCTTACGACGTTTTCAATGATAGCGGTTTCAAGTCTTATAGCGGCTATGACCACGCTTTTCTATTCGTATGATCTGAAATTCCTTTTTGCTTCTCCTCTAAGCGAGCGCAAACTTTTTTGGGACAAGGCGGTTGAGACCGTTTTTTATTCTTCGTGGACGATTGCGCTTGCGCTTTTTCCGTATATCCTTGCATTCGGAAAAATCAAATCGGCGGGCATGGGATTTTATCTTTCATTCGCGGCGCTTCTTGTGCCTTTTGTGATGACTGCGGCCGCGTTCGGCATAATATTCAGCCTGTTTCTAATGTATATTTTCCCTACTTCCAAAACAAGGGATGTGGTTTGGATTTTAGGAAGCGTTTCCTTGGCTGCCGTTTATGTGATGGTCAGATTTTCCCAGCCGGAAAAACTGCTGAGACCCGACGCTTTGGAGGCGGTCTCCCAGTATCTGCAGTATCTTCAGGCTCCTACCGCCGAGTATCTTCCGTCTTGGTGGATAACAAAGGCGATGATGGCGTTTACCGCCGGGAAATGGGCCGTTTTTTCGGCATACGGCGCCCTGTTGTTCGTATGCTGTTTTGCGGTTTATGCATTCATGATATATATAGCGGGTATTTTTTATGCCGAAGGATTCAGCGGGGCGCAGGAGGGCAGAAAATTTTCTTCCTCGGGCGCAGACTGTTTCGAACGCAGGCTTGCGGCCGCAAATTATCCTTTTAGCCGGTTTCTCACTCTTTATTGGAAAGACAGAAAGCTTTTTTTAAGAGACGCGCGTTATTGGTCGCAGATAACGCTTATTATCGCGCTGATTTCAGTGTATCTTTTCAGCATACGGCAGCTTCCGCTGGACACTCCGGCGCTTAAAAGCGTGGTCTCATTTCTCAATATAGGCATAGCCGGATTTGTTGTGGCCGCCATAGGTTTGCGGTTTACTTTTCCGGCTGTAAGCCTTGAGGGTAAAAGTTATTGGCTGCTTAAAAGCGCGCCGCTGTCCGTAAAGCAGATAATGTTCGAGAAGCTTATTTTCTCGGCCGTGCCTTCTATCGCGATAGGCTCGGTTCTTGTGATATGGTCAAACAGGATACTTAACGCCGATTTATTTGTTTCAGCGCTTTCCGCCGCTACGATAATCCTATGCTCAGCGGCTATTTCAGTCATGGGGGTCGGGCTGGGAGCTGTGTTCCCCAGGTTTAATGTGGAAAACATCCATCAGATAGAATCTTCCGCGGGCGGTTTTATCTATATGGCCTGCTGTCTGGGATATATAGGGGCCGTCATCGCCATAGAAGCATGGCCCGTTCAGATGCACTTTGCCGGTATTTTTGGAAGACCCGGCGCCTGGAATTGGGAGATAGCGGGCTGGTGCGCGGCCGGTTTTATTGTGATTAATGCCGCCGCTTTTTTTATCCCATGGACAATGGGAGTAAGGACTCTTGAGCGTCATGAGATATAGGGGATAGGCTGCCCGCCGAAAATCACGGCGGGGTCTCGTCCTCCGCTGAAGCGGATAGACGGAAAGGCTGAAGACTGGTAGCCTAAACAAACGGAGCAGTTCTGTAACTGTAATATGAAATCATTCATGTTCCTTGCGGTATGTGGTATTTTTCTGGCGGATATTTGCATTCCAGCCGATGCGGCTTTTGTCTGCTGTAAATTTTTTTCAGACGGTCCGAAAAATGAAAAAAAATTCGCTCTGACGTTTGACGACGGGCCGGGGAAAAGCACACGGGCGGCATTGAAAATTCTTGCCGAAAATAATGCGAAAGCGTCTTTTTTTGTTCTGGGCGAAGCGGCCCGCGCGCATCCTGATTTGATCTCGGAAATTGCCAAAGCCGGTCATATGGTGTGCAATCACACGGACACGCATGTAAATTACTATAAACTTAAATCCGCCGCAAGGGAAGCGATTCTTGAGAAGGAAATAAAAACAGCCGAAGATTCTATCAAAAGGGCAGGCGGAATAAGGCCTTTGTATTTAAGACTGCCGAACGGATTCTCCGGAAAATGGGCAAGGGAAACCGTATTCAGGCTTGGATATTCGCTGGTCAATTGGACGTACGGCTCGGACTGGACCCAGCTGGGCAGGGAAGAAATGCTTAAAGGCTATCTGCGTAATCTGAGGCCGGGTTCAATCCTGCTTCTTCACGACGGGGGAGAAAAAGAAAGAGAAAAAACGCTTTGGCTTGTCGGCCGTATCCTTGAGGATGCCCGCAAAAAAGGGCTAAAACCCGTAAGACTCGATGAATTGCTTGAACCGGAAAACAAAAACTAAACTGAAGGTTTCGGCTGAATAAGGGAATTCATCCAAAACCAGCGGTTTTTAGGATTGTTCGGGATACTTTATGTGCGAAAGTCCCCGGTTAATTGTTTAGAATTTAGAGTTTAGGATTTTGAGTTTTATTTCTTTTATCCGCCGGCGGCTTTCAGCGCTGTGTGAATATTTTTTCGCAATGTGTTAAGATCGCAGGTTTTCTGCAGGAATCCCTTTACATTCGATTCCTGCTCAAAGAGAGTGCGTATATTCGAGTCGAAATTGTAGGCGGTCAGAACAATAACCGGAATTGATTTCGTCTCAGGCTCAGCCAGAAGGTTTCTCAGCATTTCGATGCCTGAAACTTTGGGCATCATTATATCTATCAGGATTATGCCTGGTTTTTCAGCGATGGCTTTTTTTAAGCCTTCCTCGCCGTCCAACGCCTCGATAATATCAAATTCCTTTGAAAAACTCATTTCCATCAGCTGAATAAAAGACTGATTGTCGTCCACGACCAGAATTTTTTTCTTTTTTTCCATGTTCATTGAAGGCTCCTTGCCTACTAGGCGCAGAAGATGTTGGCTAATTCCTGCTCTATCCTGCTCAATTCGACCGTTTTGTTCAGGAATCCTTTGCAGTTTCCTTCCTGCTTGAATAGATCTTTCATGCTGAAATCAAAATTGCTTCCAGTGAGAATAATGACCGGAATGGCGTAGGTTTTTTCATCTTCTTTGAGATGTCTTAAAACTTCTATGCCGTACATCCCCGGCATCATTACGTCGAGAAAAATGACGTCGGGATTGAATGCCTTTACGACTTTAAGGCCTTCTTCGCCGGTATATGCGCATTGCACCATATATCCCTGATCGGTGAAAAAATCTTTCATAAGCTCGGAAAAGGCTTTGTCGTCGTCGATGACCAGAATGCGTTTCATGTAAATCTCCTGTCGGAATTTGTTATTGCCGGGAGAGGGGATCGAACCCACACGGTCTTTTCGGACCACCGGTTTTTGAGACCGGCCTGTCTGCCAGTTCCAGCATCCCGGCATTAACCGGCATTAAAATATATCAGGATTGTATCAAATTCTTCGGCTAAATTCATTGAAATTTTTAAAAGATGAAATTTTTGGATCAAAAAGGCAGTTTGGCGCGCGGCAGATAACGTAAAAAATTGGACTTTGCTATATGTAACTTATTATAATGACTTTAGTCAGCGGAATATAACTATTGATGCGGATTGCCCCTTCTTATCCATGCCTTTAAAATTTCTAAAAAGCCATCGACGTTTTGCGATATTTGCTTTTTGGCGCGCGCATGCGGTGGTTTCATGCCGGAGGCAGGCTGAGGTTTAAACAATGCGGCGCGTGAAGAAGACAAGGGTTGTAATGCGCGTAAAAGTTAAGCGCCGCAACCGCAAAAAATTCTGGATTGCTTTTGCGTTCCTTGCCGCCGCCGCGTTTTCGGCGCATTTTTCAGTCAGGGCGTGGCGGTATGCGGAAAAACTGGCGGATAAAAAAATACCAAGCTGGAAAATAGGCGAAGTTGAAATAACGGGTTTGCCGGACGGAAGCCGGAGCGATATCATAAAAGCGTTGAATCTTGAGCCGGGAAGAAAATGGCTGGATTCGGATTCCATGCTGCTGGGTTCAAAGATAGATTCGGAGTTCCAATACCTGTCGTCGTTCGCTTTTAAAAAAAAATGGATATCCAGAAAAGTTAACGTGCAGATAACGCTCAAATCTCCCGTTGCGAAGATAAATATGGGCGGTTTCAGCGGATATCTTGACAAATCCGGCGGCGTATTCCCTGCCCCTGAAGGGTTTTATGGCAAGGATTTGGTTCGGGTGGAGATAGGGCTCTCCTACGCTAAAGCTGCGGAGGAGCGGGCAGTCCGGCACAAATTTCCGGGATTGGCCGGTTTCATTTCGGATATAAATTTAAAGAGGAAATTTCTTTCAGCCGAAATTTCAGCGATAGAATATCTGCCGGAGGAAGAAGAATTCATACTGCGGCTTGCGGACGGCTCGCGCGTGCGCTGGGGCGAGAGGGAATTTACAAGCGCTAAAATTGAAAGGCTTAACCAGATCCTTGAGGATTCAAAAAACAGGCTTGCATGCCCGGTAAATGCTGATTTAAGGTATTTTAAGGATGGAAAGATTATCGTTAATGCGATAGGACTCGTTACAAAATAATATGACTAAACCCGAAATAGTTGCAAGTCTGGACATGGGAAGCGGGCGCGTTACCTGCATATTGGCGGCGCAGGATCCGGGGGTGCAGGCGGTAAGGGTTCTTTCGGGAGCCACGGTTCCGTGCAGGGGGATTAAGGGCGGGGTTGTTGTCAATATTTCGGAAACAGCCCGCGCCATCACGCAGGCTATGGAAGAGGCTGAAGAAAAAGCGAAGGAAATAGTGGGAGAAGTATATCTCGGAGTCAGGGGCGCTCATCTTCAGTCTTTTAATAACCGGGGGGCGTATAACATCGCCAGGACGGACAAGGAAATAACCGGCGAAGATGTCGCAAACGTCATAGAGAATGCCAAAGCAATACCGATTTCGAGCGATCGTGAAATACTGCATGTGGTGCCGCAGGGATTTTCTCTTGACAGGCAGAGGGGTGTACCCAATCCCGTGGGGATGGAAGGCTCTCTTCTTGAAGTGGAAGTGCATATAGTGACGGCGTCCAGTTCTCATCTGAATAATCTTATAAAAGCCGTGTCGCAGGCCGGGTTCAGGGTGATAGAACCTATTTACGGGCTGTTGGCTCTGGGCGAAATCGTCGTAACTCCGGAAGAAAAAGATCTGGGCTGTCTTCTCGTGGATGTCGGCGGACAGACTCTTTCTTTGGGGATATATTTTGAGGGAAGCATACATTTTTCGAAGGAGATACCGGTAGGAAGCGACTTTATAACGAGGGATCTCGCCTATGGGCTTAGGACTTCGCTGTCGACGGCGCAAACGATAAAGGAAAAGTACGGGGCGGCTCTGGCTTCGCTTATTTCCGGCGACGAGCAGATAACAGTGGTGGGACTGGACGGACGCACCGAGCATGTGGTGAAGACGCACACTCTTCTTGACTACATACAGCCCAGGGTGGAAGAAATATTCACAAAAGTCCGCGATGAATTTCAGAATTCCAATTATGCCGATTTGCCCGGAGGAGGAGTTTTGACCGGAGGCGGTTCGCTTTTAAGAGGGATGGCGGAGGCTTCAGAGCAGGTGATGGAGCTTCAGCAGGTGCGCGCCGGCTCGATAAACAGGGAATTTGTAACCTGCGATGAGGAATATCTGCATCCCGTATACAATACGGCGCTTGGAATTGTATGTTATCCTTTCCTGAGGTCATGGAGTTATGCTGATTCCATACCCAGAAAGAAAGCGGTGTGGAAACGCAAGGTTATTTCATGGGTGCAGGACATGTTTTAGAACGGGGCGGTAAATGGCAAGAATAAAATGCACTGACGATTTTAAGAACAGCGATGCCGTAATACGGGTAATCGGCGTGGGGGGGGGCGGAGGAAACGCCGTAAACCGCATGGTGGAAGCCGGCATCCGCTCGGTGGAATTTGTTGCCCTTAATACCGATGCTCAGGATTTGAGGCGCAACAAATCTTCAATACGGATTCAAATAGGCGAGAATCTGACAAAGGGGCTGGGAGTGGGGGGGGATCCCGTAAGGGGCCGTCAGGCGGCCCTTGAGTCAGCGGAAAGCATAAAAGAACTGCTTGCCGGCGCCGATTTGATATTTGTCACCGCCGGCATGGGGGGAGGAACAGGCACGGGAGGCGCGCCCGTAGTCGCCCAGCTTGCAAGGGACACCAGCGCTCTTGTAATAGGAGTAGTTACCCGTCCCTTTGATTTTGAAGGCAGGATAAGGGCGGCTCAGGCGGAAGCGGGCATAAAAGAAATGCGGAATTACGTGGATTCTTTGCTTATAATACCCAATGAGCGGCTTTTTAATATAATAGACAAAACTACCACCAGTCAGGAGGCCTACAGGCTTGCCGACGACGTTCTCAGACAGGCTATACAGGGCATTTCCGATCTCATAACCACAGCCGGCGATATAAACGTGGATTTTGCGGATGTGAAAAAAATCATGATAAAATCCGGCGACGCGCTTATAGGAATAGGCCAGATGTCCGGTCCCAACAGGCATTTGGAGGCTGCAAAAAAGGCCATAGATTCCCCGCTTCTTGAACATGCGGTCATAGAAGGAGCCAGCGGTGTATTGGTCAATTTCACCGGCAGCAAAGATATAACAATTCATGAAATCAGCGAGGCTATGGAGTTTATACGAAGGAGCGCGAGTCAGGACGCCAATGTCAAATTCGGCCAGGCTTATGATGATTCTTTAGGAGATGCGATAAAGATAACGGTTATTGCCACGGGCATAAAACCGAAAGAGACTTCCGGTTTTTCCGAAAAAGGCCGGCTTGCCGGGAAAAAAAGGATTTTGCCGTATCCGCATCCCCAAATGTACCAGGGCGATTTTTTGGAGCAGTCGGGGCAGTATGCGCAGAAAGATTTTGAAACCGGCGGAGCTTCGGAAGAGCTGCTTAAGCCGGCGTATCTCAGGCGTAAAACCACGAAACTGAAATAAGGGTGGTGGAAAATGGCCGTTGATCTTAATACTCTTCTCAAAACGATGGTGCAGCATAAGGCCAGCGACCTTCATGTGCGCAGCGACCGCCAGGCTTATGTGCGCATAGACGGATCCGTTAATCAGATAAACGGCTCGCAGCTTTCGGCCAAAGAAGTGGAAACCATGGCATTCGCATGCATGAATCCGCGCGCAAGGGATATCTTTGAAAAAAAGCATGAGACGGATTTCTCAATGGACGGCAAGGAACTGGGGCGTTTCCGGTTTAATGTATATCTGGAAAAGGGAAAGTTCTGCATTTCCGTAAGACATATTCCTCTCGATGTCCCGTCCATGGAACAGCTTAGGCTTCCCGCCGGTCCGCTTCAGAAGCTGGCCGCCAATGAACGCGGACTGATACTTGTAACGGGGATAACCGGCTCGGGAAAAACTTCCACGCTGGCGGCCATGATAGACCATATCAACCATAAGCTGGAAGGCCACATAATAACCATTGAAGACCCCATTGAGTTTGTTTTCCGCGACGATAAATCAATAATAAGCCAGCGCGAGATCGGGATGGATACGATGAATTTCGTTGACGCCCTGCGTTCTGCCATGAGGCAGGACCCCGATATCATAATGGTGGGAGAAATGCGCGATTTGGAGACCACTCAGGCGGCGATAACAGCCGCTGAAACAGGCCATTTGGTTCTGGGCACTGTTCATACGATAAACGCGGTTCAGACGGTTTCGCGCGTTATCGACCTTTTTCCGCCGCATCAGCAGGCCCAGATAAGGCTTCAGCTCGCGGATACGCTTAAGGGCGTTATATCACAGCGGCTTTTGCCGTGCACAAAAGGCGGAAGGGTTCCTGCCGTGGAAATCCTGATTATGACCGCGCATATTAAAAAAATGGTGGAAGACAACAATCTTATAGGCGTGGCGCAGGCGATAACAAAAGGGGCTTTTTACGGAATGCAGTCTTTCAATCAATCGCTGGTCAAGCTTTACAAGGACGGAATGGTGAAGCTTGATGACATAATAGCGGCGGCCTCCAATCCCGACGACGTGCTTTTAGCCGTCAGGGGAATTGAGCAGGATATCGAGGCAAAAAAATAAAAAACACTCAGCAGCAATAATAGAACGCAGATGACGCAGTCCCATTCTTACCTCAAATGCTTTGAGAATG
The DNA here is from genome assembly GCA_964520045.1 of uncultured Elusimicrobiales bacterium. Taxonomy (GTDB): domain Bacteria; phylum Elusimicrobiota; class Elusimicrobia; order Elusimicrobiales; family CAZFMJ01; genus CAZFMJ01. The sequence continues at coordinate 32,596 of CAZFMJ010000014.1, read as the reverse complement.
GGTCAGTCCAAACTCACTGCCTTTAAGGATAGTTTGGACAGATGGATATGATGAACATTGATAATTATAGACATTTAAAATCACGGGAAAAGGCATCGGTGCTTTTTATAAAACCCACAATGTTCTTAGTTGTGGTTTTTTTGAAAGTTTTTTTAAACTAAAAAATCATGTTGAATCATAAAAATCAGCGTTATCAGCGTTCTATATTTTAGTAGTTGGGTAGTTACTTGAGGAGGATAAATGTTTGCCGAAGGTTACATCGGAATCGCCGGCACTATAGGCGTCGGGAAATCCACGCTTACAACGGAACTGGCAAAGGCTTTGAATTTTGAGGCTATTCTTGAGGAAGTGGACGGCAATCCCTATCTGGAAAAATTTTATGAAGACATGAAGACATACGGCACTATGATGCAGGTATGGCTTTTAAACCACAGGTTTCGCCAGCATAGAGAATTCGTAGCGCGCATAAGTTTGGGGAAAATACGCGGGGTGGTGCAGGATAGGACGATATGGGAGGATACGATATTTGCAAGAATGCTCAATAATCATCCTGATAAGATAATAAGCGATATGGATTACAACACTTATCTTGATCTTTTTGACAACATGGTTCTGAGGGAGCTGATGTTTCCGCAGCTTATGATTTTTCTCGACTGCAGACCCGAGGTGGCCATTGAGAGGATAAAAATGCGCGGCAGGAGCATGGAAAGAACGATCGATATCGATTATCTTCGCGCTCTTCAGGATAATTATTATCAGTTTATTGAGGAAATGGAACGCGCCGGCGTGAGGGTTTTACGGCTTAATTGGGAGGCCTTTCATCCCATATCCGAAGTGATACGGCTTGTGCATGAATATTCGCTCAAGCCTTCCAGTTTTACAAAGTGGGTAAGGCCTTTGAGGCGGATGAAGACTACGGCAAAAGAGGCAAGAGAAGCAACGGAAGCAAAAGAAGCGAAAGAAACAGCGGAAACTCAAAAATAATAAGTTGATAAAAAGCTGAAAATGAAAGGATATGTTATCGCGATCGACGGGCCCGCCGGCGTGGGTAAGTCCAGCGTCGGCAGGACGGTGGCTTCAAAGCTCGGCTGCAGATTTATAAACACGGGCGAGATGTATCGTGCGCTTGCATGGAAAGCCATCAACATCGGAATTTCTATGACCGATGAGAAAGCGGTATGCGGACTCGCCAAAGAAGTAAGATGGGAATTTAAATGCGTGAAACGGCCCGAGATGCGCACCTTTCTGGACGGGGTGATGATGGGCCGGCAAATCAGGTCTGAAGCCGTAAGCAAAGGTTCAAGTCTTGTGGCCCGTATTCCTTCCGTCAGAAAATTTATGAAGGATTTACAGAGACGGTTGGGCGCGGACGGCGCCATAGTGATGGAAGGCAGGGATATAGGCACAAATGTTTTTCCAGACGCCGATTTAAAAATATATCTCGACGCTTCGGCTCAGGAAAGGGCAAGGCGCAGATTCTGCCAGTTGAAAAAACAGAAGTTCAAGTCTGATTATAAGGCGATACTTGATTCCATAATAAAGCGCGATTTACAGGATTCGGGCCGGAAGGCCAATCCGTTAAAAAAAGCCGGCGACAGCGTGGTTATAGATACCACGCAGCTTTCACTGAAGGAGGTTTCGGGTAAAATTCTTGAAATCTGCGGCAAGGGCCCTAGGCTGAAATGATTTTGGCTTCTTCGATATTTCTGGCTGAGTCCGCGCTTAAAATTTTTTACAAATTTGCCGTACAAGGGCTTGAAAATATTCCTTCCTGCGGCAGACTTATAGTGGCGTGCAACCACCGGTCATATGTGGATCCGCCGGCTGTGGGAGTGGCGGTATCAAGAGTGCGCAAGGTGTTTATACTGGCTAAACAGGAGCTTTTTAAGCCTGCCGCAGCGGGCTGGTATCTTGACAAGCTCGGAGCGATACCTCTTGACCGGCACAGAAAGGGCGGAGATATTTCCGCGATAAGGACTGCGCTGGGCGTGCTTGAAAAAGAAGGATGCCTTCTTCTTTTTCCGGAGGGCACGCGGTTGAAATCTGGAGCCGGAGGCAGGGTGAAGCCCGGGATAGGTCTTCTGTCGCATAAAGCGGATGCGCCGGTGGTGCCGGCCGTGATATCGGGCACGGAGAATTTTCCGAAAAGTTCCGGGATCGCGGTGTCATTCGGAAAAGCAAGGAAGTTTGAGAAAGAGAGTCTGGAGGGAAGAGATACCGCAGCGGCTTATATGGATTTTGCCGTACGGATTATGTCGGATATAGCAAATTTGGAGGACGAGAGGCCGTTGCCTCGTTAAAATTATGGAAACAGAAAAAAAGAGCATTGAGGAAGAAAAAACAAAAAAGGACCTGCTTGATAAAGACAGCGAAGCTGATTCGGAAGATATTTCGATGGAGACTCTGCTTCAGGACCAGTCTTCCTTTTCCGAGAAACTTTACAACAGAGAGGTAGTGCCGGTAAAGGTGGTGCACGTTTCGCCGGAGTATGTGATGGTTGATATCGGAGAGAAGAAAGACGGGGTTATTCCTGTTTCGGATTTCCAAAATGCTAAAAAAATACCGGAGCCCGGAGACAGAGTCCCGGTCGTGCTTGACAGAAAAGGCGGGGAAAGCGGACACGTGCTCCTTTCCAATGCCAAAGCCAGGGAGACCATGGCATGGAAGGAATATGACATAGCGTTTAAGGAAAAAACCCGCGTAAAAGCCGTTATAACGGGGCAGGTAAAAGGCGGGTATATAATTGATGCGGGCGGAATTGAAGGATTTATGCCTTTGTCCCATTCTGAACTCAGAGGCGCGTATAAGCATCATCTTCCGGTAAACGCGAGGATAAAGTGCTACATAATAGAGCTTTCGCGGGCTAAGAGAAAACTGGTGGTGTCGCGCAAAATGGTTATGGAGGAAGACGAAAGCATACGCCGGGGCAAGGTTTTGGCTGAAATCAGCCCCGGAGCGATACTGCGCGCCGTAGTTTCAGGGGTCAGCCCTTCAGGCATGACCGTCCGTTATCACGGACTTGAAGGTTATGTCAAAGTATCCGACGCCGCATGGAGGCAGCCCGAGTCCGCCATAAAAACATATAAGCGGGGGCAGCGTATAAAGGCGAAGCTTCTCGCGATGGACAAGGAGACGGGAAAGCTCGATTTCGGCATAAAACAGCTGACCCCTAATCCCGCGGATATTCTGCGGCGTAAATATCCGCCGAGGTCTATTGTGAAAGCCAGCGTAATTTCAGCTGATGAAAAAGGCATGCTGGTTTCGGTCTCCGAAACTGTCAAAGGCTGCATAGCGTCTTCGGAGTTGGGCCATCTCGGACCGGCAAAATCAGGGGAAACCGTTTCAGCGGCGGTTCTCGGGGTTAACCAAACCACTTTTAATTTGAATCTTTCCGTAAGAATTTACGAAGATATTCAGGATAAAAAGAAAATACAGCAATATCTTAAAGGGGCTCCTCCGCTTACGCTCGGACAGCTCCTATCCGGAGAATCCGAGGATGCATCAGGCGGACAATAAGCGTAATAAAAAAGGGTATATGGCCGGAATTTTTAATTCTTTCCGGTTTTCGGCCGGATTGCTGGTATTACTGGCATTTCTGGCGGTTTATGCTCTTTTTTCCAGACCTGCGATACTTTCCTCAAAATCATTTCCGCGTTCGCGGGAGCAATTCCTTCCCCTAAATCAGCTTAACGAGGCTTTGCGGCAAACCGAAGAAAAACTTGCTTCCAATTCCGAAGATCCTAAAGCTCTTATAGAGCGCGGAATGCTTGAATTTCAGAGGGGAAGAGATATTGAGGCTATAAAAAGTTTTGAAAAAGCGCGCGATAAAGGCGCTTTGGATGTCAGAATTTTTTATTATCTAGGCGTCATGTATCAGTCGGAAGGTCTTTATGAATTCGCAAAGAAAGAATATCTGCGGTTTCTGAATAATAAGCCGGGAGATTTTGAAGTGCGGATGCTTCTGGCCAAGCTTTTTTTTATTGAGGGCAAATTCAGCGAGGCGGTATGCGAATATGAAAAGGTGCGCCGTAATTATCCGGATGATTCAATGGCTCTTGAAAATCTCGCGTTCAGCCAGTGGAAAGCCGGACTTTCCTATGAGCCGGCTATAGAGCAATTGCGCAAGACGGATAAGCTGGGCCGCAGGGCTGATTACTGCATGGGGAAAATAGCCTATGAGAGCAAAAAATATCAGCAGGCTATCGTAAGTCTGCAAAGGATCGCCGCCGATCCTGAGGCTGTCGCGCAGGCGGGCATTGAAATGACGGAAATCTTCCGGATGCTGGCCGGCTCCTACTCGGGTCTGAAACTGAATGAATTCGCTTTGGCCGCATGGGAAAAACTTCTTGGGCTCAATCCTGCAGATGAAGAAGCAAAAACCGCGGCGGCAAAATTAAAACGAACAGTAAAATCCTCCCGCAGGAAATAATGAATAAAGCCATCGCATGTTTTATCCTGTTTTTGTCCTTGGCCGGCAATACGCCGGCTATCGGGCAGAATAAAATTATAATACGCGGTTTTGACTGGAAAATAAAATCAACGGCTCATTTTGATATACATTATTATGACGCTTCAGAGCCGTGGGTGGAATATGCCGCGGGAGTGCTTGAGAAATCATACGGGAACATAAGCGCGGATCTCAAGGAGGAAATAAAGGAAAGGAAGCCGTTTTTTCTTTACGCTTCGGCGCTGGATATGCAGCAGTCCAATATCGCGGATGCGGGAGACGGCACCGGCGGCATAACCGAGATGTTTAAAGACCGGTTTATGGTCTATTCCGACGGTTCGCGCGAGTGGCTTGATAATGTGATAACGCACGAACTGGGGCATGTGTTCCAGTTTTCGGTTCTGCTCGACGGATTTTGGAAATCCGCAAAAATTATTAAAACCTATGTTTATCCGCTATGGATGATGGAGGGAATGGCTGAACATGGAACAGGGCAAAAAGATATAGCGGTCGAAGATATGTATATGCGAGACGCCGCAACTTCAGGCAGACTTATTTCGCTCGTAAATCTTCATAATTTCTCGCATTTAAAGCCCCATCAGACAACTCTCGCGTACAAGGAAGGCGGGGCCGCCGTGCGGTTTCTTGCCGCTGAATACGGGGAAGATAAAGCGGGGAAAATGCTCAGGTCTTTCCGCGCTCATTATGACATAAGCTCCGTTCTTACGCCTCTTATCGGGCTGGATATCTTCGCGTTTGATAAAAAATTTAGGGAATATCTTGAGATGAAATATGCGCGGCAGACGCGGCTTGAATCCCTGAGAGAGCCGCTTTCTTATGGAATCAAGCTTACTTTTGACGACGGAAAAATCCCGGAATTTAACGCCAGTCCGTCGCTTTCTTCGGACGGCTCAAAGATGGCCTATATTTCAACGCGCGAAGGCCACCCCCCTGTGATATTCGTCAGGGATGCGCGTTCAGGCGTAAAAAAGAAATTTTCCGCTCTTTCATTGGGAGTCGACAATGTGCCGATGGGGCGTTTTACCAAGACGGAGCGCAATCTGGATATGTCTCCGGACGGCAAACGTTTGGTTTTCAGCGGACAGAAAAACAACAGAGACTATATTTATATCCTAGAAACCGAAAGCGGACGGGCGGCAAGGCTGGAAATACCGGATATGATGACGGTAAATCAGCCGAGGTTTTCCCCCGACGGCAAAAATATTGTTTTTATCGGGATGAAAAACGGTTTTAACGATATATATATATTGTCCGATTATACGGCGGAGAACGGATCCGTTGACGGGCGGAAAATAATCAGGCTTACAAATGACGCCGACGATGAGTCGTCGCCTTCGTTTTCGCCGGACGGAAAAAGCATAGCGTATTCCAAGGAATCGGCAGCTGCTCACCCCCTCCCTTCCCTCCCCCCTCGAGGGGGAGGGGTAGGGAGGGGGGCGCTTTCAAAAGAACCCGAGCAGTTACAAGAATCGGCGGAATTCAGCGCGGCCGGGCGCGATATATATCTGCTTGAATTAGAGAGCGGCAAAGCCCGCAGAATTACGGATTTGGAAGGCGGCGAGCGCGACCCTGTTTTCTCCCCCGACGGCAAAAGGATTCTTTTTGTGGGCGACGCCATGAAAATATTCGAGCTTTATGAAACGGAACTTGAGTCCGGCAGGACAATGCGGCTGACAAGGACTATTGGAGGCAATTTCACTCCGGCCTATTCGGCCGGGGGACGGGAAATTTATTTTGCTTCTTTCAGGAAAGGAAGCATGCATATTTTCAAGGGGGGGCGCGAAGGTTTTTTGAAAGAGGAAGTGAGTGTAAGTCCCGCTAGGCCTCCGGAGCGCGCGGGCGCGGAGAACCGTTCGTCCGGCCCCGATATTTCCAAAACGAAAGAATATAAGTTTTCGGCCTCTACCGATCTGTTTTTTCCGGCATTTTTCTTTTCTTCGCAGGGCGGGCTTTATTGGACCAACTATTGGCAGGGCTCGGATATGCTGGGCAATCATCAGGCCCAGATGATGCTGACCTACAACTCCGGAAGCCGGTATCTTAATTATCAGACCGCATATTCCTACACAAAATTCAGGCCTCAGTTTTTTGTTCAGGCGGCCGGATATATGTCGCGCGAAAATATAGATTATGCCGGTTTAATTTACCGGGAGAATACCCATAGCCAGGCTGTGGGGGCGCTGTATCCTTTTGACAGATATCATAGTTTTGAAATAGGCGTTTTCAATAAAAGGGAAATACTGGATTTTCCTGATTTAGGGCAGGAAGCCGGAGACTATGCCACGCGCGCCGTACAGGCCGCCGTAACGCGCGATACGGTAAACGGCAGGTATCTTGTGGCTACGCGGGGTAATAGGCTTAAGATAGGCGGTTTTAAGGCTTTTGAGGCGCTTGGAGGCAATCAGGAGTATATTACCCAGTATGTCGAAGCGCATCAGTATGTGCCGATAAAAAATCAGAGCGCATTGGCTTTCCGCTTTCTTGAGGCCGGCAGTTACGGGCCGGACAGAAGGGTTTTTGAGCTTGGGGGAATAGGCTGGGCGCGGGGATTTCAGAGAAGCTCTTTTGTAAACACAGCCTCGAGATTTGTTTTAGGCACGGCGGAGATACGTTTTCCTATCGTTCAGGACATGAACTATTATATGTGGTATATATTCCCTGATTTTTATTTCAAGGCTATATTCGCTTCAGTGTTTACCGATTCAGTGCTCGGTTGGGATACGGCGAACCAATTGAAATATTCGGGCGTGGAAAATGTCAAAAATTCCGTGGGCGTGGGTATACAGATACATACTTTCATAATGCAGACGTTTCCCATGGTGCTTACTTTTGATTATGCCGTAAAAACCAATAACGGCGGAAGAGTCCTTTATTTCTACCTCGGTCCCTTGTTCTAAAAAATAATATACACCAGCAATTGGCCACAAAAAGCACATAAAGCACAAAAAAACGATAGAGAAATAATCAATCCTCACACAAAGCCACGAAGGCACAAAGAAATGACGGATAAAAAAAATGATTATATCTTGAATAGCCCAAAAAATGCATTGCCCCCCTCCCTTATCCTCCCCCTCGACGGGGGAGGGATGGAGTGGGGGTGGATAAAAAAGTTCTTATCTTTACGATAACAACAGGTTGCCAACTGTAATTTTCAGGATAGTTCTTGGTGGCTTTGTGCCTTTTGTGCTTTTTGTGGCTAATAGTTGTGATTTATTCAAAGGGAATATCCAGAATTTCGTTGTTTTCCTGCGCGGGGAAATCAAAGTGCCACCATTCTGTTTTTAAAGGCGCAAATCCGGCCTCTGTCATGATTTTTTCGAGCATTTGCCTGTTTTCCAGAGCTTCCTTCGGAGCATTCATATAATCCCTGTGCGCTTTTTCTGAAAAATCATCATATTCCGACGGCATTTTCATGGGTCCGCCTTTTTTGCCGCATGCTGTAACGTCCACGGCGAGGCCTCTGTTGTGTTTGGAGCCTTTTGACGGATCGGCGACATATCTTTCATCGGGAAGTATGCTCCAGAAAAGTTTTTGAACTGAAAGCGGCCTGTAGCAGTCCAGAACGCATAGGGAAAAGGGCTTTACATTGCGAAGAGCGTTTTCCGAAGCTTTAAGAAGCGCGTTTGCGGCGCTGCGTCTTAAAAAACACTGCGCGGAGGGATAGATTTTTTTGCCGGTGAAATTGCGTTTTGAGGCATAGCGTATGTCAAAAAAAATATTTCCCGGCGAAGCCCGCATCTGCCTGACATCCGCGAGACCGGCACTGTTGAGATACATTTTTACGGCCGAGCCCGCTTTGATGCCGCATTGAGCGCTGTCGCCGTTTAATCTCAGCGCAAGGTTTTTTAACCGGTTTATATATGCGGTATTTCCAGAGGTTTTTATATCTATGGATTTTAAAAAAATGAGCGCTCGGTTTATGCCGCCGACCATTGCATAAACAGTTGAGCCGTTGATCAACCCCGCTTGTTTAATCGTTTCGGCTTTTATATCCGTTATGAGATTTT
>CAZFMJ010000014.1:0-24111 GCA_964520045.1 uncultured Elusimicrobiales bacterium | reverse complement strand
GTTATCGGCTGAGATTATTGTTCCTGAGGTAAAAAATATTTCAGCGGACGTTGACGATAAATCCGCCGATGGTGTTTCTCCCGCATAACAGCAGGCGCATGTTATAGCCCAAAAAACAGCAAATAGCACAGGAGTTCCCATAGATTGAGTTTATCTGAAAAACCGCCCGCCGGTCAACACGAGGGGTCTTTCGGCCCTAAAAGAATTGGGAATAAAGGCCCATTCGCATCGGCTTTAAAGATTATAGAATTAACCCATGCGCGCAAACTGGAATGACAAGAAGTTTGTCAAGTGGTATAACCAAAATCTGCGTCCGGGAAAGACGGCCGTAAACATCTGCCTTGAACTGCTGGACCTTGATAAAGATGACTTTTTCGTTGATTTCGGCTGCGGAAGAGGAGATTTTCTTGTCCATGCCTCAAAAATAGCCGCAAAAGTCACGGGGATAGACAAATCAGGCCATCAGATAGCCTCGGCAAGGCGTAGGCTTAAGAACCGCACTAATGCGGAGCTGATACAAGCCGGATTTGAGGAATGCAGGCTTAAAAAAAATTATTTTACCAAAGGATGCGCGCGAAAAGCCCTGCATCATCTTACCGATGAGGAAAAAGTGAGGTTTTTCAAAAAAATATCAAGGGCGTTCAGGGACGGCGGACAGTTTTTGATAGAGGATATGATTTTTGATTTTGATGAGTCGGGGCTCAAAGCCAAGCATGACGCTATTCTGGCGGATGCCGTGAAATATTACGGAAAAAAATGGCAGAGAATAAGACGCGCGTTCTGGCATACGGTATACCATGAATTTCCGACCGGCATAAACTCGATTGAGGGAGCGCTTAACCGCGCGGGCTTTAAAATCGTCCACCGGCTGCAGAGAAATTGTTTTTATGGAATCATCATCGCGCAGAAATGGCAGAAGAATTGAAACTTTTTAAGCCCGGATGCATAGGCACATGCTGGTACGGCAAATACCACTATCTTGAGCCTTGGGCGGGATGCGGGCATGACTGTCTGTATTGTTATGCGCGATTCAGGGGCGAAGTTAAAAATTCGCTTGCAAAACTCAAAACCGGGTTTAACGCTCCAAAACCGCTTTTTAAAGAAAGCAGACTTATTGAGGAAATCGGAAAAGAGGCGGCTTCGGGCAGAATAAAAATCTTAAAACTTTGCAGGTATACGGATATCTTCACTCCTTCTTTCGCCGCCGGCGGACTTTCCCATGAAATAATAAGCAGTCTTGTTTCGTCGAAAGTGGACAGGATCATAATCACCACCAAGGGCATCCCTGCTTCAAATACGCTTGAACTTATAAAGAAAAATAAAGACAAGTTTTCTTATAACATTATCGCAAAGCCCGGATTCAAGCCGGCTCTTGAGAAATCCGTGTGTTCTATTGAAGAAAGGCTCCAAGCCGCAGCGTTTCTTGCTGGAGCCGGAGTTCTTACGACCGTGCATATGGATCCTCTTATTCCCGGCTGTGAAGACAGAGAAGAAGCGGTTGCGGCGCATCTTAAAAAACTGAAAAAATACAGGCTGAAAAGGGTCATGTTCTCCTATCTTCTGCTTAATGCCCCGGCATTTTCCCTGATTAAGAATTTCGCCGGCGACGAATTTGCGGCCGAACTAGCTTCCTATTACGACGACAAGGTATTTGAAATTCTGCCGGGACAGGAAGAGACCCGCTACAGCCTGTGCAGGCCTGAATTTAGGCAGAAAAGCATTGATATGATCTCAAGACATCTCTCGGCCATGGGGTTTGAATTCGTGCTGTGCTCGCTTAAAAATCTTAAGGGCCCGGTTAAAATAGACCGCGGATTATGCAAAATCTGCGACGGCAATTTCTATGCATAGAAACGGCAATAAGCGAACTCTTTGGCTGATAAACATGGAAGAGATAGTGACTCTGGACGTTTCTTCCTATTTCGCGCGGTATATTCTGTGCCTGAAAGAAGGGGACGCCATACTCGCGTCTTCGGAGCTTGATAATGATTTTGCCGATTATATCTGCTCGCTGAACGGGCTTTCAAAAGACAAAAAATGGTTTATAAAAATACCCCGTCCTGCGTCCGGCTGCTGCATGGCGGAATCAATCCTCGGGGACGAGAAACTTTCTTCGCATATACGCCAATCGTGCGCCGGAGGAAACTGGCAGCTGGAGTCGTATATCGAAACATCCAATTGCGTCAGGCTTGCAAAAAAATTAGGGATGACAAGGCGTTTGACGCGGGATGCGCTTGTTGAAGACGGCCTTATTTTCAGGCTTAATGACAAGGCTTTTTTTAAAGATACGGCCGCGGAAATGGGAATTGAAATATTGCCGGGATGTCTGGCGCGCGGCAAAGAGGAATTAGCGGCGGCCGTGGGCAGGCATAAGACCGGCGGAGACGTAAAGATTATACTTAAAGAATCTTTCTCGGGAGGCGGATTCGGAAATCTTGCCGGAGCGCCCGATGAGATTCTTAAAAGGATTGACGGCTGGTACAAGGGCGGGACGGTGCTTGTGGAGCCTTTTGTGAAACTTTCGGACACTTTGGGCTCTTTGGTAAATCTGGAAGAAAACGGCCCTGTTTTTGCCGGCGTAGACCGGCAGATAGTAAGCGGCGCCACGTGGCAGGGCTGTTACTACCCGTATGAAGGCAGTGCCGGCGTTTCCCGCGGGATAAAAGACCTGAGCATGAAATTCGCCGGCAAATTTTGGGAGATGGGCGCCAGGGGCAGTCTGAATCTTGACTGGGGAATATATGAATCAAGCGGGGGGGGGCAAGGTCCGGCTGCGATTGAGTCTAATTTCCGTCATAACGGATTCGCGTATGTATTGGAACTTGCCGAAAAGATTTTCGGACTGGAGGGGGATAAAGCAAAAATAATTTATCTAAACAGATTCGATTTTGGGATTAAAAATTTAGAATTCGGCAGAGCTCTTGATTTATTGCGGCGGGTAAAAATAAACGGCAGGCAGGTTCTGGCTGAATCTGGGGAATTTTCCGAGGGCGCCGTAATTACTTCGCCGGTAAAAGACGGAAAAGCCGGACTGCTCATAGTATCTGCCGACAGCGGGTATAATCAGCTGGCGTTGGAAAGGATAAAAAAATTATAACTGCTAAAAAAGCCAGAAGCCGGCCCCGTTCCTTCCTCAAAAGCTGTGAGAACGGGACAGTCCCATTCCTTCCTCAAAAGCACTGAGAATGGGTCAGTCCAAACTCATTGCCTTTAAGGATGGTTTGGGCAGTCCAAACTCACTGCCTTTAAGGTTTGTTTGGACAGAATTCAGAATTCAGAAGTCAGAATAATGATGCGCGGTAATAAAAAACTTATGGATGACGATAAAAATATTTCGGTTTTTCAAAACAGGCTTATAGTGATTTCGTGCTTTGCGCTGATATTCGCTTTTTCGTCCGTTGACCACGCCATTTCTCCGTTGGTGGATGTGCTGCGCCTTTTTTACGGCGTTGAAATCCAGAAAGCGCTCTGGCTGATCTCTTACTGCACTTTGGGAATAGTCGTAGGCGTATTCGCCGGTCCTGTGATTATCAAAAACAGACGGGTGGGCAAAGTTATAATCGTCAGCGGAGCGTTCGTAATAGTTTCGCTCGCGGGTTTTCTTGTGACGGACAATTTCTATTCAGCGCTTTTGATAAGGTTTGTTTTCGGGATTTCGGCGGGCGTGCTGAGCACCACTATGTGGTGGATAGCTTATCACGGGGTTTCAAAACCGTATTATCAGCCTATGATCACCGTGCTTATGGCGGCAAGACCCATGGCTGTGGCTCTCGGCGTGCCTATGGCCGGGATAACGGCCTCGGTTTTGGGATGGAAATCCGCCTTCTGGCTTTTTTTTATATTGTTCGCCGTTTCGTTCGCCGCGCTCGTGAAATTCATAGTAAACGATGAAACCTCCAAAACCGCGATCACCTTCAGAAGTTTTATCGATGAATATAAAGAGGTCTTTTCACTGCCTTATGCGAAAATATTTTATCTTGGTCTTATGATAAATAAAATGTGCTATTTCGGATTTTATTCAATGGCCGGAATATGGTTTATAAGGCATTATAATCTTGGGTTTCTGCAGATAGCCAAGGCGCTTTCATATGTAGGAATTTGCGAGGCTTTGAGCAACTTTTTTATTCCGCGGATTCTTAAGCTCCTCGGATACCGCAGAACTTTTAATTTCAGCGTAACGGCGTCATGTCTGCTTTTTTATGTATTTATGCAGGGCATGCTTCCGCTTAAGGCCGCGGTGTTTTCATTCGCGGTTTTTGTGGTTTTAGATAGGATTTATTCCATGGCGCTTGTCATAAAAATACCGGAAATGTTTCCTGACTGCAAAAACAAGACGGTCATGGGCAGTCTTATAACTTTGACCGCATGGACGGGGTTGACTTTTATTTCCTGGTTCGAGGGAAAATATCTTGATGCCGCGGGCATGCGGGTGATGGAGCATATCCTTTTTCTGTGTTTGGTTTCGGGATGTCTCATTTTGAATTTTGTGCTTAAAAAGACAATCATTCCCGCCGCTAAAGGCTTGTGACTAATACGGCCGATTGTTCATATTGTTCATATTGTTTTGTCGCGGCCCCCCAAATATAATAAAATTACGATATGAAAACATATATATCGGTTCTAACCGCAGTATTGGGTTTTCAGTTTTTTTCGATGTCCGCTTATGCTCAATCAGGCGTTAATACGGGGGCTGCCGCGGACAGCGCTTACGGCAAGGCAATACTGATGCTTGATTCACAAGAGGCTGTGACGCGCAGGCATGGGGCTGAAATGCTGGGCAGGCTGGGGAATAAAGATGCTGCCGACAGGCTTATGCGGCTTCTTGCCGGCGACACGGATATATATGTGCGCAGTTCCGCCGCTGATTCGCTGGGACGCTTGCGCGAAAGCAATGCATCGGAGGCCTTATGCAGCGCGCTTTTAAGGGATAGCTCGCCTGTCGTGCGCCAGAGCGCCGCTGTTGCGGTTTCATACATGGGGCCATCCGCGGAGCAGTGTCTTATAACCGCTTTGGTCGACGGCACGGACACGGTGAAATATTCCGCCGCAAGAAGCCTCGGAAGCATGAAATCGGATAAAGCCGTAAAGGCGCTCAGCGGTTTTCTTAAAGACAAAGATGCGGACATGCGCAGATCCGTTGTGTCCGCGTTGGCGAATATGCGGACGAAGACAGCCGCTTCCGCCTTAAAAAACTCGCTGGCTGATTCTGATTCCTTTGTAAGATATGAAGCGGTCAGGGCTATCGGATTTTCCGGGGATAAAAAATACGTTTCCGGCCTTAAAGACAGGCTCAAAGATAAGAATGAAGAGCCCAGGATAAAACTTGAAGCGGCCTCATCGCTGGCAAAACTGGGAGATGATTCAGGGATTGATACCGCGTATGAATTTTTAAAACACGGAGATTCGTTGCTTAGACAACAGTCCGCGTCGGTCATAGGTATGACAGGGGACGGAAAAAACGGGCTGGGCTCATTGAAAGCGGCATACGAGACTGAAAAAGACGCAAGGATTAAGGATATAATCAGTTTGGCCATACAGCAGCTTAAAACCAGGCTTGGAATAAAAGAGGCAGCAAAGGAAGCAACAGAGGCAACGGAAGCAAAAGAGGCGACAGAAGCTAAGTAAAGCAAAAGAAGCGTAAAGTTGAGGCTGCGTCAGGGTAATAGTTTATGGCTAAGAAACACGGCGGGAAGCATTCCGTTTATAATTCGCCGCATAATGCCGGCTCACAGCAGAAGAGAGGGGGGGATGGGATAACTTCAACGGGCTGGAAAGTAATATTATCAGGAATAGCATCTCTTATAATCGGATTTTTTATATTGAGCCGCACCGATCCCGCTGGACAAAACTGGGCAAGCAATATCTCGCCTTTTATTATGCTCGCATCCTACGGAATAATAGGAGCGGGAATACTGGCGGGTTCCAATCGAAGTTAACCCAATTTTTCACACTTCAGGCTGTGTTCTTTCATTCCTATAAACTTGCCGAACAGCTGTTTGGTATCCTGCGCCGCGAAAATATAAAGCGTATCGGCTGTTTCCTTGAAACTGCAGTAAAAAACAGGCGTTCCTCCAAATACCGAGCTGTTATTTACGCATTGGGCGTTTCTTTCAACGCCTTGCGGATTTTTGACATTTTTTATAACGGCTTTCCCAACCAAGGTGTTTCTGTCGAATATAGTCCCTTTCGGCATTACGTCGATCCCGATGGAATATATGCTGTCGCCTGGTTCGGTTGTCTCGCAATAGTACGTAACAGCCCGAGCGGAGCCGGACATCCCCATTAGGATTAACAGCATTCCGCAGGTTTTAATTACTATGTTTTTCATTTGCGCCTCCTAATACTTTTTATCGTCGTTTAATTATATTCCATAGGAGAAAATTACGCATGGGCCTAACGGCCATGCTTTTTAAAATTTTCGGCCCATGCGGATATGGGACTTTTGGGCAGTTTTTTTGCGGTTTTTTTGCGAAACAGACCATGTAAGCGGTTATGTGGGTTTTTCTGCGGGCTGGTTTTATGGGTTTTTATTTTTTAAATTTGGGGATGCCGGCTTTTGCGGTTTGGCGTCTTTTCTAAAAACCGCTAAAGTCCTTTCATGGTTTTTTCATGGGCGGGGTGGTTTTTGGGAAATTTGCCTGATTTTTGGCAAAAATCAGGCTATGTCTTTTGATGGTTTTTTGAGGCAGGCCGGTTTTTATGCTTATTTGCGAATTAATATGAGTCTTTGCTTCCGCTGAAGTTAATCTGAAGTTCATGGTTTTTTAGACTGCCTGATCTTTTTCCATGTTCTGCGTAAAATTTGCCAAAAATTAAATATGCGGTTTTCTGGTTTTTTTGATTCCGGCAAAATCCGCTGATTTCGGATTTTTCCTGATTTTAAAATTCCAAAAAGTTGCCAACTTTATGAAAATTTTTACAATTCAGACTCAGCGGGCTTGCGCCCGGAGAGCGCTAATTATGAGGATTTAATTTTCAATATTAGATTTTCCTAAAATATGCATATTTTTAAGGGGGAAAACAAGAAATTATGAGAACGAAAATTGATTTTTTAGTTTAGCTTATTTTCGTATTTATGTTAACATAATATATATTATCATTAGTTGAATATAAATTAAATAGACAATGTTGGTTCGGTTAAATGCCAGAAATAGCTTGTATTTTAAGGGTTTTATGGGTTGCCGGCATCGGCGCGCGCTAAAGGCAATTAAGCATGGTAAAACGTTGGATTTTTGCGCTTGTTCTATCTGGATCTGATTTTTAGGTTTTGGTTTGCGCCGGGGTAAATTTTGTATAAAATATCAGGTTTTTACTGGGCTGAGCCTGCGTTCTTGGCGGGTTGAGTATGGCTGAAGCGCCGGCAATCAATTAGCCCGAAAGTTGCGGTTAAAATGACAAAATCATCATGGCATGCTAATTTTTTTGTTCCGTCCTCCTGCATACCGTTCATTCCTTAAAAGTTGTGAGAATGGGACTGTCCCAAACTCACCGTCGTTTTGAAGAAGGTTTGTGGCGAATCAGCTGCGGTTTTCAGGTTAATGCTGGTGGCTGGTTAGTGTTTGGCCGGCACGGTTCAATGGAAATTGCGCGGGGTTGGCTCCGCGCGGTTAGTTTGGCGTTTGCTGGGCTTTGGCCAGCATAAAGGCTGCCGCCATGCCTTTTGGCGTGGTTTTGTATGTGCGGTTTCTTTTGGTTCCGGAAGCGGTTATTTTGCCGTTTTTTATGTATTGATTGAGAATTCTGTCTAATCTGCCGGGCTGGTAGCCCGACATTTTCATGGATTTTGAAAGTTTTACCGCGGGATATTCCGGCATAAATCCAAGCATTTGCCTTGCCGCTATTATGATAAGCGCGGCTTCTTTTTGGCTGATATTCGGGGATTTTGCGGTTAAGACTACTAAATCTTGTCTGATGATTGCTGTTTTTTGCCAGATTTCATGGATCGGCGCGGTGTCTATTTGTTCCATTTCGGCGCCCGCGGGGCCGGCCGCTGTCTGTTTCTCAACCGGGGCGTTCTGCGCCGCCGTAATAAAATGCTGTTTTTCTGCCGTTACAAAATCAAGGCTTCCTTCCGCCTCGAACTCCATCCCCGACGGGTATTTGATGCGCAGTTTGCAGGTCTTTTCCATAGAACCACCCCTAGTTTATGCACAGATATATGACATATAAAACAATATATGCCACATATATGTCAACTATATGTCTATCTATTGTGGACAATCTGTTTCTCCGTCGGGCGGAAAAGGGGGATTCCCCCCCTTTTTTTGCGGAAGCGTGATTGCGAGTGCGGTGATGTAAGATGTTAAAATCTTGCCGTAGTTTCAATTGATAGAAGGGAGGGGGCCTTGCTTTTGGAATAATAAACGGCGGAGGGATTAAATATGCCCCATGCCAGCTGTATTTTTAATTTATCGCCCATCGGGTAAGCGGCTTTAATATTGATTTCGGTTCCTATGTTTCTGTCGCCGCCGGCTACTCTGTCCGCTTTAAGCAGATACCAGTCAAAATCAAAAATAAATCCTTTATACGGAGGCATGGTTACGCCGGCTCCGAATATCTGTATTCCGCTTGCCGAGCCGGGAAGGCCGCTTAGGGTCGATGATGTGGCAAGGCAGTCATATAATGTGGCGCCCAAAATACTGCCGAACCCTGAGCGTTCTATTCCTTCGTATCTTCGGCCGAATCTCGGGAAAAAGGCCTCGTCTGTTTTGGTCGTCCCCGCTTTATCTCCGCTTCCGCGGCCTACCGTCATGCGCACTTTGCCGGTTCCCATTGTGCCCAGGGGCTGCGCCCACTTGGCCTGCATGAGGAAAGCCGAGCCGCCGAATTTTATATTTCCGGAGTTGGGGGTTGATAAGGCCGCGCTTCCGCCCTGAAATACCGCTTCGCCGTCAAATTCCAGATAATTGTAGTTTATCGTATAACGCACTCCTGAAAATTGCCTAAAAACCTTTTTTACCGGCATGGAAAGCGTTTGTTTGGTATTGTAATCGTTTTCAAAAACCGTGTATGCCTGCCAGAGTCCTTCCAGAGGCAGTCCCAAAGAGGCGCCGTATACATTCGCGCTTCCGGCTGAATTCTGCCCCTGCGAGGATATGGGCTCGAATGAAAATATTTCGCCTTTCATTGAACTCCAAAGGGCGGGGATTTCAATTCTTGCGCCGGTAAAACCAAGTCCGTCATCCGAAAGCAGTAATCCGTTTCCGAGTCTGAATGCCTGCCTGCCGATCGTCATGATCACATCTTTTTCCAGCAGAGTGTGGTAGAGTTTTACATAGGCCTGCTGTATGAAAGGATAAAAAGCGGTATTCGGATATCTTGAGGCTATTTGTTCAAAGGGAGGTTTTACGGCCGTTGTTGAGCCTGCCACGCCGACGGCATTAAGACTTACGGCTATGTCGATGAAAGAATCCTTTGTCCTTTCAAGTTTTATGCCTTTTACGGCAAAGCCGAGCAAAGCGTTCTGTGTGATGAATTTTTTGCTTCCGGCGGATGCGGAAGGCTGAAAATCCAAATTATTATAGGATATCATTTTCATCTGCACATCCGATGAAATGTCCAGTTTAGCCGCCTGAATATTGGGAAGCAGTGAACAGAAAAACGAAAGCATAAAAAATATCAGTTTTATGTATCTCATTGATTTTGCGGCTGCCTTGTTTTGAAATATGCTCCGCTTTTTTGAAAATTGTTTCTCCTTATTCTTTTGTCTGTTGTCGCTTATGTTGCTTCCGTTGCTTCTTTTGCTGTTGCTCTGAATTGTACAAAAAAAGAACCCTGCGCTGAAACAGCGCAGGGTTCTTTTTTATTTAAGCGTGAGCGAACAATCAAAACTTCACCATAAAGTCAACGCCATAGCGCACTGCTGAATCAAGTCTTATCCCCGCAGTGTGAATGGCCTTGGCTATAAACGAATCTTCCGCGGCTGCGAATTTAGCGAGCGAGCCCATAACGGAAACATTTTCCGAATGCTTCCATGTGGCGCAGAGATCCCATTCAGAGCCTATCGGGGTATCTATGCCTGCGGCCGGGTTCTCGCTGAAGCTGAAGTTGTAGAATTTCAGGCCGAGCGTTAGCTTCTCGTAAGCTTTCGGCGCGAATTTCGCTCCGAGGTTCCATGTCGTCAGGTTGCCTATTCCGGAGCTGAATCCGCCTAGGCCGTTGAGGTCAAACAAGCCGGAGCCGCCGTAAATGATTCCGGGCCTGTAATCTGAATTTATGGCTATGAAGATAGCATTGTCTTTGTCGGTTCCATTGTCATCGCCCGAACCACGAGCGAATTCACCGGTAAAGCCCAATACGCCCAATGCAATATCCATGTCATAACCCATATTAGCCAAAAGTCCCATGCCTGTATAATTCAGGTTGGTTGCAAAACCGGAATTACCGGTATTCATTGCAAGTTCGCCTTTATAGTTGAATTTATCTATCTTGCCTGTCACTTTAGCTCCGATGACATTAAGATGATTGTTGGGATTTCCTGCTGTAGGATTGGCCGGGTTCTGTGCGGCCGCTCTATACCAATAGCCCGTGATATTGGCAGGCTCCGACATATTGTAGTTGCCGATTAAGCCCCAGAGGTCTGTGTCTCCATTGGTGTTTTGCGCAACTGCTTCAGCAGTCTTGCCGATTAAGCCGGTTAATACCCATTTGTCATTTGTCCATGTGCCTTTCCATGCGTCAAGGCTGGCCACGCCCATGCCGAGCGTATACGGATGCCGAAGGGGGCCGAAGTAAACAATAAGGTCTCCCGGCTCTCCGTAATACTGTCTGCCGAGCTTATGCTCAAGGCCGAAGATGTTTTTTAGGGTTATGTTGGATTCTGTTATTGCGATCAGGCCTTGGATACCGGCTACTGTCTGTCCTACTTGTCCATAGCGCCTGTCAACTTTGCAGAAGCTCAACTGTGCATTTACATCGTCAACCAAGTCAAAGTTTGCGCCATACAGCACGCGTGTCAAAGCCTGGCTGATTTCGTCATTGGCATTGGAATTGAGGTCATGGTTATGCATATGCAGAGACTGTATCTCAATTTCGCCCTTAGTCGTCAGGTTTTTCAGAAGTTCGGCTTGTGCCGGAAGCGCATATGCTGCGAACGCCAGGGCTAAGCCTAAGCTTATTATTTTTTTCATTTATTATTTCTCCTTATGTTATACGTAAGCCCCCTTTCGGGGTGACTTGCTCTTCCTCATTTTTACGAAAACTTCGCATGTACACCGCAATGTACATCGGGAGGATGGGCCTTGCCCCGATTCCCCGGGGCCTACGATCCCTTAAGGGGCTTTAAATCTGGCGCCCCATTCTTTCCTTAAAAAGGTTTTAGAATGGGACTGTCCCAAACTCACTACTTTTAAGGTTTGTTTGGGACGCCCCCTTATTTCAGAGCATAATAATTCTATAACAAAGCAATTTAGGTGTCAATAGTGTAAATATCTGTGGAAATCTTGTTGAAAACTGGGGGAAAAGATGTTGAACGGTTGTGGATTGGCAAAAAATGGCGGATGGTTCGTGCAAAGTTTACGTAGAACTACCGGATTGAGCGGGATCACTGGTGACCGGCGGGTATTCACTTGCCCGGAGGTTGGGAGGCCGGCGGCAACGGGCTGGTTCCCGGCTGCTGCTGGGACGGAGGCTGAGATTTGGTCTGGCCGGCATATGAAAAATAATTTATTTTTTGCTGCGCTTTTTGCGCCCAAGAAGTGTCCGGAAACAGCAGGGCGATCTTTTCATAGGCGGATTTAGCTTCCGCTGTATTATTTGACTTTTCAAAACACCGCGCTATGGAATCATGCGCTAAAGGCGCAAGATAATGGTCGGGGTATTTGTCTAAAAATGCTCTGCCGGCCGTTATCGCTTCCTGCCATTTATCCATGGCTTCATAGGATTTGCCGATAGAATACATTGCAAAGGGGATTATGGAAGCATGGGAGCCCTGTTTAATAAGTTTGTTATAAGCCTCTATCGCTTCTTTCATCTGCCCCTGCTTGTAGAATAGGTCGCCCTCAAAAAGTATGCTGTATCCGGCGGCGTCTGTCCGTGAAAAAGCTGTTTGTATAGCGTGTAATTGCGTTATGCAATCCTGCAGTTTGGCCGGGTCATAGCTATACTGCTGGGCTATGAAAAATTTTTCCCATGCGGTATTTTT
This sequence comes from uncultured Elusimicrobiales bacterium, assembly GCA_964520045.1. GTDB lineage: Bacteria > Elusimicrobiota > Elusimicrobia > Elusimicrobiales > CAZFMJ01 > CAZFMJ01. The sequence goes on along the minus strand of CAZFMJ010000014.1, from coordinate 11,969 downwards.
CATCGAAGAGTATCTGACTGAAAGGTAAAATGAAAGCAATATCGCCGCAAAAAAAAGTATTATCGCGGAAATTGACGCTTCCCTGTGCGTCTTTATCCATGCCGTTCTTTTGTCTATCCATTCCGCAAGCGGATTTTTTTTAATTTCCTGCCGTACCCATTGGGTTCCCATTTTCTAAAACCTTCCTATAATGTAGATTAATGTAAATCAACGCCCCAAACAAACCTTAAAAGCAGTGAGTTTGGGACTGTCCCATTTTCACAGCTTTTAAGGAATAAATGGGACGCCCCCGGGCGGACTCGAACCACCAACCCTCTCCTTAGGACGGAGTAGCTCTATCCAGTTGAGCTACGGGGGCAACGGGGTAGGACGCTAATAGGTAATCAGCGAAAATAAATCATAATTCTTTAGTTTCTCTCTTCCGTTTAGGAAAGAAAGTTCTATAAGCATTCCTATTCCGGCGACATTTCCGTTCGCTTTTTTTACCAGTTCGCAGACGGCGCTGCAAGTCCCTCCCGTAGCCAGCACGTCGTCTATTATGAGCACATTCTCGCCCTTTACAATAGCGTCTTCATGTATTTCCAGCGAATCCGCGCCGTATTCAAGAGTATATGAGGCGGTTAGGGTTTTGTAGGGCAGTTTGCCTTTTTTCCTCACAGGCACTAAACCCGCCCCAAGCCGGAGCGCAATCGGCGCCGCAAGAAGAAATCCGCGCGATTCAATCCCAAGCACTTTGGATATTTTCTTCCCATTATAATTTTCCGAAATTGCGTGTATAACACCGCTGAACATTTTATGGTCGGCAAGAAGCGGGGTTATATCTTTGAAGATTATGCCCTTTTTCGGGAAATCAGGAACATCGCGTATGACTTTTTTAAACTTTTCAGGCGATATATTCATATATTTTGCAACGATAGGCTGTTATTTTGAACGGTATTAGTCTTTAAATCAGCCGTGAATCACCAGTTTTCAGTCTCCAAGTTCCTGTATCTATCTGGTGACTTGGGCCGCCGGCAACTGGTGACTTTTTAACTTCTTATATGGTTTCTGCTTTTTGTTTTATTCTTTTTTTGCTGAGCCCGCGGAACATAAGGTTTAGTCGGTATTGATTCGCCTAAAATATTTGTTTTGGGTTTCGGATCGTTCCATCCGGGCTGTATGTTCGGAGAAACAGACCTGGGTTTATTCAATTCTATAAGTCCCATTTTCCCCGCGACCCTGCGCAGTCTCAGAAGCGCTCTTTCTTCTATCTGCCGTATTCTTTCCCTTGAAAGTTTGAGCTGTTTGCCTACGTCGTTTAATGTCATAGGCCCCTGCCCCGTCAAACCGTAGCGGAATTCTAGAATCATTTTTTCTCTTTCGCCTATTTCCTTCAGGGCGTCGATAAGTTCATCATGAAGTTTAAGCACTGAAATAAGATTTTCCGGAGAATGTGTTTCCGATTCAGGGAGGATATCTTCCACCGTTATTTCTTCATCCTCTCCGCCCAGCGGATTTTCCATGGATCCTATCCCGCCGGCCACTTCCGCGGCATCCATGGCTACCCTGACCTGTCTCGCGCTCCAGTGCATTTTGCGCGCCATTTCCGCCAGTGTCGGATCCCTGCCCAATCTGCCGTGCATGTAATCCCATTGCTTAAGCCATTTTCGAAGAGCTTCCCATGCGTGCGGCGGTATTCGTATCGTTTTAGATTGTTCTTCGATAGCTCTTCTTATGGACTGTTCAATCCAATAAGAGGCGTAAGTGGAGAAACGGTAGCCTTTCTTCGGGTCAAATTTGTCTATCGCATGAAGAAGTCCGAGATTGCCTTCCTCTATCATATCCATAAGGTCCGTGCCGGTTCTGTAGTATTTCTTTGCGATAGGGACCACCAGCCTCAAATTTAATTCCATTATCCGTTTCTTTGCCCTGCGGTCTCCGCGTTTTGCCCGTTTCCATAGTTCATGCATTTCTTCGCGGTTTACCGGAGTAAGCACCTGATGCATGCTTTTGAAATACTGCGTCGCTGAATCTGTGGAATCTGTCATATTTTTTTAGTTGTTGTTTGAATTAAATTATTGCGAATTCCGACTCTTTGCGAGGCGTAATTTCCTCGCAGGTTACTTCGCGGACAAATGCCGAATTGCAGCCGTCTTTAATCATGGACGCAAAAGCATCAAGGGATCCTATTTCTCCTTCCGCTTCCATTTCAACCGTCCCGTCGGTGTTATTGCGCACCCAGCCCGTAAGGAAATGTTTCCGCGCCGTATCCCTCACGAACCATCTGTATCCCACTCCCTGAACTTTTCCGCGCACCAATATTCGTCTGCGGATTTGTCCGCTCATCTTTAGCAATAATACTATAATATAATTTTAATGGTCAACTATTGACACCGCAAGGGAGAGGTAAAAAATCGGGGCGCAGGGATTCGAACCCTGGACCTCCTGGTCCCGAACCAGGCGCGCTACCAACTGCGCTACGCCCCGTGATAAATTAACTATATTGCAACTACTCAGGCAGCCAGAAGTAAAAAGTCGCAGCTTATTCTGAATTCTGTCCAAACAAACCTTTCCGCCACACAACTTGGCGGGATCTCGCCCTCCGCCAAAAGCGGAGAGGCGGAAAAGGCAGTGAGTTTGGACTGACCCATTCTCACAGCTTCTGAGGAAGGAATGGGGCTGGCTTCTGAATCCTGTCCACCTGTGAGTAATAGTATATTTTAATTTACATTCGCGGCGCAACAGCTGAGCAATGCATCCGCTGCGTTTAGCGAATTTGTGCGGTTGATTATTTCCGAAACTATTTCGCGGCACGCATTGGGTTTTCCCAGTTTTGCCGCATTGACCGACATGGTTTTAACCGCAGTATCGTTTGAGATGAGAAGATGCCGGGCAATATCGCGCAGCTGCTCTACGTTTTGCGCCGATTGCGCCGCTCCGTTTTCCAGCAGGTAGCGGGCGTTGCGTTCTTCCTGCCCCGGGAGCGGGGAAAAAATTATCCATGGCTTGCCCAGCGCAAGCGATTCTGCCACAGTCACTCCGCCAGGTTTGCCGATGATGATATCCGCAGCCGGCATAATATCCGCGATGGAGTCTTTATAGCCTAATATCCGCATGTGTTTATGCCTGCCGGCGGTTTTGCCCAGTTTTTTGCTCAGATTTTTATTTTCGCCGCAAAGCACTATTATCTGAATTTTTTCCGCAAGGGGCATAAGTGTTTTTACCTGTGTTTCTATGTTCCCGAGCCCCTTGCTGCCGCCGGAAATAATAGCGGTCGGCATATGGGCGGAAAGCCCGAGTCGTATGCGCGCGGAATAAATATCGGGAGCGGAAAGAAATTCATCCCGTATCGGGATCCCGGATACGCGGATATCGCCCGCGGAAATTCCGTTTTGGGACAGTTCTCCCAGCGTCCGCATGTCGGGCACGAAATATTTCTCTATGCCTTTTGAGGGCCAATAGGCATGCGCCGTAAAATCCGTTATAACCGCAAACACGGGGATTTCTATCCCGGCCTGTTTTGACGCGGAAATAATAGCGCAGGCAAGGGCATGCGTGCATACCACCGCGTTTATATTTTGTCCGGCTATACGGCTTATGATTTTTTGGGATTTTGAGGCCAGCGCCGCTTTGCGTAAATCGATCGTGGCTTTTGAGATGCTTTTATTATCATAAAGATAATCCCATAAAGCCGGAGCTTTTTGAAGAATTTTCAGATAGGTTTTTGCCACAATCGGCCCAAGTACCGGGTAAAGGTCTTTTGAAAGATTTAAAAAAACCGGCTTCCAGCCCTGCCGGGTAAAACACTTTCCGAGTGCGCCCGCGGCGCAGGCATGTCCCGACGGCTCATAGCCGTATATCAAAGCTACCGTATTCTTTGCTGATGAAGCATGCATGGTTTATGTACAAAAAACATTGCAATTGCTGAACGAAGCTCGAACTTTTTTCGAGCGAAAATTGCTCAAATGATTTACCCCCCCTTTTTTTTTCCGCTTTAGCTTTTTTTCGTCGGCGCTGGAGGCCGTGCTAACTCCGTTGGCGTGCCGCATTCAATAGTATTTTGTCGCAAATTAAGAAAAAATCCATCTAATCTAAATAGCTTTTATCTTTTTTACCGAGATTATTTAAATATAAGTCAATCATTTGTTTATTATCTTTATATGGTTTGGTATCCTGATTTTTAATTTCTTCCAATCTTGTTTTTGCTTGATCTAAATTAAAAAAATCACCCAAGCTTGTATAATTAAATTTTTTTGTGACTTTTACGCCATAATCGCCGATTGTTTGACTCCTGCTCTCTGAAATAAATTTAGCCATGAATAATAGTAATTTCCGATTATCTTCTGTTATTTCTGTTACAAACTTTTCCCAGTTTTTCTCTTTATCCCATTCTTTCCACCGATATAAAATATAGAGCAGATTTTTATGTTTAAGTAGATCGTTTGTGTCGACACCTTCAATTTTTTTGAGACATAGTTTTTGTAATTCCTCAATATTATTTTCTGGTATTACAAATTCGCTGGAGTCCTTGCCTTTTTCTTTTTTTGAGGATTCAAGGGAAACTTCTTGCACGGGACCGAATAAACCCCTTGACGGTGGAATAGTTTTTTTTAATATTTCAAAATTTTTGCTTTTGTCGATTTCTCGTTTTAGTAGTTGGTAAATTATTCTCATTGACTCCATGTCTACCCCGACATCCCACATGCCTACCTTTTCATCTGGCAGATCATCCGAAATATTGAAAAGTGCCTGAACTACATTCTTTGTATTGTCTTGAGAAATACGATTTTGATCTCCCGTAAAATCTTGGATTCTTTGTAGGACCTTCCTGATTTTATTTTTTTTGATATGCTCTCTGATGATTTTTTCAAAATCTTCTGCTGAACTCATTTTGCTTAAAATTTCTTCAATTTCAAACTGACTCAATTCTTTTTCGTCGCCGCCAGGAATAAGTGTAAAATAGCTATCGAAATTATTTATAGCGCATATTCTTAAGTTGTTACTCCAACTGGATTGCCATTCGTGTCCGTAGGTTGAATAGCCATTTTTGAAAATGCCGTCTATTTGTGGAAATAACCTTTTTAATAACTCAAGAACGGACTTCTTTGTTTCATTCGGTAAGTCATTTAAAGCTTTTTCAATCTCCTCTTTTCTTGGGTTGGCACCCCTTGAGGCTCGATCATCACTATCTGTTGAAGTAAAAAGTGTGTTTTTATCTCGCATGAACGAATAAAAATCTGGCGCAAAAACTCTAATTGCTTCAATAGCAATAAAATCTATCGGATTTACTTCCATTATCTCATCTTGATACATTTGGGAGATATTAAATTTTAGGCTACTTGCGAACTTTTTTACACCTCTTATATTTTTAAAAAAGTCTTCGAAACCAGAATGATAAACATTCGGCCAATATGGATCGCTCTGACCAAAATATTTTTGCGCAGATTCCGGCAACACGCTCAAAATCCGATCTAGCTCTGTGAAAAGAAATGTGTGGATTTTTGAAGGCTTTGCGAAGGGAACATCGAAATTAACCTGGACAATCTTATTTAAATAATCTTTTCCTGATACGCCAATCTGTTCTTCGAGATTTTTTTCAATAATTTTTCTGTCAAAAGCCAGAAGGTATATTGTGTTTGGAAAATCCGCATTTACGCGGATAAGCCTAAAAATTTGCCTGATTTCCGATTGGTTTAATCTGTCAATATCATCAATAATAATCACAAGCTTTTTATGCCTATCAATTAGTTCTTCTTTAATTTCTCTCTTAACCTCAGATATAGATTTTGAATAGTATTCAGCTTTTCTCTCAAAATAGTTCGCCAATTTCGTTAAATATCCTTTAAAAAGCTCAAGCAATAAAAAAATAAATCCGCCGGCTAAAAGGCCATGTCGAATCCGAATAATAGGGATATTAAGCCAGTTGATGATTTCGCTCGATGAAATACCCATTAAGCCCAATATGAGCAATGTTTTTGATGATAAGCCGGTGATTAAATTTTCTTCTGGTGTCAGACTGAGCAAGCCCGCATAGAATTTTAATTTTATGGCGATCTTTTTATCTTTTTCAGTATCATTTCTAATTTCTAGTTCTTTTGCGATCTCATTGAAAAAATGCTTTCCCAAATTGTCCTCTTCGGAAAAAATCCATGGATTAAATTCAATGATTGTGGGTTTGTTATTGTGACTGCTCTTTTCAATGTTTTTACGTAATAAGTTTATTACCGAAGATTTACCCGAACCCCATTCGCCATAAATTGCGATAACCAAACTTTCTTTCTCTTCCCAATCCAAGAGAGCCTTCCCAAGATGTCGGGAAAATCTTTTTCTTCCGAGAAAGTCATCTTCTTCAGTTTCAATTGGTTTGTCGTAAATAAACATAAGAAAACTAAAATTTCCTTACAATTTTATACTTCTTTTTACCAAGCAACTTGGATACAGGCTTTGAGCTTCCATACAAAGAGTTCGGGGTTCTCAAAAACTTCTTTGGCCCCGTATCTATGTGTCCGAGTTGCTATTGAGGCGGTAAAGGTGTATTACATTCAACAATGCAAGGAAGTCATACGAGCATTTCGAGTTTATTTTTTAAGTCGGGGATCATTGAAACGCTCTCAACAATAAAAAGATTCCGATTTTCTATCTCGGGAAGGTTAAATAGAGTCGATTCTATCTTGTCGTTGGTTTTTAATAAAACTGCTAATTTAAACCCATTTTTTCCACTTGCTTTCAGTAAGAGACTTCTTGCGTTTTCTAAACTTTCCGATTCGCGTTGAATTCTAATCGGGACGGGCTTTATTGCATTTTTGATTTTAAGAAATCCATCAATGCCTTTATTCCTCTGCACCGGTTCGGCTTCTATGGTCTTTAAAATTCCCAGAATATTTTTATCCTGATTTAAATAAGAATCTTTGCCATTTTTGAGTAACGGGGAATCGGATTTAATAGGATTCGCTAATCTTTTTTTTGTTAATTCAATAGCGTCGTGGGATATATCAATTCCTATATATTTTCGGTTAAGTAGCGCTGCCGCAACAAGAGTCGTTCCACTTCCGCAAAATGGATCGAGTATAACATCTTCGTTTTCGGTTGTGAGTTGGATTATCCGTTCGAGTAAAATAATCGGCTTCTGTGTCGGGTAGCCCACTCTTTCATTTGCTTTTGGGTTTAAATATGGAATTTCCCAGACATCAGATAATGGCACGCCATTTTTTTGTTCGATCAATTCATGGTCGCCGTTTGAGGCTTTCTTATATTTTGTTTTTCCATTCTCATCACGTGTCCTTTTTTGGAAGATTTGATCAATGTTTGTTGTCGGGGAGTAGGAGGTAAAGATCCTATTAAATTTGAAATATGGAAATTTGCTATAGAAATAGATTGTTTGGTGAGAATTGAGCAATCCCATTTTAGCATTTGACCATCTTTTATATGACCAAATGATTTCGCTCTGAAAATTAGTTGCGGCAAACACTTCATCAAGGGCTAAGCGGAGATAATGCGAAGCAGTCCTATCGCAATGCAAAAAAATACTTCCGGTATCTTTAAGAACCCGCTTGCATTCAACAAGTCTTTCCTGGATATAATTTTTATAGCTTTCAATGCTTTCCCATGTATCATCAAAAGAGTACTCTTTCAAGGTGTCTCGTGATTTTGAGGATTGTTTCTTTTGCGTAAAGAAAGGCGGATCAAGATAAACCAAATCAACAGACTTGCTGTCTAATTTTTTTAGTTCTTTTAAGCAATCTCCCTGAAGTATCATTGGTTTTTTGTTCCCCGCTCAGCTATTTTTTCTAAAATATTTAATAAATCAATGCCAGTTTTCTTTTTGATAATTTCCCAAGCACCTTTGCCAAAGTAATATTCACCACTAACGCCCGCATAAATAGTCTTTAAAGTCTCTTGTATTCGTATTGCCTGTTTCCTGTTTGGATAATAAAACATGATTCGAATAGGTTTGTACCCCGCATTTTTTATGTTTTTAACGCGCGTATGTTCTTTGGTTATATGGTCACCATCCGTAGTGGCATCACGCCATTTTATTTCAAATGCCTCCGTGCCTACCAAACAATCAATCTCAAAAGTGGAAGGACGAGTGCCCAACTTGTTGGGAATTCTCAACTTCCTTTTAGCGTTTGGAAACTTTTCTTCAAAACAGAGAATGGCGGCTTCTTCCAAAAATGAACCAGCATATTTGTATAAAAACCGGCCTTTGTTTTGATATTCATCTATAAGTTTTCCTTCTGCGTTTGTTACACCTAAAACTCTATAAAGCAAATAGTGGGAGTTATCATCCGCCTTCATTTCTGTAATTCGAGTGTCCATTACCGTTTTAAGAGTTTGGGAATACTTAGAAGCAAGAGTATTGATTCTTTCGGAAATGTTTTGTGGCATTTTTGTCATAAGATATGTACAAAAAACATCGGGGAGCCGGGAATTGAACCCGGAGTCTCTCGCACCCCAAGCGAGCGCTCTACCATTGAGCCACTCCCCGTATCTGTCGTGTCCTCATGCACTCGTCCGCCAAAGAATAGGGCGGGACAGGAGGCATTGGGATTCCCTCACTCCGAAAGGAATAAATCTCCGTTCGGCACTCCACAAGGAGGGCTCTGCCCTCCATTACATCGTCGCTTGCTGCCTTCCTTTCAGTCAGTCGCGGCGCTGAACCACCCGAAGCGGAAATCCTCTATATTTGTCGCGTCCTCGTTCATTCGCCGATGATAGACGGTATGATAAATTCTTTTCTGTTCACCGTCTTCCATCTGCCTTCTACCGTTTCCCTTCTTCCAGGTCTTTTATAATTACCTGAAGTTCTTTGTGAACTTCCTGCAGTAAATTACTGCTGTCGGCGGAAAGCGCGCTTTCGGAATTAGTTTTTTCGCCGCAGTTCCGCCGGCCTCTCAGCATTTTTTTAGCTCCGGCAAGCGTAAATCCCCGCAGAAACAGCAGGTCTTTTATCTCAAGTATCGCATTGATATCTTTTTGCGTGAAACGGCGGTGTCCGCTTTGTTTGCGTATAGGCCTTAAAATCTTAAACTGTGATTCCCAATAGCGCAAAGTGTATGCCGGTATGCTTGTCTGCCGGCATATTTCGCCGATGGTGTAATATTTTTTTTCCAGAAGTTCCTGCATGTTTGCGCGGCTATTCGCCCAATATTATTTTTGAAGCTTTGAAGCGGATTCCCCTCCGCGGAGGGACAGCCACGCTGTCTCCTGTCTTGGGATTTCTGGCCTGTCTTGACCGGCGTTCCTTTACTCTGAATGTGCCGAAATTGGATATCACCACTTTTTCGCCGTTTCTAAGGGCTTTTGTTATTACGTCAAAAATGGCGCGCACGGCCAGAGAGGCTTCGCCTTCGGTTTCAAGCGTCTTGGCAACAGCTTTTATTATACCCAGCCGATTCATTCCTCATTCTCCTCTTTGTCGTTTTTTTCCTTGTTGTTGTTTTTTTCTTCAGGTTCTGTTTTGTTTTTTTCCGAAAGATTTTTGAAAATATCCTGCGGCTTCAAATCTTTAAGCTCATCCTTGAATTTTTGCACCTCATCCTCGCTTATGGGTTTGCTTAGCACCTGCGCATGTGAAAATATGGCTTCCCTGATGAATATAGAGCATCCTGCCCGCACCGCAATCGCAAGGGCGTCCGAGGGCCGTGAATCTATTATATGAACGGCGCCGCCGTTTTTTACATAAATGGAAGCATAGAAAGTATTCTCTTTCAGGTCGGTTATGATAATTTTTTCAACCGTAAATCCCAGCGTTTTGATTATTGAAAGAGTAAGGTCGTGCGTCAGCGGCCTCGGCAGGACTATCCCTGAAAATCGTATGGCTATGGCTTGTCCTTCCACCGTGCCTATCCATATCGGAAGAAGCCTGTTGCCGTTTATCTCCTCCAGAAATATTATAGATTCCGTCATCATGGTCGCGAGCGAATATATTCTTACTTCTGTTTCTGAGGAAGGGTCTTTGGGTTTTTCGGTCATGATATTTTATGCTGTTCCGGTGGGTTCGGAAGAATTGTCTTGGAACGGCAGTTCCTTGCGGCTTAGTATCCGCTTCATATTGGGTATGTGTTTGTACAATATGAGAGCCGATACTATCGTCACCATTATTGAAAATGGAAGCGGGTAACCCAGCCAAAAACTTAAAATCGGCAGGATTATGCCTGCGCATATTGAACCTATTGAAATGTGTCCGCTTATCGCTACCGCGATGATAAATCCCAAGAATGCTACAAGGGTAGGGAGAGGCAGAATGGCTCCGAAAACTCCGGCTGATGTGGCCACTCCCTTGCCGCCTTTGAATCCCAGAAATACCGGCCACATATGGCCGGTTATGGCCAATACTCCGCATAGTATTATTATCTCATGCCTTTGCGGGTAAAAGTATTTAGAAACAACCAGCACCGGAATAAATCCCTTTGCCGCATCAAGTCCGAAAGTAGTCCATCCCGCCCATTTCCCCACTATTCGGTATACGTTTGCCGCTCCCGGATTTCCCGAACCGTAATTTCGGATATCTATGCCTTTGAGATAGCGCGCGATAAGATATCCCGATGAAATGCCGCCCAGCAGATAGCTGGCCAGCATAAGAACAAGAGATTTAAGTTCCATTTATAATAGTTTAGCAAATGTTAGTGCTTTTAATGAAATAATATAAAGGAGACTGTTATTATGCGGCCAGCTCTTTTTGTATGCGCTGCCAGTTTTCCGCCGTGGCCTTAAAAGCGATTTTTGTGCCTTCCCCGCAGTGTTTTGAGCTTAAAACCATGCAGGTCTTGTGTATTTCATTAAGGAGTTTCCACTTGTGGTGGGGCGCTAAAATTTCGCAGTATTTCCACCGAACGGCAAGCACATTTTCCACCAGTTTCAGCATTTCATTAATGCCGGTTTGCCTGAGCGCTGATATAAGGGTGTAATTGCCGTCAGATGACAAGATGTGTTCTCCTTCAGGCAGAAGATCGGCTTTATTATAAATATTTAATCTGGGTATGGTTTCCGCCTTAAGCTCTTTTAAGGTTTTTTCCACAGCCTCGGCCTGCCGATGCATCGATTTAGAAGAACAGTCATGAACATGCAGTATGCAGTCCGCGTCCGCTATCTGCTCAAGCGTCGCCCTGAATGCCGCTATTAACGTATGGGGGAGTTTTTGTATGAATCCGACCGTGTCCGTAAAAAGCGCGCAGCCTCCGGATGGAAGTTTTACCCGCCTGGTAGCGGTGTCCAGCGTGGCAAAAAGTTTATCATCGACATAGGCTCCGGCTTTTCCTCCGGTAAGGCAGTTAAGCAGGGTCGATTTCCCGGCATTTGTGTAGCCTACAATGGCTATTTGCGGCACGGGGACGTTATTTCTCTTTTTATTCCGGACAAAGCGCTCGTTTTTTATCTGCTCTATTTCCTTTTTTAAATGAATTATTCTGCCGCGTATGTTTCGCCGGTCATATTCAAGCTGGCGTTCTCCGGGGCCTCTGGTTCCTATCTTGCCTTTCTGCTGAGACATTGCAAGTCCTTTTCCGGTCAGCCGCGGAAGCATATAGGTTAAATCAGCCAGTTCCACCTGAAGTTTGCCTTCCCTTGTTTTGGCGCGCTGCGCGAATATGTCGAGTATAAGTCTTGTCCTGTCTATTATGCGGGCGGGTATTTCCCCCCCGAGATTTCTCTGCTGAGCCGGCGAAAGATCTTCGTCGAATATTACCGTATTTATTCCGCACTCCCGGATTTTAGCCGCTATTTCGCTTACTTTGCCGGTTCCTATGAATATGGCGGGGGTATATTTCGTTACTTTAATTTCCAAAGACGAATCGACGTTTATTCCGGCTGTTTGCGCCAGTCTTGCCAATTCTTCAATAGAGCCGGAAAGTCTTCCGGCTCTATTTTTTAAGTCAACGCTTATTATTAAAGCTTTGGATTTCATATTAAAACGTAACTGTTCAGCTATTAAAATATAGAACGCTGATAACGCTGCCCCAAACTATCCTTACAAGCAGTGAGTTTGGGAC